>NZ_JANZMJ010000038.1:0-56094 GCF_025175645.1 Peribacillus aracenensis
TCCAATGATACCTAGCCTTATATGAAGTTCGTGTTCCTCAGACCGGAGGTTTGCCGCTTGCTTCCTTCAGATTCCACGTCACCGTGGACACCCTTGCATTAAGCTAACCACTACTACTGCCTTCATGATTCGGGACTTTCACCCTATAGATTGCACCCATGCCGGGCGCACGAAAAAGCTGCCTTAAAGACAGCTCTGATCTTAAGATAACACTCCTGTTGGTTTTCAATAAGAAAAGCGTCGTAGCTACTTTCTTAAGTAGAAAAAAAAAACTGTCCAATTTTGGGACGGTTCTAAAATGAAATTAGAAATATAACTTTATGTTTCCTAAGTGAACTATAAAAATATATTTATTTTTGAGATTTGAATTGATAAAGTTGATGTTTTCTTTTTTGATTCCTATATGGATTGAGAACTAATAAGAAACAAACAATTACTGCAGCAATCCTTGATTCCAGTACAAGTAGCAATCAGATCTTTCTTTTAATCCCTACAAAAGAGATTTCGTGATTCACATGGCGTTGGGTAGAGTGACAATAAGCATCCATCGTTTTACTGTGTAGTGTTCTTCGCCCATCCTTCCATTCCTTCTCTCTTTAATTCGCCTTTAACCTAGTAACAGATTAACAGTCATTTTATACCCAGTTATTTATGTACGTTAAACGTTTTCTCACACTAAACTAGGAAGAACACAGTCACTAAATTATAGGAAACCCCGTTAACTAACCTCCCTCAATAAAAGCCTATATTCTATCGAGGTCGACTTTAAAATAAATAATTATTTTATGGAACTCTTCCGATAGAGCTCAGATTTTTTCAATATTATAGGGAATAGTTAACAGCAAACATATTTTATTTCATAATTCCAAATGATAATACAATCTAAACTAATCTAATCTATAATTGAATGCCAAAAAACCAGACTAGACTAAACTAATTTAGTTATTGCCAGGATTAACCCATTTTTCTTATAAGATATTTGACCAAGTGTCATTTTAACCAGCAGACGTCCATATACTATTTAAAAAGGAGGAAGGAAAATGGTGTATAGACCTACCGTAAGATACCCGGACGTTTATAAAAATTATATAGAGAATGTCTATAAAGCAACTGATCTAGATCGTAATCAAATTATCCGTTTGGCCTTATTTGTTGCCGCACATTCAAACGAGTATAAAAGTATCCTTCAAAAACATAAAATTGCTGACGTCCCTCTCCCCTGCCCGGATTGGGGGCGGGATGAAGATGGTTGCTGGAAAGATCAAAACTATATTACAAAACAGAATCAAGCCCCATACAAACTCACTGAACAGGGTGGAATCAAGATTATTTTAGGCTAATTATTTCTTTTTAGATTCATTTGTGCTCTTTACGTAATGTAGCGTGGATGCCTTATTAGCAAGCTTTTCAGCCAGTTCTTTTGAAATATCTTTACTCATTTCGTATCACCTCACTTAAAAAAAGCCTTGCCACAATCCCTAGTAAATATACCTCCCTCCACTTTTGGCATAGCGTAACGATGTAACCAACTGACCAACCAACCCAAAGAAAAAGACGATTCTGAAAGGGGAAAACCAAATGGGAAAGGTTAAACATTTGAATCCGGTTCTCTCTTCTTCTAATAAAAAAACGATTGAACCACAAAAAAGAAAAGTTCGTTCGGATAAGCTTCATGACATAAAAATCCCTGTGGACGAACCCATGGACATGATTTTAAGGCGGGAATCCCGACGATACTGGAATGGCTCCAAAACAGCCTTTGGCACGGAAATACTGTTGTTTGGTCTTGAACAGGTGCTCGTATACCCTGACGTCACCTATACAGACCAGCCCTACACGGTCCATTGCAAAGTAGATCACGAAACGTATCAAAGAATAGGCGATTATGCGGCCAGTTGGAAATGCAGCGTTCGAAAAGCAGCACATCGGATATTTATAGAAGCATACAAAAAAAGGCAACTAGGGGGCATAACCGATGGGGAAATATAGCCAAGCCAATCTTATAGATGAAGAATTATCTTTAATCGGATCAACAAACTTTATCGGAAAGCTACTCCATAAAGTAAATAAATCTTCCACCATCTTACTGAGTATAGACGTCCCCTTGAATTTATTTCTAAGAGCAGAAGTTTTCTGCGAAGATATTCAAGACCTATCAGACCTGCATTTCGAACAAAACGATTTGATGAATCTTTTATATAATGACTTTTTGCTATTTGCAAAAAAGAATCCAGACTCAAATGCCATATTCCGATTGCTCACCACATTGGATAAGTATGCTGGTAAAGATTCAAGACTTGAAAAGTATGGGGAATCTGCTTTTAAATTAATCCATAAAGAAAAGAATCAAGAAATAAAAACGTTGAATTTACGCATGAGAAGAAAATACGCCTTACGTGGAGAGATTTTGCTTGCCGATATGGAGGAAGTTCAGCCAGAACATGGTTACACACTAGAAAAGGTATTTGAGCTTCTTTATATAGACTTTATTGATAAATTTCGGAAAGGTGATCATGCGGGTGTCATAGAAAATATCCTGCGCCTGCTTGATGATGAAACCGAATAGAATATACTAAAGGCTAGGGAAAACATTTGAAGGGGAAAATCCATTAATCTCAGATTAAATTTCAAAATATGAACTTATGCATTATGCATTCACAATGCAATTTGCATAGGTAATGAACTTGTATAAGTTTCTCCAAGCTCATTACCTATGCTTTTTGGTGTTCTGCACTAGCCCCCTTCGTTAACCAATAACCTCTCTTCTATCTTTTCACAGTTTGTTGCCGATATGTAACATTAACCTTTTGCGGGAATAATATATTTCGAGCAAGGCAACTTAGTCACCAATAGCACTTTCACCAGTAATCCTTGCTCTCTGCTTCCATCACAAAAATTTTAATGTCCTTAATACTTTTTTGCTTGTTTACTAAACGATAAACGTTCTTTCGTTTCTTGTTTAAAGCATTTACAATCAACCCTTGGAACACACATTTCACCCATTCGAATGCCCTTTTACTCCACATGCAAAATAACAGATGCTTCATACCCCCTGCAAGATTTATGTCAGTGCAAATTAAGATGCATTTATCATTATTTATTGAGATGATGCTCGCATGATAGGGTAAGAAAATCTTCAAAAAAAATAAGCACCGTTTAGATGCTTATTTTGCATTTAACCACTCTTTCATCTTTTCTAAACTAACTGTATATGGGCGTTTAATTAGATTCCTTTCATACCTGGACAAGGTACTATGGGAGATTCCCATTTCTTTAGCCGCCTCAAAAATGCTTAATCCCCGATCCGTTCTTTCCTTATTTATCGTTTCAGGGGAAACTTGCTTTTCTTCAACCATCTCCTTGGTTGCACCAGTTTCCCTGTCCGTCATCCCTTTCAACATAGTTAGAAAATTCTCTGTGTCATAGTCCTGATCCTCAATCAAAAATAAGTCCTGGTCATCTCCCATTCCCGTGATTTCAGTAGGTGGGATGATTTGGACACGTGCCCTCAACCAAGTATTTGCGAACCAATTTCTCTCCTGCTCAATTTGTTTCTCTAGATTTTTTTCCTTATAGCTCCACCCTTTAATGATTCCATCCTGCTGCAGGGTGTCCAATATTTCCTCAAACTGTTCTCTAATCCTTGAACCGTATCGCGGGTTCACGTCTAAATCCATGACTTTTAAAAGCCCTTTGTCTCCCCCAATATGATAAGCCCTAAGATAATCTGCACTCTTCTGGCGAATCCTCCACTGCCAGGACAGGTACCTTGATAACCGTTTATGGTACTTTTGTTTAATTGGATGGTATTCTAGCGTCTTTAATGCAAGCAGCCCACTGCTCCTTTGGGAACCGTATAAGAAGTTTGCGAGCATTTCCCCTGGTCGAATGCTGCATTCATAAATACCAATCGGGTTATCCCCCCGATAGGCTACCGTCACGCTATCCACCAAAAACAAGGGATTAAACTGGACTTGTCCAATTTCTTCAAAATCTCCCTGATCCTCATTAATGAACCTCAAATTCTCTTTTTCAATTCTTATCCATATCGTTGTGAGAGCGGCCAACCTTTTCATGATATCATCACGTTCTTTTTTTCGATAAGACATTTGATATCCGTCTAAATCTTCTTTCCGACCTTGCAATCTCCTTAGATTCAAAGCATCATCCGTATGAAAATGAATCATTTGGTCCTTATGAGTAGCCTGTTGCATCCAAAGAATCGAGACAATATCAAAAATATCCGCGGTTAAGTCATCCATCGACGTGATGGCTTGAGAGGTGAGATTTTTCCATTGTTCGATGGCTACATTGGATTTCATCATCAGATAATCATTTTCTGCCCTCACTTGAGCCGTCGCTTCTAAAGCCCTCTCCGCAATCCTCGCAGTAGGAATATCAGTCGCAATGTCGAATTCATTTTTACTGATGGTCTCCCTTAACTTATGAAATAATAAGGCCGAACCGGACTCAGCAAAATTTTGATTCAACAAGGCATTTATCACTTCCCTGTTGTTTGACTTTGGGGAATGTGCTGAATTCTCTTCTCCTATAATCTGTATGTATGGAAGGACAAAATCTCTAATTTCTTCTATGTAATCATCAACCCATTGTTCCATTTCCTCGAACTTCAATCCATAATTTTTCACCAAGCTATCCAAAATCACAAAAAATGCTTTTAATGTTTGGCTAGGCTGGTAATCATCTTGACCGGACATTAGATGGTTGATATCCATATTCCATTCGACAAAGAGTTGAGGAAAATCCGGGAAAATCGTTTTCATGACATTCAAAAATTTCGTTTGTAGGGGTTGTAACATTATTCTTTAACCCACCCTTCTTTTGTCGATTCTATGTCCTCAAATGAGTACTGTTGGATGTAATCTTGAAAAACAACGGTTTCCAAAATACCCAAATCGTGCAGAAAGCTAACGGACTCAAAAGAAAGGAACTGAACGATCGGATTTTTTTCTAAGATAGCATTTTTCAACTGTTGAATGTCCTTTTCCTGATAAAGGATATAATTTCCCATCTGTTCTTTAATGTCCATAGGGGAATAGATTGTATCTTTGAAAGGTTGATTACGCATACATTCGTAGACCATCTCATCTTTTATATAATAAGTCCTGATACTAAATTCTTTCCCATCCTTAAAAAATTCGATTTGTTTTCGAAACCATATGGGACCACTGTATAAATGGACCACTGGTTTAGGAAGCACGCCACGCAGCTGATAGGTGGAGACCTTCCTCCGATCCCATCCGAGAATTTCCCCCACCTCTTTAACTCCTACTAAAAAATCCATCTGTGTTCCCCTTCTAATCTAGTAATATGGTAATTATGAGTGAGCATTGTTGCTTTTGTCAACACACGGTTCAAACGTGCAACTTTTTTTATTTTTGACGTTTGCTTTCACAATGTGCACAAAACACTTCTTCTCTGTTCACTTGCAATATTTCCCCTTTAAACTAGCGAAGCGCATCCGTTCACCAGAGGGGATGCTTTATCCTTTTGCAAGTAGAACGAAAACAAGCCTAAACAATCACTCCTGTGCAAGTTGGGCACTTAGTTTTTTAAATTGCGCTAGCGTCCGTAAGTATCATGTTTGGTGCCCGTTGATCTATTGGCTGCCTTCTTGGCTTGCGATGCTTCGCAATTCGGAATGCAACTGATAAAAATAAAGCAAAAAAGCAGCCGATTGGATACTTCCATAAAATTGCAACTTATCTTTCCTTTGACGTTTCCTCTCACAATGTGCACAATCCTGATTATTAAACTTCTATTAAAATATAGGTTCTTTACCAAAAGCCTTGCATAAGACTCTCCATCTGGTCAAATAAAAAGGGAATTGACGTTTCCTTTCACACGTTATTGTGCAAGTTTGACGTTTTAGTTCGATTATGAATGGCTTTTTTCATTAGATTGTTGATATACCAGGGATTGCCTCAACCCTAAATGATTAAAGAATGACGTTTCCTTTCACAATGTGCACAGCATTATATGAGATTGCAACTTTTCCTTCATTGGACGTTTGCTCTCACAATGTGCACAATGATAAGGGGATGCAAGTTTCTCTTCCGTTAACAACCTCCCCTAAGCTCGGCTCTTTCTTGCATCTCTCGCTCATCCATTATAAGCTGTGCAACTTTTTCTGGTTTGACGTTTCCTTTCACAATGTGCACAATTCCCCTTTTTTGAACGGAGATTTTTCCAAACATTTTAATCAACCAACCTTTTACACCCCTAAATCACCAACAAAAATTCAGTAAAAATGAAAAGCCCAAACAAAATAGTGCCTAAATTTATCTCTTTTTGTTCTAAAATGAAGAAAAATGACGTTTGCTCTCACACAAACTTGCACACATTTCTGTGCAAGTTTTTTTATTCTTGTCTATTTATGGATGGACTATTTCATGAAAACATTGATATATCAGGATTATTCCTAATGTGCTTATCTATCCATTCATGACGTTTCCTTTCACAACATGCACAAATGGTGTGAAAAAATGACGTTTCCTTTCACACAAAAATTTTTAGTGTTTTTTTCAATCCCTTGCCCCCCAAGGGATGAGCACATGTTGTGCAACTTTGAAATTCCCTTAATAAAGGACAGCATTTCCTGTTTTTCCATTCTGCTATAATTCAAACTAGAAAAATAGACGAGAGGAGGGCCTAAAATGAAAGAATCCAGAATAAGAATCGATGGTTTTAGAATGCATCACGCCATCTTAAAAGAATTCCATTTTCTTCGTGATCAATCATTTGAGCGCCCTCCTGCCTCTGCCTATGTCGTATATATGACCATGTTAAACCAATTACAGGTAGAACAAAACCAACGAGGCATGCTTAAGGAATATAATCTTTCTTACTGGGCAAAGAAACTTGGAATCTCTTATTCTACCCTTTGGGGAGGAAGAAAGTTTTTAGAAGATCATCATTTTGTAAAAGAGGAAATCCACGAAGGGTTACCTGTTATCAGGTTAAAAGATGTTGATAAGTATAATACACCTGAACTTAATGGAGTATCTCTCAACTACCTAATCATACCGCATGCCCTTTTTGAAACGAATATTTTAGCTGAATTCGTACGTACCTCGAACCCGGAAGGGATCGAACTTCTCTTATCCTTACTTAACCAGTTCCGGACTGGTCTGTCTTTCAGCAAGACAGGTGAAATGGAGAAAATAAAACAAGAACGGACAATGAAGACACTTAAACTTCAACTAAACAAAAATGCAAAAGGGGTTCGTAAAACTTTAAGCGTTTTAGAGGCTCTTTTTTCCATCGAATTCACAGGGATAGAGATTCGTGGCAAGCAAATTTGGATTAAAAAAGCCACCTTTTTCTTGAAGCCGGAATGTGTGGAAGAAAACACGGATGAATTCAATGTCCACTCACTCATGGCGAAACTATCAAATGAGCTCACCTACTTCTTTGATGGACATCAAATTAAATTTAAACCAAGAGACCAAATCGATGTCATGATTTCCTTTAAGCAAGAAGTAATGAATAAACTGAACTATCTTATGGATGAGGACGATGAAAGCTTTACCATACGTGATCGATTCATGAAAACCTTCTTTTTACAAACCATGGATCAGATAGGCCTTCATATACATACAGAAAAACAACGAAAAGGTTCTTTCCATTTCTACTCGATTGGTGCCTTTTTCAGAATGGCCTTTAGAAAGTATCTTCCTGGTGCCTTAAAAAAGATTCCGTATGAATTAATTCATGAAGCCAAAATCAGAGAGTACACTAAAACCGGCCAAACACCAGAGCTACACGGTGTAATTTAATAGCTTAATCCAGCCTTGTGAAAAAATAAGACATTCACAGGGCTATTCGAATAGACGCAAAAAAACGATTGACCTATTTCCTTCAAACAAAAGTCTTTCCTTCCCTCTTCTGTCACGAATTCTGGCAGAATTTTCGAGAAGGATTATTTTTTTATGCTTAATGGCTTCCGGATGTAGGCTTGTGAATTAGTGAATATTAAAAATCCCTTCCTGTGAATATGTTAATAGTTAAAAAAAAGGCCTGTGTATATGTGACTTTATTTACATTCTAAATGTGGGAAAGTGGAAACTCTGTTAAAACGACTCTTAAAAATGGCTAGAACCCTTGTCCCTCAAGGGATATACCTAACAATAGAAATATGCCTATTAAATCTGTTTCTTTTATTAAATCTGTTTTCTCTTATTAAATATGCCTATTTATTAAATTTGTTTATTTACGAAATAAATCACTTCAAACAGAATTTAAAATAATAGATTAGTAAGAATCATATATTCCCTGTAAAACAATGAGACTTTCAATCATTAGAAAACAATCAGTCACATTAGATAAATTAAAGTACATTTATTATAAGATATATACAATCAACAGAAGAACCATCCAATCAGTTGGGGCAAACTTAAAACGACCACTATGAAAATTCAGCATTAGTGAAAGGAGCAGCATTATATAAAGCTTTTCACTAAATCAATTTTCACCCAAAATTTTGCAAGCCCTACCTTAAAAATGAAAAGATTTTGTAAAAAAAGACCACCCAAGCCGGTGGTCTAAACTTCTATCCTATTCCTGCATTCAACCTACTTAACTAAGGGGCAAGGACCTATTTCCCCTTTTACCTGCTACAAAGCTTAGAGAGCTCATATAGAAGCCATGGACATCATTGTTCTTCATAAAGCAAAAAGATACTCTTATTCCACATTTGAATCTACAAAAAGAAATGGTAATTCCATCTTCCAGTAAGCTCCTACCTATAAAAGATCACATAGACAAAAAATAAAAAAGAACTATTAATCCTCCATCGTTTGTTCTAGTACTTCCCTTTCATTTGTTAAAAGTGCTGTTTCGGATTTTAACCTTTTTTCTAAAGCAAGTGATTCTTCTTCCATTTGACTGATCTTCTGCCTTATTGAATTAATTTCTTCAATGAATTCCATTTCTATATGGTCGGCTTTTATATCCCTTTCATCCACTTGTATGTCAGATTCTATATTGAGAGTATCTTCTGTACTCTTTTTTGCAAAGAAAGAGAAAAATCCAGTATTTTTCTTTTGCTCCAAACTTTTTCGTAACACAATAGCTGCTTGTCTATCCATTTTTCGATTTAACCGATGATACTTAATCTTTTCTTCTAAAACTTCAATTTGTCTCTGTCTATCAGCTATTCCAGTTCTCCTTCTCAGCAGTTCCACTTCAATTAGATTGATTGTGTTTTGTAGCGTGAAGGTTCTCATCATGACATTTTGCCTTCTATCAAATTCCGAGAATAATTGATCTAAGGTATCCTCATTATATTTACTCCCTTTTGCTTTCCCACCATTTTGTTGAGGAATCGATTTTAGCGATAACTTAACTTGAATATCAGAAATCGTTTCTCCCCTCTCAATGGACAGTAAAGTCATATGGAGTTTAAAAACAGTGAGAAATGGCAATCGCTTCTTTCTACCTTCTACATAAATCTCTAAGTATCCCTCTAGCATCCTAACGTAATACCTTAACGTCGAATTAGCGATATTAAAGATCTTATCGGAACAATCGGTGGTTGAATACATGGCATTCGGATCCAACTCTAGAATATCCTCTTTAAATAATTTGGCACTGTATTCCTTATCAAGCACCAATGAAGTGAATAAAGCATCATCACGAAGTGCTTCTGTAATGAAATCCTTGTTTGCCTGGACTCTGTTTGTCACGATAACCCTCCTCTTAACGCTGGTTTAACTATAGCTTATTTTATCAACCTATCGCTAAGCGTCAATTTATCTTTATCTATAGTTTACCTACTAGATAAAGACTAATCAACTAGGTTTGTTTGCTTTAATAGAAATAATGAATGAATTTGATCTATTATAATCTAGATTAGACTAATTCAGTACAGTAAAAACAACTAAACTAGTCTAATCTAGTTTGGATTCTGTATAAATTTTTTCTGCATTTTTGGTGATACATAACCAAAAACATTAATCTGATGGTAGAATGCAAGCAACAAAACGATCATATTAGCGTTAATTTGAGGATGAGTACTAAATATCGATTCAAACTAATCTAGATTAGATGAACTAGACTAGATTAGTTTATGGATAAATACGCTTTACTCCAACGCTAAACAACCGATAACGTTAATTTGACGATAATAATCAATAACAAGAAATGAATTAGCGATAAATTGCGGGTAATTATCGGCTGATTATTGAAGTTAAAAAAGCGATAACGTCAAATTACCGACAATTATACGATAGGAATACTGAAAAATGTTTGGTAAGCGATGAGGTAACGCTTATTTAACGGCGTGGTTACAGCGTCAGAATACCGATAACGTTAAATTAGCGCTAATTTCCCGTTGACTTTAACAAGGATTCTCGATATATTTGATAGTAAGTAGACTAAACTAGATTAGTCCGAAGGAGGAAGACCATGACAAAACTTGATTTTTTATTTAAAGAGGATTATTTAATTGCAGGAGTGGATAGTGGGAACATTTCTAATAAAATTACGTATATCGATCAAAAAGGAAACGTTGTTTCACTAAATATCGCAAGTATTATCGGAGAAAATGCGGAAACGACTGCCGAAGATATGCCAGATGAAAGCGCAGATAAATCTTTCCCTGATGATATGATCCTTCATTTACATATTAAAAGCAAAGCCTTACCAAAAAATCGGACAAATGCTTATTATACGGTAGGGGAATATGCTCAAATTTCAACAAATGACAAAAATAATTTAAGGGAAACAAGCAGTGATGCAAGAGATAAATTAGGGAATGAAATACATGTTGTAACCACTTTAGCGGGATTAGCCTTAGCTGCTTGGAAATCGGGTAAGGGCAATAGGGTAGACGTTCCGTTGAGTTTTGGGCTTCCAATAGAAGAGGCCAAACAGGCGTCTTCCGAAAAAATCAACTTATATATGGGTGAGCATGAAATCACGGCAATAAAAGGACCTTATAAAGGCAAAACCATAACCATTAACATTACGGGTGTTCAGCTGAATGTGGAGGGCGTAACGAGCTACTTAGCATTAGCTTTTGATTTAGTGGATGGGGAAGTGATGGAAACTGAATTTTCATCACAAATCCATGATGAATTCGCCATAGCCGATTTGGGAGCCGGAACATTGGATTTAGCTCTTTATGATGAAAATGGTTTAAATTCAACTAAATCTACAAACCATTTGATAGGTACAAATAAATACATTGATTTAATCATGAAAGAAGCAGCTGAACTAAAGGAATTCGACAGCATAAGGGCTCGTTTTGAAAGGGTGAATAAAACGCCCAAAATTTCGTTTACACGCGAAGAATTCATGAGGAAGTTCATCAAGCCAGAAATCGATAAAATGGTTAAAAAGCCAAAATATTCTCCTGCCTTTAAAGCGACATGGCAGTCCAAAACAGCCGATATCACCGGAATCGTGGAGAAATATACAAGTCAATATGCCGAAGAAGTGAAAGATAAAGTCATCCGGTATTTTGTTGATACAAACGTTGGGCAAATGATTATCGTCGGGGGAGGGCTGCTTTTCGCCTACCAATATCTAGCGGAACTTAAAGATGAAGATTGTCTATTTCCTCCAAATATCGATCAAGCCAGTTTCTTTACAAGTAAGGCATATCTCTTGAAAAATATCATTGCTGAAATTGAAAAGCAATCAATTGAAGCATAAAAAATCAAGAGTAAGAGCAGTATCTTCTTTTAGTTGTGATACAAGGTGGTGGTAACGTTGTCCAATAGAAAAATCACTCCAGGTCGGGGCATTCAATATACCCCAAAAACTTCAATAAAATGGGCTAATGAATTTAATGAGATGGTAGACAGCTTTAAAAGTAGAAATGAACTTATTAGCGCGCTTATTGAAGATGGATTAAAGGTTCGGAATGGATCTTATAAAGAACAAGGTATTTACCTTCCACTAGACAACTTTGCGAATGATCAATTAGCACTTTTGAAAACGGAGGAAGGGCAAAGGATTCTTTATAATATCGTTTCTTTGATTGTAGGGAATCCCGAAGGAACAGTGCTTGCCCAGCAAATGGTGCAGCCGGTACCCCAGAAAAGTAAGCCATCTTCCTCTCCACTGGTTCCTGAAGCGCCATTGAATGATGAAGAAGATACTCAGGAAGGTAAGGGTCAATCCAACGAAGCCCTTTCTAAACTATTGAAGTTGGGGAAGATGACCAATTTAAAGGGATAAACATTTTTAATAATAAGCTCAGATATATGTAAGAGGCTGATTCAAAAGGTCGTTGAATAACGACAAATTTGAATCAGTCTCTTTTTTTCTTAATTTTTCACCCAAATCAAATGGAAAGAGCCCTTTATAACTGGGAATTTTATAAGATGTGATCGTAAGAACAAAATAATACGTCATTATAAACGGGTATTGGCATTAATGATTGAAGAGTTTTGCGCAGATTTGCAAGCAAATGGCCCTGTACGCTTTTTTAGAGTTCCAAATAGTGATGAAAGTCCTGTCGTTTATCAATCCAATGATCGTACGGCTTTTAGTGAATTATGTGATTGGTATTCAATTGAAGTGGAAAGAAGAAGCCAGGAACGATTAACGTGTTTTATTAATCCTGGATTTAACTTATTCTCACACCTAGCATTAAAAGAAACTTCTTAATGGTGTACATAAAGGAAATAGAGATAATGCTTGTTATACTCTTGCTTTGACTTATAAATCAGTAGGAAAAAGTGAAGAAGAAACAGAAAAGAAGTTACAAAAGTGGAATTTGAAAAATAATCCACCTTTGAGTTTTATTCAAGTACAAAAAAAGTCCAAAGTGCATTTTAACCTGGTTCACCAGCTGGACCAAGTGCTAAATTAATAACAAAATTATCGGGAATTTCTTTTATCTTATCAAGTTATGCAGCCAAAGAAGGACCGTACTGACCGTAAATACAGTCATTATGATGAATGGGAACAGGATGTATTAGCTTATATTCGGAACAGAAATGGGGCTATTTCAGGCTCTCAACGTATGCTATCGGAACTTATTTGTTCATCTGCAAACCCTAAGAAAAAATCTCCTATTCTACATTTAAAATTGTTATTAAAAGACTTATAGATAGAATAAAATCGTTAAGATCGTTGATGGGAAAGGGCGTGGCGCTATTACGACCTACTATATTCAAGATCAAATACAAGCCCAAGAACAGGCTGCTATGACTTTGGATGATGAGGTTACTAATGACTTTTCTATTAATGGGCTAGATTCATATACACCTATAGATGAGGTGGCGGGTGGGGTCACACCTTGTTTACCTGATTCTGGATGTACTTTAGCAACTACTCCTACTAGTATACTGGCTACTACGTCTTCGTCTTTTATTGCTGCACCTGCTAATGTGCCTGATCATTTCATTAGTGCACTTTGGGATCGTGGTTTTACTGATGGGCGGTTTGTTTTTGGTCCTTGGGGAAAAGTACAGTTGGCTTTTAAGACGTTTAGTATACCTTTTAAGGCTATTGCTTCGAATTCTGACTTTATGGGACTTAGTGATTGCGGCTGTTGGTGTAACCTGTGAAGAAAAAGGTAGAAGGGACGATGGTACTTTTCATGGGCAGGAGACTTTCAACAAATATCTATTTGGCGTTGTAAAGGGATTAGTACATTATTTTAGGAAAGATAGTTTAGATGCATTTATATTAGAAATTGAGGGTGCTTCCAAAGGATGGTTTAGAAATGCGTAGGTTAGAGATTCAGGAAAAGTTAAGATTTAATTATGTAGATTCTAAGTTTCTGGAAGACATGCTTTTGGAGATTGATCTAGAATATTCGGCACGTATAAGACGTGAAGCAACTAAAGAAAAAAATGTTTTTAGTTATTTTAGGGATTATTTGAGTTTGGATTGATTTTATTCTGAAAAGTAACTCCAAGTTTAATTAGTGTCAGGAAATTGCGGGTTTACAAATTAGCTACCTCTGTATTAAGGAAAGGATGGTAACAATAAAAAAGGATAACCAATTAAGCTTGGAAGTTCATGTAAACCAGATAAAAGAAGATGTTAAAAAAGGAGAGTTGGTACTTGAGCATGAAATATTTTTAAAACTTAAAAAAGAAGTTGGTTTTAAGGAAGAATACGAAGGATACGAAAAATTGTTGGATATCATTAAAGATAATGAAGAAAATAACATTTGTCGATTGTCAAAAAAGAAAATATCCGAATTATATGGGATGTCCTATACCAGCACTCTTAATAAGATGAATTTTTTGGTTCGTTACGATTTGATAAGGCAAGTTGATGGTGGGTTCGTTAGGACAGAGGAAAAACTAAACAATGCCATTCCATTTTTTATTATGCCAAAAATTCTAGCCTTAAAAATATTGAGACCCGACTTACGTACACGTGAACGTAAAAATTACAAAAAACAAGCAGAGATTCTTTCAGTCTCTTTAAGAGAAATTCAAGTCGCTGACGGGTTCATCAACTATGTAATAGGTCACCCTGAATGCAGTTTGTATCAATATGGTCTAATCTAGTGATACAAACTGCATATGAAGTATAACAAGGCTTCTTAGTGTCCCAAATAACTTGTCTCAAAACGCTTATCATTGATTAAATCGTAGATAATCTACTTAGTAGTGCAGTTTAACGTTGTAAATCCACATTTCCTGATGCTACTCCATTTACAAAATAACCCTGAATAATTTTAAAAAATAAAAACCTTGTCGACAATTGAGTATAAAACATTAACTAAAATAAATGTAAATTAGTAACTAATATATTATATTACTTGTAATAGATGATTATAAAATATTTATATAATAGTTTATAGGAGGTAACCAGATGGCAAGAAGTACTAACCAGTCCCTGGGTAAGCTATTTGATCAAAAAGAAAAAAGAGCCAGAGTTATGAACTGCACCCCAATTGTTAGATGTTGTCTAACAATTGGGGTGCAGTTCATGCTTTGCAGCTCTTTTTCTGATTGAACTAATTGGGCAAGTTAGTACAAAAAGGACCATTATATATGGATAAAATACATCAAATAAAGAACAGGCTAGGCCCGGTCTTTATTTGATGTGAAGTTTTTCAAAATATAAATTCTGACTACTGCTTATTTGAGGACTACATCCAGACATACTTCCTTGTACGGAATCTATTTGTATAGATGAATAAGGGCTATCAATATATACCTTTGTATGTTTTGACCATTCATCATCACTTCGTCCGATTTTGTATTCTCCTATTAGCTCAACAATTTCATGATAGAGCTTTAACATATCTAAGCAATAAAGTGCAAATTCATCTTTTGACATTCCATCAACTGTTTTTATTCTGTTTCTTATTTCATCAACAGGTAGTTCTGAGGTTCTACCGTTATCCATTTTAAAATTACAATCCAGATTCAATGTTTGTATGTGAATGATTTGTCCTTTCCATTTTATGGACATTACACGTTCGTAAGTATATATGTAGAATATTTTTTTACGCTCCATTTTGTTTTCTACATATTCAACCTCAAACATTTTACCGAGACTTTCTATATCTGTTCTTTTAATTTCTATCAAGAAAAATTCCACCTCAAATACCCATTATACATTAAAAGTAAAGAATAGGGCTTAGAACCCAATTCTATAATGGTAAACTATCATCAGGAACTTCACTGATAGACCTCTACAGTAAAATTAAAAGGATGATAACCCACAATAACAAAGATAAATGCAACACAGGACACCCTAGCGACAAGCAGTAGTAAATTTAACGGATGATGAGAATAAAAAATGTGCTTTTAAGTAAAAAGGAGAGCCATATTTTGGCTCCTTTTAATATTCCGTTGCAATTTTTATGTAAATCAAAATAATATTATGTTAATTTGTGTTACTATTTACCTAAAAAGAGGTGCTTCAATGGATATAATAATTACTTTGTATAATGCACTTGGACAATTAATAGATGATTATTACAAATGCGATGATTTAACAGTTAAAGAAAAAATACAATGTGAGATCATTTTGTTAATAGACGTTATATTAAATTGTGATTAATCATTAGATAATCATTACAAATGATATTCTTCTTAAATCCCTTTTAGTGTTTATTCATGAACCATTATATCTAAGAGATCGGAAAAGAAAATTTTAAGAAAGGTTTGATCTTCAAGCTCAAATGTACTTCCTTTATTAATTGGTTCCAGGTAAACAAAAAAACCTTTTATACTTTTCGGAAAACCATCACTATACAAAGTTATGGTAACAGGCAAAATAAACTCCATTGAATAATTAATCTTATCTTCTATGTCTTGGATTTGGTACTCATCCAGAATGGGTTTAGATTCCCTATAGTAGTCTTGATTAACTTGCTTATGCAATTTTTTCAGTTTAGGGAGCATTAATGCTGGCTGCCACTTTAAGATTCCTCTATCTATATTCATCGAATCACTCTCCTAATTCTATTTTACGCAAACGAACGTTCCTATTAAAGACTCTAAATTTGGATAGGGAATATATCTATAGGTATAAATTGCTATTTTATTTTATTGTTCAATAACTATTAATAAACACTATTGTTTCTTTAAATGCACTTATATAAGCTTTTTTAACTTTGTTGGAAAAGGAATATAAATAGTGCTATTGTTATAAATGTTTATAAATTGTGTTCATTAAATTTTTGTTAATTACCAGGTACTTTATATTAATTGGAAAGTAGGGGATTTTTGAAAACTGTCATTCTTGCAGAAAAACCAAATCAAGCGAAAAAATATGCGAATGCGCTGGGAACAGTAAAGAGAGGAAAAGGTTATTTTGATATTGACTCTAACATAATAAACTGGGACGTCAGTATTATCTGTGGTGTGGGCCATTTAGTTGAGTTATCAAGTATGGATAGATATGGTGAACAATATAAGAAATGGAACATGAATAATCTTCCTTTTCAGCCATCTAATATGCTATATGATGTTAGCGGAAAAACAAGAGATCAGTTTGTTAATGCAAAGAAGCAATTGGAAGAAGCTGATTTAATAATTGTGGCCACAGATCCAGACAGAGAGGGCGAAAACATAGCATACTCTATTTTCTCAATGTGTTCTAAGATAGTAAGAAATACACCTAAAAAAAGATTATGGATTAACTCGATGGTTGATAAAGAGGTACAGAGAGGGTTCAGGAATTTAAAGGATAGCAAGGAAACCTATAATTTTTATGTAGAGGCACAAACTAGACAAATCAGTGATTATTTAGTAGGCATGAATTTCACTCAATATTTTACTCTTTTTGCACAATCAAAAGGCTTATCAGGAATATATTCATTAGGTAGAGTTCAAACACCATGTAATAGTTTAATCGTACAAAATGACAGGGACATAAAAAATTTTAAGGAAGAGATTTTCTATAAATTAATTGGAATGGCAACTAAATATACAAATAATGATAAAGTTAAATTCTTTAGCGAAAAAAAGTATAGAACTAAAGATGAATTGGCTAGTGCTTTATATCCATTCCAACTAGAAGCAAAGATAAAAACTAATATTTTATCTGTACAAAAGGAAATTAAAACGAAAAAAGCTCCTAAGTTATTTAATTTAGGGGGAATTCAAAGCTATTCGAATAAAAAATGGAAATATAGTTTAGATAAATCCCTTAAAATAATTCAATCCTTATATCAAGAAGGCTACCTTTCATATCCTCGAACAGACTCTGATTTAATTACTACTAATGAGGGGAAGAAATTCTATTTACACTTAGTTTAGAGGAAGGTAAAACAAAACCTCCCTCACGACTAACTGAAGCTTCTCTTGGTGGTAAAGGTGGGCTTATGGATAGGTTAGGACTCGGTACCCCAGCAACTAGATCATCTATACTGAAAACGTTAATCGATAGAGAATATGTTAAAGTGGAAAAAACAAAGCTATATCCAACTGAAAAGGGTATTTTACTATATGATCTTACGCAGAATATTCTTTTAGGTAGTCCTGAAATGACAGCAAAATGGGAAGAATATTTGAAGAGAATTGAAGCAGGGGAAGGATCACAAAAAACCTTTTTAAATAATATTAATTCCTTCATTAGTAAAACATTATGGATTTGAGTCAATATTTTGGACACAAAAAAGTTAAATCTTAAGCTGCATTTCTAATTTGGTCTTCAATGGCTTGTGGAGTTTTATATCCTAAGCTGCTGTGAATTCTTCTTCGGTTATACCAACCTTCAATAAATTGGAATATCGCTAATTTAGCTGTTTGGTAATCTAGATAATGGACGTGGTTGACTTCTTCCTTTTTTAATATCGCATGAAAGGATTCAATACAGGCATTATCGTACGGGCAACCTTTCTGACTAAAGGATTGCTTAATATGATGATTCTGGGTATGTTGAGTAAACTCACTGCTTGTATATTGTGAGCCAAGATCCGTATGAAGAACTAAGCCCTCCGAGGGCTTTTGTGAAGAGTGAGCGTTATCGAAAGCTTCTATGACCAGTTCTGTCGTCATAGAACGTGAAAAGGAATACCCTACTATTTTCTTTGAATGAAGATCCAATACAGAAGCTAAATAACACCATCCGTCTTTTAACGTGTGGATATACGTAATATCAGCTACCCATTTCTCATTAATGGTCTGGGTGGTAAAGTCTCGTTTAAGCAAATTATCTAACTGAATAACTTTTTCTTTAGATGGATAAGGACGGTATTTTTTCTTCGTGATAGAACGAATACTCGCCTTGCTCATTAAGCGTTGAACACGCTTTAGACTGAGGGAAAATCCTTTGGTTAATAGGATTTGATGTATCTTAGGAGCACCATACCGTCCCTTGCTTTCTAGGTAAATGAGATTAATTTTATTCGTTAGTTCTTTGTTTTCCTGTTCGCGATTGGATACGACAAGTTGAAGAGACTGATAATGGCTGCTTCTTGGGATTTCTAATACTTCACACATTCTCTGTACAGGGTATAGATTCCTATTTTCCTCGATAAATTCGGTAAGATCTGTCTCGGTTATTTTTTCGCGAATATGGCCATAGCCTTTTTTAAGATTTCAACTTTCTGCTTTAACCGAAGGTTTTCCTTCTGTATGGCGGCTAATTCCTTCGGAGTCATAGACTCATTCCCTAAACCGATAGGGGTAAATTCTTTAACCCATTTATAAATAGTTACGTCTGATACACCATATTCGCCACTTAATTCTCTTACTGAATTACCCGAGTGATAAAGATCTACAATAGTCTTCTTGAATTCATTATTATATTTTTTACCTGTATTCTTACGTTCCAATACGAACACATCCCCTCAAAAATCATTGTAAGGACTTAACTAAAATGTGTCCATGAAACTATACTAACTCCAATTAAATGAATTAAAAGGAAAAAAATTAACTAGGGATACGGTCCAAAAAGTACAAGATATTAATAAAATTGAAATCGGTGATTATCTTGTAAAAGAGGAAAGTAAAGTTTTTAAATGTACTAATAAAAAACAAAATCCAGCTAAGGAATTTATTATTTTTAAGAAAATCTCAGGAAAAAATTTAACACTTCCTCAAATAAAACAGTTACTTATAAAAAATAAAACTAATTTAATTAAGGGCTTTACTTCTAACAAAAGTGGTAAGAAGTTTGATGCTTATTTAGTTCTAAAAGGTGATAAGGTTGAATTTGATTTTTCAAAGTAAAATTAAAATATTTAAGTTACCCCATACAAGTTTATTTAATAAAAATAAACTCATCACAATATTTCTAGGAACTATCCTTATATTAATAATTAGCTTAATATTAGCCTATTTAAGAAGTTTCTTCCCCTTTGTAACTAATACTAATACGGAGGGAATAAATGGACGAATAGATGCCAATATATTAAGTGTGATATCACCTTTATTATTAGCGCCTATAATTGAGGAATTTATCTTTAGAAAATGGGTCCCTAATGTGTTTCAAGAAATACTAGGTAGAAAAAAGACTATAGTACTATCTAATATAATATTTACTATATTACATTTAGATTTATACTTCTTACCCTATTTAGCTAATGGATTGATATATTCTTTATATTATGAAAAGACTAGAGATTTAAAAGTACCCATTATTATGCACATCTCTTATAATGTAACAGTTTTTCTAGCAACTTTTTCTTAATAAGAAGGTAATTCACTCGTAAAAAGTGGATTGCCTTTTTTTCAAAGAGGAATGATAATTAAATTTTAAAAACCGTATAATTATTGTAATTTTGGAAATAACCTCTAGTAATGGACTACATTATTCTTAATATTTTTATTGTATAATTATTGAACAATCCTTTATTATGAAGCAGCTAAAGTGTATTAGAAAGGTGGTGGAATTTCATTGAGGATTGGATATATAAAAAGTATGGAGTATGATACTACATCTACTGTAAACCTTGAAATAATGAAAAAAGTAGGCGTTGAAAAGATTATAGTGGAACTAAGTACTAATAAAGATAATTATCAAAAAATGCTTCTAGAGAGTATTGAATCAATGGAGGAAAAAGATATTTTAGTTATTAATTCTCTAGATGATTTAGGTGAAAGCATAGTTGATATTATAAATGTTGTTCAAAAATTAGATGAAAAAGACCTTGGCATAAGTGTAATTAATGCACATGTAGATCAAGATATTGTAGATGATTGGAATTTACAAAGATTATTATTAAAGCAATTACTTTTAGTTTTAGTATGGGTAGAAGATAAAGAAAAGAATGAAATTAAAAAAAGACAAGCTAAAGGAATGGAAACTATAAAAGCCTTAAAGGATTCAAAAGGTTCCGGAAGGCCTAAAAAGTATAGTAAATATGCTAAAGATCCAGAAGACCGAGATATCTATTTTAATGTAATACAAATGCTTAAAAATGATGTTCCTATAAAAAGAATATCAGACTCTTTAAAAATTTCCCGAAATACTATTTATACTATTAAAGAAGAATTTTTACATAAAGACAATGATTAAATCATTCGGTTGTTTTTAAAATAAATATAAAAGATACTAATTTTTAGTTTCTTTTATATTTATTTATCAGTTATATTGGTTACAATTTTACTAGTAACTTCTTTATTAGTAACTAACTGATTATAATATAAGTAACGGTAAAAGTAATAGCATTTAATATGTTCTAGATTATAGATAATTAATTCCGGCAATTAAAGCCGATATTGAAGGTAATGTAAGAAAATAAGGAGGGATATATATATGAATACATGGGAGAAGATGATTATTCCTGGTAGATCACTTAAGAAATATCGTCCTGTAGTATATCTATTAGTGTTAATTGGTATTGTATGGTTATTCAGACGTGTAATTATACAGCTATTACTTACTGTTTGTTTAATTTCATTTATTGGATTTATTTTATATAAAGCAATTTCTTATGTTTTAAACTTTAGTTTTTTTATCTTATATTTGGCGTTATGTACGATTGCTTTAGTATTTGCTATCGGTGGCGGATTGTGGCTGCTTAACTTAATGGGCCAATAGTCAATAATAATTTTTTGGGTAATTAGTCTTGGTGTAAGGTAGTACTTTGTTCACAAGGATAATGACTTATGACATAATTGGTAGAATTAGAAAAGATAACAAAAAAACCCCTCGATAGTTTGGCGACATCTGGGGTTCTAGCAGGAAGGATATTATACCTTTTAATAATTATAATAATCTAAATATAACACAGGTATACATCCTCCTTCCACTGAAAGGAGACTTAATAAATGTTTATTAAAGCTAAGAAAAAAAGAGAAGAATTACTACTACCAATACTGCATTATGTGGTGGCGGATGACTGGATAGACAAACTTGGACCGAAGGCCTTTACTTCATGGTTAAAATTTCATACTTGGGTTAATAGAGCTGATGAGAAAATTAATGACATTAGCCAGGCTAAAATTCCAATGTCTATTGAGAAGGTAGCTGAGAAATTAGAAATGAGTAAATCCACATTATATAGAACTATTATACCTGTACTTTGGGAATATGGATTAATTGATCTAGTGGAATATGAAAATAGTAAGCGTAAAACTCAAAAACCAATTAATATAATTCCTTATGATTACCCACAAAATAATAAGGAATTAGAAACAAGACCTTTGGAAAAATGCCGAGATTGGAAAATGGACTATAATACTACTGCTTCATTTTTTGCTAGACAAGGTGGAAGAAAATTAGAGAAAAGTATTAAAGTAGACGGTTGCGAAAATGCAACGGTAGACTGTTGTGAAAATGCAACGGTGACGGTTGCGAAATTGCAACCCAATAATGTTTTAAATAACTTAATAAATCATAAATCAAATACTTTATTAATGGATGAAGAAGAAGGATTGGATTATAAAGATAAAATATTATTCAAATCGCTTATTTCTAAAGATATAGATGCCTATATAGCGAAAACAATAGTTACTTTATCAGAAGATAATGATCTTTTTTTATACGAATATGAAGTGGTAGAACAATATAAACAAATGTATTTAGAAATAAATTTAGAAGGAAAAGAAATAATAGATTACCCTAAATATTTTCTAAACGGGATTATCATGCAGCGACAACAACGTAAAACTAAAAAACATCAAAGGGATCTCAAACGATTATATGAAGAAAAGTATAAAAGGCAAAATAAAGAAAGTGAACGTATTAAATCTTTCCCAATGTACAATTGGTTAGAGGAATAAAATTTTTTATACATACAATTTAATTAAAACGTGATAGAACGAATATGATATAATGTTCAATAAAATGTTCAAATTACAGGGGGTGACTAAGTTGTTTTATAGGAATAAAGTCTTATTCGCAACTTTCTTGATTGGGGTAATTTTAAGCTTGCCTGCTTGTAAATCTGATTCGGAATCATCAATTGAATTAGAAAAAGGAGCCACATACATTGGGAAGAATGCTACATTTGAATTGATAGAGGTTAATTCAAGTGACTCTTGGACAATTAAAAGTCAAAGTGAAGATGATACTAATTACACCGTAGTTTCAGTAAAAGAAACTGGTGAAAATGTAGGTGAATATCCCATAATTGAATTGAAAGCCACTGAAGTAATGGGGGATATAGATAGTCGTTTTGCGAAACGAGAAGGTCGGCAATTCATTATGATCCAAGATGATGAAGGTTTATATTTTAAATCCATTGCCGAGGATATTATTAAAGAAATGGAAGATGAATTGCAAAAAACAGAAGATAAAGATGAATTAATTAAGAAATTATCAAACTTTAAATTCGTTAGGGAATAGTACCTAAAAAAATTGGATTAAATAGAAATTAATTAGTTGACTGTTCAAAAATGGTGTGTGATAATAAAGGCAGATTAAACCTAGTAATTAGATTTTAGATTTACATAGGTTCGTAACAATAACTTATTACTCTGCTATTATTCTCTCTTTAGTTACAAAGTAACCGCAATTATTTAAGAAGTCGGATCTCAAAAAAATATAAATGAACACATTTATATTTTTTTGAGGGAAAGAAACAAAGTTTCCTAATCTGTGCTTTTGGCAGTTTCTTCTCAACTAAAGAAAGGTAGTAGTCATTAATTAGACTGCTGCCTTTTTTTACTTAATAATTTGAAAGGAGAAAGATAAATATGACCCAAGCAATGTTAGATAAAACTTATGCAGGATGGACAGAATATGATGTGAAAGAGAAAAGTTGGCAAGTGTTTACACTTGGTGGGGAGATATATATTAAAACAGACTTTCGTGGAAACTTTATTAACGCTAGTACTAATAAATTGGTATCTATATCTGATATATTTCATTTGATTAGAAACTGTACTGATAGTGAAGGTTATATGCTCGCTAAAAGGAAAAAAATTGGTGCTCCATTATGGCCGCAAAAGAACAAGAAAAAATTAAGAATGCCTATTTATTAATCACGTGTATAAGTTTTTAATATGCAAATAATATTTAAAATTGTTTGCGCTGTCCTTTGAAAACTGAATATAGTTGACGTACTGCATTTGTATCCTTCGCAAGTGTTACCTGGATGGTTTCCAGGAGTATAAGATTTAATAGATACTAGAAGGTGTCTTTATTTTTCATAACATAAGTTATGGGTTGCTGATTATCCAGAAATCAGTTTCATTTAAGTTACTTTGCCATGACCATAGAGTAGAAAACCAACTACTTGATAATTGACGAAGCAAAGATTGATTTGCCACGATCCATTTATGGGGAGCAAATTTCTTAATAAGGTGGCAACTCAATGCCTGAATGTTGCATAAAAAAAGACATATTATTATTTGTATATTAAAGAATTATACTGTTTTAAATAGGCGTATTGTAAATTAAAAAGGTGTGATTGAACATGTGGTACTGTACTCTCCATTTTGTTTCAGGAAATACTCATAATGTAGTGTTTTCTGATGAAGAAAAGGCAAATAAGTTTATTAAAAATATCCAAAATTGTACTGGTGGTATAGAAAATTTTATTTATAACAGCAACAACAGTATTGGAATTTATATAAACACAAGAAATATTGAAATGATAACAGAGCCAATGGAATATAAAGAGGATAATATTAGTCATTAAGAGCAGCCAATAATTATTGGCTGCTCTTTTTTTGTTTCTAATTATTAATAATTAACATAAAAAGGGGATAGGAATAATGTTTGGTTGTGATCAAGAAATGCAATGCCTTAATACAAAATACAGAAAATCGAATGATGCTAATTGATGCTCTCGAATATGAACTAATTGACAATTTATGTGAAAGTAATGATATTCAAAAAGCTTCAATAAAAATTGATAAGGAAAATTTTATTTATAATGAAGAAGCACCATTAAAAGTTGTTTCAGGTGTAATTAATATTAACCCCTATTTTGAAGGAAATATTAAAGATCACATTATTAAGAACTTCCAAAAAAAGCCTTTTACAACTTATTTAGAGGACCGATATTTTCATGATTTTGGTCTAGTGGATATAGAAATATTCGATTCTACTGATAATAAAGAGGGCCTTCCATTTTATGCTCTAATTTGTTCAGAATTTAACCTGAATCCTGAAAGTGGACGAGCAATTACCGCATTTGTATCTTATAGCAATTTATCAACTCTTGAAAGTATATTAAATCGTGACTTTATATTATCTATTCAAGAACAAAAACATTTTAATGGAAATCTAATTGAAGGCAACTGGAAAATGTTGCTTTGACGAAGGATTAAGGTTAAAAGCAGGATTTAGCAGCATAACTTTTCACTTAAGGTGGTGATGCTGTGTTAATAAGAAGTCCAACATAATTTCTTTCAAATTTAATTAAGAAAGGGATTGTGGATATGACTCAAATGTTGCTAAGTCCAAAGCTTTTAATTACTTCGATACTGTTGTTTGTGCTACTTTTAAACTTTGAATCCAGCACTTACGCAATGGATATTACAAAAGGTGATAAGGTCGTTGTTGTAGAGGAAAATACAACAGTTCCCTCTAAATATAAATTCATTGCACAATTTAACAAGAATAAAACCACAGTTACTCCATTTGGTCTAAAAGCCACAAATACATCTTCACTTGGAGGAATATCTTATCTATCATTAAACCCTGGAAGTGATACTTCCCTTAAAGGAAAATTTGGAGTGATTTATACTAATATTGGCCACTATAAAGATAAAGATATAGATTTGAAAATAACAGTTCTTGATTGGAAAAGATATATCAACAACAATAGTGGGAAAATTTCTTTTAAGTTAACTGGTATCGGTGAAAATAATCAGGGATTTGATTATGTTGATCAAAAATGGGAGTTTTTCGAGAGTGGTACTAATAAAAAAGTTAAGATAAACGGTTATATGACTATAAACGACTTAGATTCAAGGCAAGGAATTAGGTTTGATAAAGTTACATCTAATTCTATTGGGAATATTCTTGTTGATCCTTCTACTAAAGGTTTCTTGTCCTATTCTAATACAAATGGTGAAGTAACAATTTATGAAGAAAATGGTATCCTTTCAGACTCAAATGATTTACATGCAATGGCTACTGTTTTATATGATGATTTAGATACTATTAGATTTAAGTGGGAAAGGGATTTTAAAAAAACAACAACTAATGTAAATAAAGTATATGATGCTGATGCAACAGATGGGGAGTATTTTGGATATTTAGCTAAAAAACCTGCTAGATCAGAATTGCTTGAACCTACAAAAACAATAGAATCAAATGGTATAGAGTCAGAAACTATAAATATTTCATCAAATAAAACATTTAACTTTAATTTATATCATTCAGTTCCAGATGAATGGTCAGAATTTTATTATGATAACTATTCAATAACAGATACGATTGATAATCGCTTGGCTATTCAATCTATAAAAGTATTAAATGAAGAAGAGAAGGATGTCACTAGTTATTTTGACAGCAAAACTAATGGTAATTCAATTAACTTGGTTGCTAAAGCATCCAATATTAAGAGGAGTTCCTTTTACAATAATACCTACAAGGTAGTCGTTACTGTAAAAGTGAAAAATTCTTCAGATTTAGCCAACGCTGTTAAGAATGGGAAGGTTTTTTTTAATAACGTCTTTACCGTAACAACAAACAGCAAATCCAAAAAATCTAATCAAGTAACAGCTAATCTAAATCAGAGAAAAATTGATATTTGGCATTTGGATAAAATTGATCAATCCACTTTAGAACATCTTTCAGGAAATTTATTCGATGGAGATAGTTATTCTTATTCGACTAAAGAAAATTTTAAAAAAGGTGATTATGGTTATACAGCAGCCCCTAAAGAAACTAAAAAGGGAACAATTGATGGAGAAAATGTAGAATTAAAATTCTATTACCTATTACCATTAATAGATGTTAATATGAAGCATTTTCAAATTTACACAGGGGATGCAAATGAAGGGTTACCAGTTAAAGTGAATTTAACTAGGGTATTCCCGTATGGAACAAGCATTTCAGAAGTAGCTAACAAGAAATTAAAAATAGCATTATATGAACAAAAATCAAATGATGCACTTATTTCAAAGGAATACACCTTAAAAGATGTTCCGACTAGTATTGATGATTGGATCATTCCTAAAAATAATTTAGTGAAGGATACTCATAAAAACTATGTAGTGAAAATTTCAGAAGTAGATAATAAAGAAATTGTTTCTACCAATCCTGATATTAATACAGATGGTTATACATCTTCTGGGAAATCATTTAAGGTTGATGCAGCGAATAACAAAAAAATTTCTTATAAAGGCGTTGTAATGACCGAGAGAGAAATAAAAGAAGATATGAAAGTTCATTATGAGACACTAACTATTCCTTTGGAAAAGCTATCTAAACAAAAAACTGGTTATGGATTCGAGCTGAAAACTGAAGTAACTTATGAAAATGATTTGGCACAATTCTTTAATATTAAAGTAGAATCTTTAGTTGATAAAAGATTAATAGATTCTTATTTATCATATCAACAGCAGGATAATTATAATATTGTTCCATTAGAACAAACGAATAAATCAATTAGTACAGATAAGAAAAGTACAAATTATATCTTTGAACTACCACATGTTAATGTAGAACAAAAAACAGGATATTTATTCTCCGATAACCAAGTGGCAGCCAATGATCCACATATAACGTATAAATTAAAAGATGGATTGAGAAAGCTTTATGCACCGATTTGGTCAGATTTAGGTAACTATAATGTTTCCCTACAATCAATAGAACCGATTGGGGTAAATAAAGTAACATTCCATGTAAATGACAAATTAAATTTATATGCTTACATGTTTGGAACGATTGGTTCTGAGACATTGGAAGATGATGAAATTTTGATTGAACCAGTAGATCCAAAAGATCCATTTCCTGAGGGCTTACCAAATGGATGGACAAAAAGTGATTTAGAATGGTTTAAAAAATAAAATCAGGAGAATGATAGTAAGAATCTATATATATCTTGTTTATTGTCGGTTAGGTATTCCCTAAAGAATCTTAACTAAACTAACAGAAAGGTGGTTATTGATATGGTTGTGCTGTCTTATGATTCTGCAAAGCGTTCACTCATTATGCTTGCAGTTTATCTGGTTTGTGCTTCTTTAGCTATCAAAGGTGTGGGCCATTTGTTAGAGTATAATTTTATTTCCGGCTTTGAATCATTGTTAGGGGAGGGGAAATTAAGCTTTGAGTTACCTAAGTTTAATTTTGACAACTTAAGTTTTGATTTGATTGCAACTACCCTAAAAGAAAAGATTCAAGGAATTATCAATGTCCTTGCTGGTTCTGCATTAGGAATTGTAAATTATGCTCTTTTTAGCAGTACGGTTGCAGCTAATAAAACAGTAGTAACAAAAATTGCGCTAAACGTGTAAGAAAATAGTTTTATTTAAGAGGAATACAATATTTTATTGTATTCCTCTTTATTTTGAATTTATTTCGAAAAATAGAAAGGAAGATAATTAATGTTAGATCAAAATACGGATAGGTCCTGGTGGATGATTGGGGCAGTAATTGTTGGTGCATTATTAATAGGCTTAGCAAAAGTAGCATTCCCTGAAGTGTTTAATCTTGTAATTACTTTCTTTAAATCTATGATACCAAAGGGCCTAGACACTATCTTAGGGGCATTTTGGGGATTTTAGATAAAGAAAATTATTGTTTATAAAAAAATATCGATAGAAAGGGATGATATAAAGTGTTAGATCAAAATACGGATAGATCCTGGTGGATGATAGGTGCAGTAATTGTAGGAGCTTTATTAATTGGTTTAGCAAAAGTGGCCTTTCCTGAAGTGTTCGAAATTGTCATTAGCTTCTTTAAGTCTATGATTCCAAGTAAGATAGGCTCAATCATTGGTGTTTTCGGTTTTTGGGGATAGTGATTATTTAAGGAATGCAGTAGAAACTTGCATTCCTTTTTTGTTATTAGATGAAAGGAGTACTTAAATGCTGAGAGACTTCCCTTATATTATAGGGTTAATGTTTTTAGGAATCTTTCTAGTGATCATTACAGGTATTTACTATCAAAAAACTTATAAACAAGATTCAGTCATATTAGGACTAACGGAAACAGTTAGGAGTAGTGCCATCAATAATGCTGATAATAGTAGTAGATTAAGAGTAGGAGAACTTTTTATTGATAAAGAAAAGTTCGAAAAAGATTTCAAACAGAAAATCATATCAAACAAAAATGTAAATCTAAGTGATGAAGTTACGTTTGAATTTGAATATCTAGAAAATGAAAACGGAGCAACAAAGGCGATTAGAGTATTAATAAAAGATAATGGCTCTATTTACCAAGCTACAGCAAAAGTCAGTATAGCTTAATCTTAGTGAAAAGTAGGAGTGAATTTATGGAAATAAGAAGGAGGGGCGATTCAAACTCCCCAATAATTAAGCCCGAATTATTAAAGAATATACAAGAAACCTTAATACAATCACACGCAGAATTAATTGTAAGAGGGTTATTGGATAGTGAAGCAAGAGAAGAACTTAAGTATGTAGTAATTAAGGACCATGCACATATTGTTAAATCAAATGATGAATTAGCTGATTATATTGTTCAAGAAACAGTGGGTACAGGAATCATAGAAGAAATAATTAGAGACGAAACGGTTACTGATATTGGATATAACGGTTCCGATCTAATTATTGAAGGTAATGATAAAAAGAAAAAGTACACAGGAAGCACAAAAATCACAGAAGAATATATCGTTAGGATTATACAAAAATTTGCTAATGCAAACGGGAAAGATTTTACCCCTAAAAATTCCATATTAGATGGTAAGTTTGGTAATATCCGTATTAATGCTGTTCATAATAAAAATAGTACGGAAGGAACCACCATGAGTTTGCGTGTTGTTCGCCCTAAATTGGCACTTAGAAAGGAGAACTTCACAGATTTTGCACCAGATTATATGTATAGTTTCTTTGAAAAGTTTGTTCAATTAAGAACGAATATTGCGATTAGTGGTGAGACAGGAACAGGGAAAACTGAATTACAAAAATTATTAGCTTCCTTTATTCCTTTCAAACATAAAATAGTTTTAATAGAAGATACAGCCGAAACATTCTTAAAAGAAATGTTTCCTGATAAGGATATACTTTCTTGGGTGACCAGTTCAGACGTTACTATAACCGATCTCGTTAAAGCTGCCTTACGGAATAATCCTAGATGGATGCTTGTTTCAGAAACAAGGTCTATGGAAGCCTATGAAATGATTCAAGCAGTTTTATCTGGCCACCATATCATTACTACATTACATGCTGTAAATGCTAAAGCCATTCCTAGACGATTCGTGAATATGGCCAAGATGGGATATTCCGTATCAGAAAAGGATCTTGAACAAGATATAAGAAGGTATTTTGATTTTGGTGTCCATATTAATCGTGTAGATTATAAGGGGAAAATTATTAGATATTTATCGGAAGTTGTCGAGTTTAATGAAAATAAAGATCAAACCATTTTCAAACAGAGATTTGTAGATGGGAAATTTCTATGTGAGACGGGAAAAATATCTGAAAGCCTAAAAGAGCGTTTAGCAGAAGCAAATATTGAAATGGATTTTCCAGAAGAACAAAAACATACTCGATATGCTAAGGCCGAAACCAAGCCATATGAGGAACCAAAAGTAATTAAATTTATTTAATTACCACTTAATTTAGAGAGGGGGGATGATATTTGAAAGTAGTTTCTAATAAAAAGATAAAGCGTTTAAAAACTCAAAAGAAAAACGTTTTAAACGTGGATGAATTAAACGCTTATAAAGTCGCCTATGGAAAACCTCTTAAAACAAAAGATTACGTTTATTATGTAGGGATGCCTTCTCTAATATTTATAGGATTTTCTTTTATATTGCTTTATTATTGGTGGTTATCACTCATCATGAGTGTGTTTGGTGGCATGTATGGGATTAAAGTGTTTTTACCAAAAAGCATTGAAAAAGTTTATAAGGCTCAGTCTTTCGCACAAAGAAACAAATTTGTTAATAATATGACTCAAATTCTTACAGATGAAGGTAAAACTGTCACTAGAGCATTAGCCACTGTAAATACAAGAACTGATGGAGAGTTTCAGGAAGATATAACCAGGCTACAAGCTCGATTAATTGGAGCAGATAATAACCAAATTAAGAATGCTTTTAAAAGTTTATCTGAGAAGTACAAAGATGATGTCATATTTATTCAATATGTAGAGCAACTTGAAACTGCCATGTTGGAGGGTAGGGCCAATATAGACACGTTAAAAGATATTAAGTCTTATCATAATGATATGAAGAAGAAACAGACTGAATACGAAGTAAAAAAGCAAGGGCATTTAAAGGATATGAAAATGCTTTGTGGTGTGGTTGTCGTATTTATTTTAGCTGTTTCTTTTTCTTTTGGTTTCGGTACTTATGTTAATGATTTTGCACATCATCCCACTGGATGGGTATCATGTGGAATTTATATGTTATTAATGCTGCAGTTCTTTAGGAAATTTTCCACTTATCTCTTTGATGATTCAGTATTGGAGGTAAAGATGTGAAAATATCAAGTCAAACAAAAAAAAGCAAGAAATTTTACCGTCTAATAGCTGAAAAAGACTTGTATCCTATGCTTCGAGAAATGGGAAATACACTAAAAAATATAGATCAATTCCAGAAAAAAAGGCTGCTGCAATCTTTGGTGGTTTTAGTTATTTTTATGATTTGTGGATTATTCCTTTCTAAATGGTTTTATATAGGTTCTTTAATTGGTTCCGTTTTGTTCTTTAAGATGAAATACAAGAAAATCAGTTCCAAATATTCAACCTGGAAATTCCAAAGGCATTTACAATTCTCCAAATTCACAAGGTTGTTAATCCCTTATTTAAAGCAGAGTAAAGGACAGGTTTCTTTATATGCCATTTTTAATAAGATTTTACAACGTCTAGAAGATGAGCAAGACAGAAATTCCTTATATAAATTGATGAGTGAAATGAGTAGTAAGCCGAGTGATATTCAACCTTTCATAGATTTTGCGAACAGATCAAGTGGAACTGATATGTCCGTATTATTCATGAGTACTATATTTGATTTCCAACAAAGTACCTTTGACACATCAGTTATTGATGAATTGGGGAAAATTGCTAGTGAAGAATTAATTTCGAACATTGATGAAATCATTAATTTCAAATTAAGGCGATTTGTATTTTTCCCTACAAAAATTGTCATGTCTTCATTTGTGATTGTTCTAGGATTTGCTATTGCTGTATTAATAGCTAACCTTTCAAATATGAAGTTCTAGAAAGGAGATAATCAATGCAGGAACTATCAATAATGGAGTTTGTTAAGTGGTTTATTGCATTATTGGTAATAATGATGTTAATTTCTCTAGCCATGTTTTTTATAGAGTTAAGCAATGTAAATTCCTTTAAACAACAAGTAAATTATCAAATTGAAAGGCAGGGAGGGTTAACTAATACAGCAATTTCAAATATAAATCAGACATCAAATGATTATTATAATGGAACCTTTACTGTTATTAGCGATCGTTTAAATACAAAAGTAGCATATGGCGAACCGGTAGATTATGTAGTTAAAGGTACTTTCGATATAAAGATTCTACCCATTCCAGATGTGAAATTAGAGTTTAATGGAACAGGAGTTTCCCAGGTTCGCTAGGTAGGAGGAGGGAAGATTGCTAGAGAGTAATGTTTTCAGACTTATCATGTTTATAGGGGCAGTAATAGTAGTTGGAATAATTATTTCATCCATTATAGAAAACATTGATGAAATAAATACCCTATATGATAATTTCTTTTCTTATAGATTACAAAAATATTGATAAAAAGTGAGGAATTAGAAAATTGGCAGGTAGAAAAAAAGAAAGTTCATTTCAAACAGCAGCAAGGGAGATATTAAACCAGGAAGACATTGATTTTAACGAGTGGAAAAAGGACATTATTAATAAAAGAAAATTGGCTGTGATGTCAGATGAAGATAAAGAATGGACTGAAAGAACAATTGATGAAGAAGCAATGAAATTAGTTTTAAATAAAATTAGTTCAGTTCCACCAAGTACTACTAATAATTATGCATCACAAAATTAATTTATATATTTAATTTTTCGTAGAGAGTAGGATAATAAAATGAATTTACTTCAACGTTTAGGTGCTCAATTATCATATAATGATTTTTTCTCAAATGTTTCGTCTTCAGTTAGCAAATTTACAGGAAAGCTTCAAGGTATAGCATTAGTAGTAATTATTGCTTGTATTGTGATCACAGGGTTTATGTTTATTTTTGGTGAAGGACCAAGTCGTACAGCTAAAAAATGGCTTGTCTATATTGTTATTGGTGCAGTTCTAATCTTTGGGGCTGCCACATTAGGAAGCACAATCAAAGATGTTTCAGGATTCTAAGAACTAGGGTCAGATAAAAAGGAGATACTATGTATCTCCTTTTTATATTGAAGATAGAGAGGGGCAATAAATATTATGTATAAAGTAAGTTTTTCGAATGTTGATAAAAAAATCATACGTTCTTTAAAATCATTAAAATCAAAGAATGGTCATTCACTTTATAATGCTGATAAATTATTGAAAAGTATTCATGAAATCATACCAGGCAAAACTAAACTTAACATTATAGTAAGTGATGTGGAAAATGAATTAGATTATAGTTTTGAAGGTAAAATTATTAGTTCTAATGAAGAACCTCCAAATTTAATTGAAATATTGGAAGAGGATATTATTGCTTCTGGTCATGAGGATGCCCAAAAAATAATTAATGAATTGGAAAAACAATATCAATTAGAAGCAGCCAACCAAAACCTTGATGAAATTCATGATAAAAGTCGTGCAGCGAAACGAGGTAATAAAAAAGGTTTAAAGTTAATGGGGCGTATAAAAAAAGGATCTAAAAACATTGAGGAATCCAAAGAAGCTAATGATTTTGATGAATTAGAAGAAAATGAAGTATCAATAAGTTCTGCAGTTAATGATGATTTTGCTGAAATTAATGATGATGTAGTCAATGGATATTCAGAGTCATTTGTTGATGATAACATTACGGACCTAGAAAATACGAATGAGGATTTAACTAATTCATTTGAAGAAATTAATACGGATAGATACGAAAATATAGAGGGAGAAAATAACGAAAATGTTGAAGAAACACCTTTATTAGATGAAATTGATACGAATAAAGACATGTTAATAGAAGATATTTATGAAGAAACATATTCTGAGCATCCTGATTCATTTAATAAAGCAGAAAGTAAAGATGCTGATCAGAAGAAAAATGAGAAAGTGATATTTCCTGCTTATGATTCTTATTTAAACTTATCACAAGTAAATCCCACTATAGAAAGAAATAAGGAAAGGTTTGAAAAGGAACATTTAATTAAATTTTTAGGATTGAATACTTTTGAGGCAGATAAAAAAAATTCAGACTTAAATTCTATCATGATTAATTATGCTATGAATATGTTGGATGAATCTAAATTTGTTCTGTTAAAGGATTATTTGCACAATTCTATTGAAGCCATTAAAGATAAAACTCAAACGAATTTAGCCCAGGCTTATGAACAAGCAATGGCTTTAGATTATGAAGAAGAAGCAACGCAGAAATTAAAAGAAGATCTTGAAAAAATTTATGATGAAAGTGATTCTATTTTTGAGGGTTATCAAAATGAACAGGACGAAGAATATCGTGTAAAGTTAGAAAAATTTGAACATGAACAAGAAAAGGCTTTAGAAGAATTTAAAAGAGGTCAAAGTCTTGAAAAATCTATTTATATTCAAGAATTAGATACAAAAAAATCAGCAAGAATTAGTTTATATAAAGAAAAAGTCCAATCAGAATTAAATACTAAAAAAGAAAAGCTCTTGGATGGTAAAATGCATGAGCTAAAATACATGTCAATTAATCAACTAACAGAAACAAAACGACAAAACGTTAGATTTTTTGAAGAAGAACTAGAGGGGGCGGTTGATGATTCTTGGATTTCCATGCAAAAAACATTAGAAGAGTTAAGGAATGATATTGAGCTGCATATACCATCCTGGAAACAAGAGTTAAATGAAAAGAGAAAATTCGAAGCTGAAGAAAGAGAAGAAGAAAGAAAAAAAGAAGAACTGGAATTGCAAAAACAACGAATTGAATTGCAACGTCAACAATTAGAGTTAAATAAAAACGGGGGCTCTTTAAAAAATCCAGAAAATGAAGATAACGTTTTTAAACTGATTGAAAAAAAATTCTCTGAAATTGATAAAAGAATCAATAATAAGCTACAAACTCAACCTCAACCAACGAATAGCATTCATCCACTACCCGAAATTCAATCTAATAAAAAGAGTAATAAAAGATCAAAAACTATAGTAACAAGTGGAGCATTAGCAGTATTAATCGGAAGTGGAGCTTTAATAGGATACTTATCAACAAATGATCATAATACAAATATTGCTGAAGCAAAATCAAATGGTTACGAAGAATTAGAAAATAAATTAAATGATTTAGAAGGGAAGCTAAATACAGAAAATATAAAAAATGATACAGAATTACCAAGTTTAGATAGCCTTCTTAAAGAAAAAAAATATGAGGAAGCAATGAGACTCTATAAAGATAAAGGTAGTTTAACAAAAATTGAAGAAAATTTATTTGAAAATAAAGATTTGCCGACTCTTATTATTTTTAATAAAACTTTCGAGAATGAAACAGTTTATGGTTCTCTTGATGAAAGTATTTTATCTAAAGAAACGGATAAAGTAGTAAAAACGTATAAAGGTTTGTCTAAAAAAGCGAAAGAAAACATTTCGAAAAGTAGACGAGCTGCAATGGCTCTACTTCTTTATCAAGAAGATGAAAAAAAGTTAGCAAATGAGATATTAGAAATAAAAAATAATAAATAAAAGGAGAACTTAAGCTTATGTTTCATAAAATCGAGAATGAAAAATATAAATAAATGATTTTATGGATATTAAGAAACTTTGTTTTATTTAGGTAAGGTGGTGTGAGTGGATTGTTAGGAATGTTAAAGAAAAGGAAGTATTTATCACATTCTTATAAATATGATATAGATGGTGAAGAACTTCCAGACAAAATGAATAAAATTAATAAAAAAGCGTTGTTGATCTCTATTGCTGCAACGCTTTTATTATTGTTATTTTTAAACTTTTTAATCGTGAGTTTAAAAAATATAGCCAGTAGTATAGCTAATATTCAAACTGAAACGCCTTCTTTAATCGAGATATTTAATACTGATTTGAGTAGTAGTATTCAATTAATTAATGTGGTGACATTATCATTAGATTATAAAATATACTTCCTGTTCTGTTCTATTGGTTTCCTTTTAAGTATTTTTGTTTACTCAAAGATTAATTATAAGAGTGAAGCAGAAATCGCATATGGTCAAAAAGGTGATTCAAGATTTACAACTACACAAGAAATTATGGAGCAATATAAAGAAATTCCTGAAAAAGAGAAGGAATTTGAAGGCGTGGGAGGTATACCAATATCTCATTATAAAGACAAATATTATGTTGATACGGATACAGTTAATACATGTATTCTTGGTGTCTCACGTTCTGGTAAAGGTGAAATTATTATAACAACTATGATTGATAATCTAAGTAGAGCAAAAATAAAGAGCAGCATGATTTTGAACGATCCGAAAGGTGAATTATACGCAGGGGCTAAAGATACTTTAGAAAAAAGGGGATATGATGTACAAGTATTGAATTTACAAGATCCATTACAATCCATGAGTTACAACCCATTGGAGTTAGTTAAAGAAGCATGGTTACAAGGGGATGAACAAGAAGCTGGTAAAAGGGCTAATTCTATTGCATTTACCTTGTACAATGATCCAAACGCAGGGGAGAACGCATGGGCATATCAAGGCGCTCAGAGTGCTGTAACAGCTATCATTTTAGCATTAGTCGAATATTGTGTAGAAAATAACTGTCCTGAAAGAATTACGATGTATAATGTTGCAGAAATGCTTAATGAATTAGGTACTCTATATTACAAAGAAAATGAAGATGACTTTGTAGAAAAAAATGCTTTGGATGAATTTTTTACAAATCTTCCACAGGGGCATGTAGCAAAAAAGAGATATGGATCCACTTCTTTTTCTGGTGAAAAAGCAAGGGGAACAATTTTATCTACAGCGAATCAGGGTTTGCAACCATTCGTGGATCCGTTATTTGCAAAAATGACTTCGAAAAATTCATTAGACTTAAAACAGATTGGTTTTCCAAAAAGCCTAATAGGGCAGTTAGATGAAACTTTTATGAATAAAAGAATAGATATATCTTTTCACAAGAATAATAAAGAAAAAACATTAATAGGAAAATATAGAATAAAAGTAAAATCACAAGGTATGTATAGTTTGAATTTTAATGAAGAATTAAGTGAAAATGACTTAATCCTAATTAAATATCAACCAGATAGTAAAGAAGATACAAACACCTTTAAACTGATTTTCAAATTAGATTTTGAAAAAGAGATAGATGAACAAGGTAAGCCTGTTTATCAAATAAAGGAAAATTGCGAACACCTTCCAGAATTTAAAAGAGAAGTTAAGATAAAAGAGATTGTGAATACTTTTCCAGATGTAAAGCAGGAACTTACCCTGAAGTATTCAAATAAACCAACTGCAGTATTTATGATTATTCCAGACTACGATTCTTCAAACCATACATTGGCATCAATTTTTACTAAACAGCTATATACAAACCTAGCTTCAACTTGTGGTGAAACAAAAGGCAAAAAGTGTTTCACAAGAGTTCAATTCATTATGGATGAATTCGGTAATATGCCACCTATTGATGATATGGATCAAGTAATGACTGTATGTTTAGGAAGAAATATTTTATTTAACTTGGTTGTACAGTCGTATTCCCAACTTAAAAGAAAATATGGGGAAGCAGCCGAAACAATAAAGGAAAACTGCCAGAACCATATTTATATAATGTCAACAAATGAGGAAACCATTGAGGAATTATCTAAAAAAGCAGGGCATCAAACACTTATTAATCAATCTTCTAATGAATCTCATTTAGAAGTAGATAATAAAATTACTAAAAGTGCTGACAAAGAAAGAATCATTTCCTTTGATCGTCTTTCCCAATTAATAGAAGGCGAAACACTTGTTATTAGATCATTACACAGGCAAGATAATAATCGAAAAAAAGTTAGGCCTTACCCGATATTTAATTCCAGGGAAACGAACATGCCTTATCGTTGGGAATTTTTATCTAATTGGTTAGATACAACTAAAGATTTGAATGATATTGATATTGAGTCAGAACATTTTAATCTAGAGTTATCGGATCTTAATGTTGATTTTTCTGATTTTATTATAGATAAGAAGGCGAGAAATAAGTATATTCAGATGAGTTTAATTGCTAAACAAAAGAAAAAGGCAAGAGAAAATAAAGAAGTAGAGGTAAATAAAAGGCCTGGAAAAGAAGAAATGGTAATTAGGCAGCTCGGTAATGAAATTATGAAAGTTCAATTCCCGACAGAACATCATCACAGTGTAAAAAGAATAATAGCTAGATTTATGAAACAAAAGGTATTACCTACAAATGATGAATTAATAGGGTTAACAAATGTAATAAGTGAACCAGAAATTGTTGCAAAAATAAGAGAATTAATGGAAGTCAGAGAGAATTAATAATTTATTAGTTCTCTTTTTTATTGGAAAGGAGCTAATAATGAAGTTTGGTAAAAGTAAGATAATTTGTGGTTTGATTATTATCATAACTACTTTTTTCTTGTTTCTATGGCTTAAGCCGATTGATGTAGGCGCTTGGTGGTGGGATGATGATACAAAATCGGCAGCAGAATTTTTAAGAAAACATTCTGATTGGCTACAATTTGGTTCATTTTTTCCTTTCATTATGCATGAAATCGGTTGGGTATTTGTAACGGGGTTATATATAATAACTTCGTTTCTAGAGGGATTACTTCCAGAGAGCTTAAGTTTATTGAAATTCTTGGATGATTCAGGAATGCAAGGAATTATAAAAGCAATTGTTAATGACCTTATAGTAGTACTTATGGTATTAACTATAGTCTTCCTGGGATTTAAAACAATGATAGCAAAAGAGCCGCCAAATTTAAAAAATGTTGGAGTAAATATTTTCATTTCTTCTTTTCTAATTGTGGGCTTACCAACCCTAATGGACACCATGCAAGATGTTTCTGTGAAATTTTTCAAAGCAACCCAAACAGATGTTAATGATACAAGTTCCAGTTTATCTTGGAATTTAATTAAAGAAAACACTGCAGATTTAGTGTATGTCGCTGATAATGGATTTGATCTTATATCTAATAATGCTGAAGGGAAGGTGAAGAATGGATTAAAGCCTGACATTTTTACCTCTATAAATATGTCAGAAGTGATCACACCTGATGCAATAGATGATCTATCTACAAAGAGTGAAGAATTAGATTATCTAAAATATACCTTGTCATCAGACGGACAAGGTAACTATACAGCAACAAAAATTAATGGTGGCTTTTTATCTTTCTTCTCAGATAATTTTAAAACTGGTTATTTTAGATACCCAGCTAATTTCACCCCTATGCTTGTAGGATTGTTAGCTTTAGCAGTTGCATATTTTTTTACTATTTTTATTTTCATTACTACCATTATAGAAATAGGTATAAAAAGAGTTGTCGGATTATTTGTTTTTGCTACTGATCTAGAGTCAGGGCAACGTACAAAAATGGTAGTTCAAGATATATTAAATGCTTTTTTATTAATTGCGTTTACAGGTCTGAGTTTTAGAATGTATACCATATTTTTAAGCTTCCTCGCTTCATCAGACGTAAATATGATTATATATATTATTGCTTTAATATCAGCTACTTTTGTTCTTATTAAGGGCTCTAATACAATTATGCGCTACTTTGGTATAGATGTTGGATTAAAAGAAGGTTTCGGACAAATGGCTGCTGCATTTGCTTTGGGTAAAGCAACAACTGGTGGCTTCAACAAATTAAAAAATGTTGGAAAGTCAAAGAATAACATTAACAATAGTGATTCGTTTGATAATAATCAAAATAAAGATATGTTAGATAATCAAGGAGATATTGATCGGATATCTATTAATGATAGCAATAAACAAAATGGGAAAATTAATAATGGAATTAATGGATTAGGAAAATCTTATGGTTATATGGCCGACAGAGGCCTTCGAGGAATGGCACAAGATGTTATTAAAGGTTCAGGAGAATTAATTTCTAATAACGTTAAAGATACCGGGAAATCAATATCTGATAATGTAAAGGGCATTAAAGAGAGTTGGAATGAAGGAATCCAAGAAGGTTCAAATATTGGCCAAAATAATAGAGATAAGTGGACGTCAGGTAATCAATCCCTTAATGAATTAGATAAAGACTCAAATCATTCGCTAGAGTCTCCAAATGATAATGACGGGTTAAACCATTCAGAAGAAGGAATAAAGGCTGGAGATGCTCTTAATGGGCGTTCTAATGTTGTTTCAAACGGAAACAATCCAACATTAAATGAATCAACAGGTGCAGGTGGTATTAAACAGGCTAATGAACAAATTTTAACTGATATTAAGTTAAGTGAAGGGATCTCAAATAGTAAGGACCAAGAAATATCCGGAAATCTAAAATTAGATCCCCATATAGATGGAAAGGGCCAAAATAATGTTCCATTAAGGCAAGAAATCGTGCAAGGCAATAATGAGGTTGCTGCAGGAGGCACAAGACCATTAAGGCAAAAAATCGAGCAAGGTAACAATGAGGTTGCTGCAGGAAGCACAAGTCCATTAAGGCAAGAGATAGAACAAGGCAATAATGAGGTTGCTGCAGGAAGCACAAGTCCATTAAGGCAAGAGATAGAACAAGGCAATAATGAGGTTGCTGCAGGAAGCACAAAACCATTAAGGCAAGAAATCGAGCAAGGTAACAATAATGTTGCTGCAGGAAGCACAACGCCTTTAAGACAAGAAGTTGAACAGGGGAATTTTAAGGCAGGACCAGGTGGCGCAGCATCATCTTTGAAGTTAGACGTTGATAGTAGATCTCTTGGAAATCCTATAGAAGCAAAACAATCTATAATTCAGCAAGTAGAAAAAGCTTCAATAGGTTCTAATGATGCAAAACAAAGAATTATTCAGGAAGCAGAAAAATCAACTATGGCCACACCTCAGCAGATGCAACAAAATGTTCAACAGGTACTGGCTTCTGCGAGGTTACCACAAGAAGCTCAACAAACTGTACAAAAGGTGTTCCAGGAGTTACAAAGTAATTCTTCACAATCAGTTGAAACGCTTAAATCAAAAGTAATTCAGGAGTTAGAAAGTACTTCATTAGGAGCAAAAGAACCTATTAAACAAATGATTCTTCAAGATGTACAAAAAGCCTTTTCTGCCACACCTGAACAAGTACAGCAAAATATTAAACAGGTGATACAAAATGTTAAAAGTTCAGGAGTTGCTACACCAAAACAAATACAACAGAATGTACAGCAAGTTTTTAAATCTGCTAATTTACCAAATGGCACACAAGATGTTGTACAAAAAATAATTCAAGAGTCAGGTCCTTCTGCAGCTCCAGAAGCATTAAAATCAAAAGTGATTCAAGAAATTGAAAAAGCTTCATTTGAAAATAATCAATTAAAGCAAACAGTTATCCAGGATATACAAAAAGCATTTTCACCAACACCAGAACAATTAGAACAGAATATTAATCAAGTGTTCACGAAGACAGGAGCAAATGAAACTTCACAAGGAAACCTGGTTAATAACGTTTCTGCAGAAGAAAAATCCGGTTATTTTGGTTCGTTATTTGGTGAAAAAGTAAATAATGTTGGAAATACAAATAAGGTTAGAAAATCGTCTAGATTTGATTTTATAAAAAATGTGGTTGATTTAAAAGGAGAATGTTGAAGTGTATAAAAATCCTAAAAATACTAAACAGGAGATTAAACTTTTTGCCTTTTATTTATTAGATATTGGTATAGTGGCAGCCATGCTTTTTATTGCGACATATGTAATGAAAGTTGTTCATTTGAGTGGTGGTATGACAATTTTTTATTATATTTTATCGGCAGCATTCGGAATTTTCTTATGTGCTAAAACACCTAACCATCCTATCGATAGGAATTTAAGTATATTAATGTATTTAATGAGGATGGATCATAATAAATATCACGCAATTGATATTAAAGACATTAATATTGTTAAGAAAGGATGAAAAAGTTTGAAAGTAGCCGAAAATAAGAATGCAAAACGTCAAGGAACTGGTTTCCTTGACGTTTTATTTTCTTCCTTCCAACCAAATGATTTACCGATAATTGACATTATGCCATATAAAAGTATTACAAAAGAAGGATATCTATTAGATAAACAAAATGAATATCAAGCGTTTTTAAAGGTTAAAACTGCTGATCTAATTTCCATGAATAATTCAGATTTAAATAAAATGATTCAACAATTAACAAGTTTATGCAGGGTATATATAGAGCCTTTAAAAATTGTAGCCATGACATACTCAACAGAAACCACACAGCAACAAGCTTACTGGAAAGGTAGGATAAAAGAATACCGCAAGAGACTACTGTTAAAAGGTTTATCAGAAGTGGAACATAATAGGCATGAAGTAATGCTTAAATTAGCTTTAGATAACCTTAGGAGAGTGACTTGGGTAGAAGAATCCCTATCAGAGTTAACTTTCTTTATCGTTTGCTACGGAAAGAATAAGAAAGAAATAGAAACGAATGTGAGAGATGTACTTCGTTTAGGCGGAAAACAATTCGATTTACAAAAAGTAGATAGAAATAATATAGAGAATGTTTTATTTCGATTAAACAATATGAATACAGAATTATAGAATTTCAATGAAAGAATGGAGGTTTTTTAATTTGCAATTAGCTAATCAACGATTATATAAACAGCCGAATATCGAAAATATTTGCGCTTTAGGGAAACAGGAAGATTATATGTTTCAAGCTCTAGCTTATATGGGAAACGCTTCTTTTCAGATGGCCTGGGCTAATACTGTTATATCTAATGACAACAAAGTTTCTGAAGAACTTAAGTTGGAAATGAAGCAGATTAATAAAAATATTCAAGATATACAAAAAAAATTACGTGATTTATAAGTGGAGGTTAGGAACTTGAAATTAAAAGAAAAAAGTCGCATTAAATTAAAAGAACAAGGATATGACATGAATTTTATCTCTAAGATTCAGCCTAAAGGTGGTATAAGTTTCGGGGAAAGGTATATTAATACAGGCGATTCTTATGTAGGTTGCTTACATGTTTACACCTATGCTGAAGAAGTTAGCGCTTTATGGCTTGTTAATCTAATGAATATACAAAATACTATTGCAACCTTAGATATTGCAACAGCAAATAAAGCAGAAGTTATTAAGGATATTAACCGGTCCATAGGTGAATTAAGAGATCGTACAGAGACAGAAAGGCGGTCTACCGATAAAGATGATGCTAATTATGAATTGAATAATTTAAGAGGTTTTGCACACAGCATTACGCAGGGGGGAGAAGTCGTAAAGCTGACACATTGCAGAATCTTTTTTTATGACTTTTCACTTGAAGAATTAGAAAAAAGAATGGGGGACACCAAAAGAGAATTAAACGGTATGAATATTAAGACAACAATTTTCCTATTCCAGACAAAGCAAGAATGGATGTCGTTATTTACAAGTTATGACCATCAAACTAAATTGAATCATACACGACAAGGGGTATTGCTTCCTAGTTCTTCAATAGGTGGCGGTATCCCTTTTCATCATCAAGCATTAAAAGATCCGAGAGGTATTTATTTTGGACAGACATCAACAGGTGGAGCTTTTATGTTAGATCCTTTTTATTCTACAAATACAAGGCGTTCATTCAATGGTTTCGTATTAGGAAAAATGGGTTTTGGGAAATCCACGTTCATGAAACAGTTAGAAGAAGGACTTGTTGCAAAAAATGCTTTTATTAGAGGATTTGATAAGGCGAGGGATTATTATGACTTGATAAAATCGCAAAACGGAAAAATCATTGACCTCTCTGGTGGCGGTGGAATGATAAATCCCTTAGAAATAGTTGCTACTAAAACCGATGTAAACGGTGAAAATGTAGATGAATTTGGTTCTTTTATGCAACATTTATCAAAATTAGCTAATATGGTGAGATTTCTAAATCCACAAATAACTGATATCGAATTAACAGAGTTTAAAGGGCTGCTAAGACAATTTTATATCTACAAAGGTATTCTTACTAAAAACTATATTGAAAAGCCTGATGCTGTAAAAGTAACAGGATTTAAACCAGAATACTATCCAACACTAAGTGAATTTAGTCAATATCTCCGTTCAATAAAATATAAGAATCCGACTCCACAACGTGTTAGAACGTTAGAGGTTCTTCAGATAATGATTGATGAAATGGTAGGCCAATATGCTCCATTGTTTGACGGGCATTCCACTATTGAAAATGTTGAAAATGAACAAATTGTATTTTTCGATATAGATGGAATTTCTCAATTAGATAAAGAAGTATTTAATTGTCAGTTGTTTACTGCTCTTACTCTTATATGGAATCACGCATTAAAAAATGGTCGTAAAATGAAACGGTTGTTAGAAGAAGGTAAAGTCACTTATGAAGAACTAAGATACTTCATGGTTTTATTGGATGAGTGCCATAACATCATTAATTCAAATAACCTTTTTGCAGTTGAATATGTAGTTTCTTTTGAACGAGAAATGCGTAAGTTTAGCGCAGGCGTATTTTTTGCAACTCAATCCCCAAATGAAATATTGCCTGAAAATGCAAGTGATAAGAGTGTAGCCATAATAAAAACGGTATTTGAATTAACACAGTATAAAGTTTTCTTTTACCTGGATAATTCCGTTATGGGCCGAATGAAAGAAGTTTTAGGCGATTCATTAACTGATACAGAATATCAGATGTTAACCAATTTAAAAGTTGGTCAAGCGATTGTACAAACTTCTTCAAGTGACTCATATACAGTTACATTTGATCCAGAGAATGATCAATTAGCCAGATTTAAAGGTGGTCAATAATAACCAAGTATTTAAAAGGAGAAATTAGATTGGAGAATGATAGTTCATTAAGGACGATAGGTAAGACGATTAAATTTATTAAAGCTATAAAATTATTAATCTCAATTTTTTTTAATTTAAAGATTTTACTAATAGCTCTTTCCTTATTTTTTATTATTATTATGGCCATTGGATTATTTGGGGGGGCTTCCTATGATCGAGGTTCTTTAGATGGAGTCAGTATGTTAAATCTATCAGAGACTACATTAAGATGGTTAGATGATGTACAAAGAGAAGCAGAAAGACAAGAAGTACCTGAATTGGTGCCATATATAATGGCTATAATTGAAGTGGAATCGAGGGGTGAAGGGAAAGATATCATGCAATCTAGTGAAAGTGCTGGGTTAGGACCCAATGGTTTCACAGACCCCATAGATAGTATTAAACAAGGAGTAAAGTATCTAAAAAATGTTAAAGTATTAGCTGATTCTTTGGGAGTTACTGATAATTTGGCTATTGTTCAAAGTTATAATTTTGGTAGTAATTACGTAAGTTATCTTGCTTCTGAAAATAAAACACATTCGATTGATCTTGCTGAAGATTATTCAAGAACGGTTGTTGCACCGAGTTTAGGAAACCATAGTGGTACAACGTATTCATATGTCAATGCGGTTTCACAAGCATATGGTAAAACGTATTTGTATAGAAATGGCGGCAATTTTTATTACACCGATTTAGTTAAACAATATGTAGGTGCTGGAAGTGTTGATGTACCTATCGGAAGCGACGTTTATCAAACGATTATGAGTGAAACATTAAAATATCAAGGGTGGTCTTATGCATGGGGTGGCTCCACTCCAAACACTGGATTTGATTGTTCAGGATTGATGCAATGGGCGTATAAGAAGGCCGGTATTTCCCTTCCTAGAGTTGCTGCTGATCAGTGGAAAGCAACAATAGAAATACCAAAGGAAGAAGCACAACCAGGTGATTTAATATTTTTTAAAGGAACATATGGAGGACCCAATCATATAAGTCATGTTGGCATTTATGTTGACCAAACAAGAATGTACGACTCAAACGGATCTGGTATTGGTTATCATTATTGGACAAGCTCGTACTGGATGTCGCACTTCGATAGTATTCGGAGAGTAGTTAATTAATAATAAAAATAGAAAGTGAGGATTAAAAAAATGAATATTTCAAAACAAAAAAAATTTCCTAAAGGACTATTCATTATAGTTCTTTTTTTAATTGGATCACTTATCCTTAACGCCATTCTATTTAAAAACATTCTTTCCCAAGATGGTAATGTAGAAACACAAATAAGTAATGAGTTAAAAGAAAAAGATTCAAAAATCTCTAAACTTGAAGATACGATAAAAAATTTAACAATTGATATAAAGAATAGCGATCCTGGAGTTAAAGAAAAAATATCAAATACAGAATTAGAAAGTCAAATGGCCAATAAAGATGTGGCAAGGAAGTTTATTACAGCCTATTTAAATTATGATTCCAACCAATTAAAAGAACGTAGAGAAAAAATAAAACCAATAACCACAGACAACCTATTGGATAAAGTGGCCCCGGAAATGGATGAATCTGATTCAGAAAATCAATTAAGCTCCGACCTTACCTTCACTTCTAAAATTACCGATCTGAATTTATATATTGAAGATACTAATAAAGAAGAAAAGAGTAGCGAAATACTAGCAGACATTACATATGAAGCAAAAAGTACAGAGGGAAAAACTAAAGTAAGAAGTTTTGTTTATATGGAAATGCAAACGGAAGATGATGGAACTATTAAAGTTAAAAATTATGTCTATTATCCAGTTAATTGATATAGAAGGGGTGGAAATACAAATTGATTACCATTATCGATGATTTAATTCCTAAACATGATTATTCAGAAGAGGGTTGTTATTTAATTTTTTATCATAATGTTAAACCCACTTTAACAAGAAAAATTAAAGCTGAATGGTTCGATTTGAATTATGGAGAAAAGGTTGTTTGGTTACTTATTAGAGAAACAAAAAAAGATGAAGACGGAAAAACTAAATATAGAAACGTTAAATATCAAAATATAGATTTAAGTGTGAAAATCGTAAAAAAAGCAGGGAATCAGAATGCCTATAAGAAAGGCCAGGTAGAGTTTAATGAAAAAAAACAGTAGTAAAAAAATGAGTTTAAGGACATTATACACTTCCACTTTTGGTGCTTTTATTCTTGGGTTTTGTATTATTTTTATCTCTCCAATGTTATCAGGAGGAACGTATAAATTTGAAGAAGCACAAAAAAATGAGTATAAGACTTTGAGTAATAGCTTACAAATTGCATTAGTAAAAAAAGAATATAATAGCGAAAAACAATTTATGAGAATGGATTTCTCAGTAAAAAATTCCACAAATGAAACATCTATTTGGGATATTAAATATGAAATTAATAGTAAGTACATTAAGGACGATAAGAAGCCATTAAAAACAGAAGTAACACAAATAAATGATCATTACTTTGTAGTTGTTATAAAGGATATACCTAAAGGATTCTCTGTACTCTCAACTACAATCGTCCCGAAATATGTTCATCCAGAACTACAACAATATGACGATTTGGAGGAACGAAGTGTAAAAATCTATATCAATGAATCCAAAAAAATTGTAAATAATCAACTTAAAAATGGGAATGAAAGAGATTTTAAAATTGAATATATAACCTTTCAACAAAAGGATTTAAAAGATGAAATTACCTTTAATAAAAAGGAAATTGAATCGAATAAATTGGCAATAAATGAAATAGAAAAAGAAATAGCAGAATTGGAATTAGATATGCAATATCAAACCGATGAAGAAAAATTTGAAACGAAAAATAATATTAATAGTTATAAAACAACCATTCAAACACATCAAAATGATATAGATACCTTCGTCCAAAAAGTCGAAGGATTAAATAAAAAAATTAAATTGTTAGAAGAAAAAAGAGCTTCTTTATAAAAAAACGACTATATCTATACAGATATTATGCTATATCACAAGTATATCTACGCTATATCTTTACTATATCTCTTATCAAGAAAATGACACTTACTTGAAAAGCTCTGAAACTCAACAGGCACAGCCTGTTTGCCCCCCTTTTTATAAGGGGCGGCACCGAGTTTCCTTATGCTCTTTTCTAAAGAACAGGTCTTGAAAGAATGGAGTGGAAAAATGGATATCAAAGTTACTAATGTGGACATTCTATACATAAAAGAAATTGATCGAAAAGCAGACGGTCTATCTAGAAAATTAGGGAGAAAATTTAGCAGGAATGAATATATAAAAATGTTAATTCAGAATGACTGTGAATTAAGATTAACAAAATTAAAGGAAGATAAGTTTGACCAGGCGGTTGATAGTTTATCTCATACATTAGATCGTCAAACTGATAAGCTACAAGAGTTTATTAATAGTAATAATCGCTTATTTCACCTTTTGGCAAGTGGAATAGATATTGAGGACCAAGTAGAAGAATTATAAATAATTGTTGATTAAGGAGTAGTTCGTATGAATGAAAAATATATAGGGAAGTTTATTCGTTTTACGCAAACAAATATTGATATTATGGATGATCTTATAAAAACCAAACCAGGGATTAAAAATTATGCAGATGCAGTTAGATACGCCATTTTATCTTTAGAAGATGAGTCAATTTCTGACAATAATAAAGAAATTCAAAGGAAAATCAATTCTATGTCAAAGAGTATAGATATGTTAACGGAAATGGTTGCTGGTGGATTCCATGCGAAAGAGGTTAAAGCCATTGGCAAAGCTGTAGATACCTATATCTATGCCGATGCTAAAAAGAATGTAGAAGGTAATATACAATGTTCTGCAACGGTAAAATCAAGTTCGAATACACCAAACAAAACGCCAAACAAAACATTCTCTCGTAACTTTCTTTGAGATTATTAGGAGGGAAATGCAATGGGTAAGCCAGGCATAATATTAACATCGCAATTTACAACGCCGAATGCTAAAAGTTTTTCTAATTATGTTAAATACATGACGAGAAAAGAAACGTTAAATGAAAGAGTTTCTTCATTAACAAATGAAGAAACAAGGGAATTAGAAAGGATTAATCAAGCTGTTAAAAACTACGATATGAAGAAAGGGGTTTCCTATCTTTCAGAGGATGATGAAAAACAATTATCAGAGAGGCAAGAGGAAGCAACAACAATAATTAAATCAAAAGATATGTTCAATGATGATACAGATTATATTAAATATATTTCATATATGAGTAGACAATATGCTTTAGAAAAGAAAAAAGATTTAACGGATACAGAAAAGAAAGAATTAGAGGTAGTTAAAAAAAGAGCAGCCCGTTATGATACATCAAATGAGCATCCTTATATAAATAGTCACTCTGTAAAGGATGGTGTATTCTCCATAAACAAAGAACAAATGGATGCAAAGGATATAGGCAAAGTTAATGAAATAATCAAAAATGCACAAAACAATGGTTCTGTCTTTTATCAAGATGTTATTAGTTTTGATACGGAATTCTTAATAAAAGAAAAGATATATGATCCAGTAACAAATACGTTGGAAGAAAAAAGAATTAGACATGCCAGTCATAAGATGATGGATAAAATGTTTGAAGATGAAGACATACAATCCGGTTACTGGTTCGCTTCCATTCACAGAAATACCGATCATATTCATATTCATTATGGAACTGTGGAAACAAAAAATACTCGGCCGTTAATTTCTGTAGAGGAAGAAGGGGTACAATATTTAGCTCCAAAAGGGAAGAGAAAGCAAAAGACCATTGATAATATGAAAAGTGTTTTTGCTAATGCTCTTGTTGATCGTACCGTTGAACTTTCAAGAATATCTTTTTTAAGGAATACACTTGTCCAAGATATTAAAGATACATATCAACAAAAAGATAATTTAATGCAAAAAACATTATTAGAAAATTTATATGAAGAATTACCTTCAAATAAAAAATATTGGCAATATGGAAGTAAATATATTTCGGAAAATACAAGAGATAAAATAGATAAAATTACTGATTCACTTATGAAAGATAATCCACATTACAAAGAGTATTTTGAACGAACGGAAGAAGAAAGCAATTATAGAAAAGATATATTTGGTGATTCGGAACGCTCCGAAAAAGAATATGCAATAAATAAAAAGAAGGATATTCAAAAAAGACTGGGAAATTCGTTATTAAAAGAGTTGAAAAGACATAGTGAATCCCTTAATCAAAATCGGTCCACCTATAAGGAAATAAATGAACCTCCAATGAATAAAGTTCGTATTGAACTTAAGGAAGATATTCATAAAATAAACGAATCTCCAAAAACTGAAGTTCAAAGTAAAGGTCATCTTAGTAAAAAGAATCATAAGCCTATTATGAGTTATAAAGATATTAACCGGTTGAAAAGTGCCATTAATGATGACTTTGATAAGTATAGAGCTGAAAAAGATTTCGATCAAATGCAACAAAGAATTGCCTGGGAACAGCAAAAAAATAGATTATAAATAACTATATAAGATATATTATGAATTCAAGATAAATCAATTAAGGGGGTGATAATCATGATTGAAAGACCGATATAAAAAGGATGATGAAACTAAAAAGGAGGATAAAATATGGAAATGCAATCACAAGGAGATTTATTTATGATCGAGGAAATTGATGCGGAAAATAATGTATTAGTTTTAGCGAATTACATTTTTAATAAAAGAAATGAAGTTTCAGTAACTGATGAGCAAATTAAATATTATGCTGAAGTCTTTGACGAAGCTGTTATAAATAATCTATTTCTTTTTGTAGAATATGACGAAAAGAGAGGTGTTATCGTTGGCTAATCCTAAATATAGTCGTAAAACGAGTGAACAAAGAAAACAAGAAATTAAAGATCTTTCAGAGAAAGTCTTTGTGGAGATTGAAAAGTATAGTACTTCTCCCGAAAGTCTTTTAGAATATGCTGACTTTTTATCAAGATTTCATTCTTATTCTTTAAATAATATGTCATTGATTCAGAACCAATTTCAAGGAGCTATTGCAGTAGCAAGTTTCAAAGACTGGAAGGATAAAGGATATTCAGTTAATAAAGGGGAAAAAGGAATTGATATTTTAAGTTATGCTCCGGTTACTTTATTTAAAGATGCTAATGGAGAAAGAAAGCAAATAAAATTTGCAACAAAAGAAGAAAAGCAATTAATAAAAGAAGGAAAGATTCCTACAACAAGGGTAAATAACTATAATAAAGGCCATGTTTTTGATATATCTCAAACTAATGCTCCGATTGAAGATTTACCCAAAATATTTCCTAATAGACAATATAATTTTGAAATTGATGACGGCAATAATGCAGCGCAGTTATTAAAAGGAATAGAAGCTGTTGCGAAAGGATTAGACATTGAAATAAGAGATATGAAAATGTCTGAAATGGGTCAAACAGAGTTAGGAGCAGCAAAAGGAGCATTCATTCAAGATACTTTAGATACAACTAATAAAGAGATCTTATTAAACAGTAGAAATACACCTACACAAAACTTAGCTACAGCCATTCATGAATTGGCACACGCCAAAATGCACTACATAGGTAGCGAAATAAGGAATTCAAGCGATACATATACATTAGAGTTTCAAGCTGAATTAACGTCCTATATTGTTTGTAAGCACTATGGTATGGATACATCGGAAAAAGCTATTCCTTATATCGCTAGGTGGACTAATAATGGTCAAAAATTAGAAAATAAACAAAAGGCTATGGAAGGTGTCCATAGAACAGCAGCCGAATTTATTGAAGTAATGGATACGGTTATTTCGCATGAAAAAGAACAAGAACTAACAGCAGAGCAAGAACCGGAAACGTATCATGATAAACTATTTTTGATCCAAACTAATAATGGGTTAACCTCTGAAAAGTTAGATCTAGAAAATACGGAATTTTGGAGGAAGTTAGAATATAGTAACCCTGAAGACTTTAACAAATACTTAACTTATCGTTCACTTTATCAATATGAAGAAGCACATGGTGAAGTGAAATTTGATGAACCTAAAATGTATTTACATGGTGTGTCAGATGATTTCAGGTCATTTGGCGAAGTGAATAGTCAAGATATTGAACCATATAAATATGCTGAGGTTATATATACAGTAGCTATTCCAGAAGACGGGGAAATTAAATCATTCAGTGGTAAATATGACATTAAAGAATATGTTCACCCTTTACATCACATTAAGGATAATGAGTTAGCAGACAAAGAAACGATCGTAAAACTCGAAGAAAATTGGCATAATCACCTTGCTGTAGAAGAAAGTAAACATTTTGATCAATGGCGTAATCAACACTTGAAATTTGGTGATTTCCAACTAATAGAAAAGGAAGATCCAGTATTCCCTATTGATCAGGATGAAGTACTTCACTGTGACCTTTCTGGCAAAGCAATTGCACAAGACGAAGGATATTTTCATTTTAGAAGTGGGATGATTTTATCAGAGGATGCTCATAAATTGGTTTTTACAGATAAAGATTGGAATGAACTATATGCAGATGATGAAGAAATTTATAGGACCACCTGTTTTTACGATGTAGATCTAAGTGAAATGACCAGTAAAGAACCAGAACCAATCGTAGATAATAAAAACATATATTATTACTATAATGGCCAATCGCAGCCTGTAAAGTTGGGTACAGTTTCAGACATTGTAACTGCAGCTCAAGCACAGGAAGCGAATGGTCATTTTTCATATAATCAGGAATTCATTAAAGATTTCACTTTTGCTAAAAGTGAAAATAAAACAGATTTTAATGAACGAATGCAAAAACATGGCGTATTAAAAAATCCTGGTATTAAGGACTTTGAAAAAGTAAACGAAAGATTAGGTTTAGATAATAAACAAAATTTATCCAACTTACAATTAAGTACTGATATTAGTAAAAAAGCACAAATGGCCTTAAGTCATCAGATGGAGAGGTGATTTTACCAAAATGGAAGATTCATTTGGAGAGGAAAATATTGATAAAGTTAAATTTTTTCAAGTAACGGAAAAAGAAGTGGTAGTTGCTGGCGATATTCATGAAGCAGAAACTTATTTTATGAGTTTATTCAATATGAATAGAGATGAGGCATTTTATTACTTTCAAAGCAAAGAGTTATCATTTAATCATGTTTTATTATATAGTGGCCGATCAAAAGTTACTTTAGGTGAAATAGCTTAAAGTCATTGGGAAGGACCACCACTTCTTATTTTATTGGAACAATAAATTAACAAAAACAAAAAAATTAAACAAGAAAGATAATGAGAGCCTTTTTACATGGTTCCTTTTTATTTTGAAAAGGATCAAATAAATAACGTTTAGGTCACAGATTAAGTTCTTGTGGCCTTTTTTTGATTCAAAAGGAGGAAAAAATGCAGTATAGAACACACTTTGCAACATCATTAGTTGCGACATTACCAATAATGGCAGCTACAGATACATTGACCATAGGAAGTGTTTTAGCAGTGGCCCTTGGAGCTGTATTTCCAGATATAGATGAACCTCATTCGTGGATAGGCTGCAGAACAAGAGGAATTTCAGATGTATTAAATAAGGTTTTTGGTCATAGAGGTATAACGCATTCTTTGGCGGGAATTTTAATCGTTTTTTTAACAATAGTCTTAATGGTAGGGTTAACAAATTTTAAGGCTATTATAGGTCTTTATTTCATTCTGGGATATATATTACACATTGTTGAGGACAGTTTCAGTAAATCAGGGGTTAAATGGTTAACTCCTTTATCAGACCAAAGCTTTCAATCTGGAATGGGTGTTGTTTGGTATCGAACTGGAAGTATGGTGGAAAATTTTATCTTTCTCGGAAGTATATCAATTTTGATACTAGAAATAAAAACATTAGATTTTAGTATCGTTTCCTTTACAGGTTTTAATCTAACCGGAGATTTAGGAAATTTAATAAATCAAGCTAAATTACTTATAGGTTTGAAGTAAATAGGAGGGGACTTTATGTATACAAAAGAAGATATAAAAAAAGCTGAAGCAATAGATATTATTGATTTTTGTGCTCAAAATAGCATTGATGTACAAAGCGATAATGAAAGATATTACCGATTGGTAGAGCATGATAGCTGTGTTATAGACAGAAGAAAGAATGTTTTTTACTGGAATAGTAAAGGAAAAGGTGGAAATGTCATCAATTTTGTTCAAGAAGTTGAAGAAACAAACTTTATGGGAGCTATGAATAGGTTGCTTGATGAAAACCACGATTATCAAAAAAATGAAAATGTAGAGTTTGTAGTTGTTCTTTATGAATATTCGCCTGAAAAAGAAGTTGAGAAATTCGATAAAGCTAGAGATTACTTAATAAATGAAAGGAAAATTGATGCAGAACTAGTAGATAATTTACATGATAAAGGGTTAATTAAACAAGACAAATATAATAACGTACTTTTTCTTTGGAAAGATTACGAAAATATAATGGGTTGCAGCGAACAAGGTACCATTAAATCCGAAAAATTCAAAAGAGGAACCTGGAAGTCCGTACAAAAAAATTCCACTGCTAATTATGGATTCAATGTAAAAAATGGAGAACCCAAACACTTAAAATTTTTTGAATCATCTATTGATCTACTTAGTCATGCTACCTTAAATAAAAAAGAACTAAAGGATACCTGGTTAATCAGTATGGAAGGTTTAAAGCATAATACTGTTTATAATTATGTATTAAAAGCAAAAGAGCAATTAAAGAACACACCAGAGAGTGTTTCGCTTTGTGTAGATAATGATAAGGCAGGAACAGCCTTTGTCGATAAGTTAAGTTTGTTAGAAGTTAAAAGAAAGGATGGTACTTCGTATTTGATGAAACAAGAATTGCCGACAAAAGGTAAGGATTGGAACGAACAATTAAAATTGACAGTTAAAAATCGAGAAGAATCAAAAAAGAGAATATATAAACAAAAGCAATTAGAACGTTAATTTTATTGACATTTTTTGAGTTGAAATATATAATATTAGGTATATTAAATACGGTAAGTTTGTCGCTGTTCCTTAAGCGACTAATAAAAAAGGAGTCGTTTTTCCTAATGACGACTAAGAAGAAGGAATCGCAAACCCCGCCTGCGATTAATAAAATCGGGGCTTGTAAAGTATATTTAGTTATAAAAGAAGCTAGAGAATTTTTAAAATTCTCTAGCTTCTTTTTTTTTGTTCTAGGAAATATGGTGAAAAAAATGAATCCAAATAAACATTATATATACACAATTAAAGATGAATACTTTGAAGATTTTCCAGATCAAAATTTGAAAAATAATAAAGGCTAATCTCAGCCGAATTATTTTGTGTTTGAAGATGATAATAAAGAAATTCTATGGTTTATACCCTTATCTTCAAGGATAGAGAAGTTCGAAAGAATAATTGACAATAGAGAATCAAAAGGTGGACCATGTGATATTGCTCATATATGTAATGTTGGTTCTAGAAAACAAGCTTTCGTTATACAAGATATGTTCCCTGCAACAAAAGATTATATTCAAAAAGAATATGCTGTTAATAGAAATCCTTATAGATTGATAAATGAAAGGGATATTCAAAATATCGAAAATAAAGCTTCAAGAATAAAGAATTTAATAGATTGTGGTATAAAGTTCATGCCAACCCAACCTAATGTAAAGGAAATAGAAAACCGACTTTTAGAAAAGTTGAATAAAGATAAAATAAACGAAAAAAAGCTAACAAATGAAGACGTCAGCAAAGAAAATACAGGAGAAAATAAGGAAATGAGACGAAAAGAATTTTTAAGAAGGCATATGAGTAGAGAAAGATAAAATATATATCATCCCTTCCTCTTAATGTTTTTTAAGGGAGAAGAAACTTATTAATAGTGGAGTTAGTATAGTTTCATGGACACATTTTAGTTAAGTCCTTACAATGATTTTTGAGAGGATGTGTCCGTCTTGGAACGTAAGAATACAGGTAAAAAATATAATAATGAATTTAAGAAGACTATTGTAGATCTTTATCACTCGGGTAATTCGGTCAAAGACTTAAGCGGCGAAAATGGCGTATCAGAAGTTACTATTTATAAATGGGTTAAAGAATTTACTCCTATCGGTTTAGGAGAAGAGTCCATGACCCCAAAGGAATTAGCCGCCATACAGAAGGAAAACCTTCGGTTAAAGCAGGA
>NZ_JANZMJ010000039.1:0-49546 GCF_025175645.1 Peribacillus aracenensis
GTAAATTATCGTCTAGTTCCTTCGATCGTTTGACATGCATTGGATTCACCATGACTAGTGGGATACCGTAATGATCTAAGAAATTAGCTAAGTTCATCCAGTAGTGGCCTGTTGGCTCAATTCCAACCATTACTTCTGTTTTCTTAGCTTCCTTCATCGTTTAATTTTAGAATGAACATTCTAAAAAGGGTAAAAAAAGAAAGCTAGTCCAACACTGAAAGTGCTAGAGTGATGATGCCTTCTAATTCTTTTTTATTGTAATTAGTTTTTATTAGTACTCTTATACCTACCAAATTGTTGTGTAAGAAACGAGATGTGATATCAGAATCGATTTCTTTTGATAGCTCTCCACTAGTCTGGCCCCGTTTTATAAGGTTATTAAACATATCTTCAGTACGGTTAAACATTTTTGTAACTATGCGTCCAATTTCTTTGTCCAACAAAGATAATTCAATGGCTGCATTTACTGATAGACAACCTTTTGGGTATTGTTCAATGGAATTCAGTACGAAAAGAAAAACATCACGGATCGTCTGTTTGATGGATGAAGTACTACTAATTATGCTTTCCATCTCATTGACGATGAGCTCTTCATAGTGATTAAGGGAAGCTAAGAACAATGAACGCTTGTCACCAAATGTATCATATATACTCCTGCGGTGTATCCCCATATGATCCACCAAATCTTGCATGGATGTTTTTTCATAACCCTGTGCCCAGAAAAGCTCCATTGCTTTTCTTAATACTGCTTTTTCGTCAAACTCTTTACTTCTAGCCATTTTATTTCTCCTTAAAAAAAATCCATGAACCAATACTAACAAAAACAAACGTCATAATCTATTGTAGAATGAGCGTTCTAAAATAAACACATGAATTTCAAACCATGATTAAATGATACCCTTTTTAGAACGATTAGTAAAAAATTATAACTAACCAATAATTCCCAACGCATTTGCTACATATCACAATGTTATCCATTAACTTTCACTTAGGGGTACCGCAAACATTTCTTCACTTCGTTTGGTTTCTTCAGGATTGTTTTCTTCCACTGTTTCAATTAATGGATCAAACTCTTTTACAGATGCACTCATACCAAATAAACAAAAAACAGCCATTAGAAAAAACCATCTGAGCACCATGATGCATGGGGCTCTTGATAATGATCATTTTAAAATTAAAGCCTATCCATTTTTTGTATGATATCCAATATCTATTTGTCAATTATAGTCTTGATATTTCCCTCGTTTTGTATTGTAGTATGAATGGTAAGCTTCATTTCTAGATTGGGATAATATTTCTTTCGCCAGTCCTTCAATTCCTCATAAGGAATTTTATTTCTGTAGTATTGTCCCAAACCGAAGACATCTGCTTCTTGCTTTTGAAATCGTTTCAGCATTCCATCAAAACGATTTGCCATTACCTTTTCCAGCTCTTTTTTAATTATCGCATTGGAAACTTTTCCTCTTCTCTCTTGAATAACTACATCTAAACGAATCGTTGAGAACATATATGGAATATGATTTCTTAGTTCTCCTTTATGAAAACCTGTATTTCCAACAATCATGATGGTTGCATGTTCCATTACTTCTACCCTTCCCTTCATACTGTTCCCATGAAAGGCATTAAAAAGGAGGGTTTCTTTAGGATCCATTTTAGAAACGATTTTTCCTCTTTTCATCACTGCAGAACCTGCATATGTAACTGGGGTGTTTTCCCCTGATTTGACAATAGGAATTGCTACATTTTGAGTGTAGGAATTAAGAGCTCGATAAACATGCCATAGACGTGTTAAAGATATTTGTGGGGTCCAACCTGCATATTTCTCAAAAAAGTCATAAAGATGTATCCCTTTTTCTTGATTTTTTTTGATTGTTAAGAAAAAAGCATCTATATTATCATCACATATTGCGATTAATGTTTTTGAAGATATTTCACGAATTCTCATAAATGTGTTAATCGGTTCTTCCATCCCTCCTTCTTCTACTAATTTTCGATCAAATATGATTATCCTTATGTGCAATAAGTCTACACTGCTTTCCATATTAGTTCTAATGTCCTCTACAGCCTTTAAAATGGTTAATCCTGTTCCTTTGACAATTGTCTGTTTCTGAACACCCTCTGAAGAAATAGGAATTTGAAGTAAGACTTTGAATTTTTCTCCTTCTTTAGTAATTCCCATTGCAATCGGAAAGGCTCGATGATTAATGTCTTTAATATCCCAGCAACCACTTAATGGCATCAATATACATAGACTAAGTACTAGTTTAAAACAAATCATAATACTTCTCATGATAGTCTTTTTCTCCTTACACCGATTAGGAATATAATTAAAGGGAGTACGATTAAAATATAAAATCGGAAAGAAGTATTCCACCATAGCAACTTCTCAGTCTCTTGCCAACTAGGAATACATAAGCAAATGATAAGAATGCTAAGAGATAAGGCTACAATATGATATTTTTGCTTTAATCCCGAGAAATATTGATTCATTATTATAGAGGACTGCCATAAAAGTAAGGAAGTAAGCAACATGATAAAGGTAACTAGGCTTAACGCAAAAAACAAGGTAGCCCTGTCAAATATAAGCCATTGAAGCTGAACTTTATCCAATGTGGTTATAAAGGGAAAAAGCAGCGTACTAGCCGTTTCATTTCCAAAGGTTAAAAGAGGTAAATAAACGGATAAGAAAAAAAATGGGATAAGCAAAAAGACTGCAAACATGATTTTTTTAGAGTTATACGATATTTTTTTAGGAAGAAAACCTAAAAATGAAAAAACAATGGCGAAAGAAAAAAAACTTGTATAATAGGGAGGTTGTCGAAAAAAAGAAAAGTCGGTATCCATAATCGGAAAGGCATTATGCCAATCAATGTCTTGAAAGCAAAGCAAAAGCATAAGTAAGATTAACGGGAAAAAGATACAGAATATTAATAAGGCTGTACGTAAGATGGTTTCTATTCCTTTTACGGCGATATAAGTTGAAATAAGGAGCATTAATGTAATAATTGCCCATGTAGGAGTATTCGCTAAAAAGATAATGTTGGTCACTTCTGCATAGGCGCTAACAAGTTCAATAGTAGTTATGACTAAGTAAAGAAGAACAGGAAAAAGTAATGTGAAAGAAAAAGCTTTACCTAAGATCTTTAAAATACTAATAATATTCTGTTCGGGAAAATAAGAAAGCCCCTTTAGGTAAAGCCATAAAAATAGAATAAATATGACACATTGAATTAAAATCGGTTCCCAGTGACCTTTTTGTGTGCTGGCAATAATTCTTTCCGGATAAATGAAAAAAATAAGACCAAAATGAGACATTAACCCCATGCATATAACCTGAAGGCTTTTATCCAATTTCCCCTCTCCTCTTAGCTAAACTAATGTATGGAATTCCAAATATCTCTCGACTTGCAAAGTAAGCGCTTATGAATACCAGACCGGATAATATGCCCAACACGCCATACATTGAAGCAAAAATAACAACTACATATTTAAGTAAACGCAGGATTAAGGCATTTTGAAACCCTACAACGGTTGAATTCGCAATTGAGGTTGCTGCTACAATGATAATTAACAGGTTGCTAACCAGCTTCGCGTCTACTACTGCTTGTCCGATGACAATTCCCCCTACCATTGTTACCGTTGGACCGATGCTGAGCGGAAGCCTTATACTCGCTTCAATAATTAACTCTATAATAAGGAGCATAATTGTAATTTCAACAAAAGGGGGATAGGGTATTCCCTCCCTGCTCTGAGCAATCGATAGAGCCAGTTCAATTTTTAATATCTCAGGATTTACAGCAACAAGGGCCACATAGAGAGCTGGAAATATAAGGGTAACCAAAGCACCAAGAACACGTAAAAATCGGATGGCGCTCATAATTGGGTAAGCATAGTTCCGGTCATTCGCCTGGGCGAACATATCCCATAATAAATGTGGCAAGATAAGCGCAAAGGGAAAACCGTCAACGAATAGAATGACCCTTCCTTTGTTTAAACCATCTACTGCTTCCAATGGCATTTCTGTGTTATTAAACTGAGGGATAACCTCCCATTTTCGCACACCCATAAAACGATAAAGATGCTGAAGATAGAGAATATTTGTGTGTTGATTCATTTCAATATGTGAAATGATCTTTTTGATCATACTTTTATCTGCTCGGTCATTCAAATAAACTATTGATAAACTCTTTTTTTGATCACCTCCTACCGTATAGGTTTTAACTGAGAGCTGAGCAGAGGAAACTTTTTTTCTCACTATTCCTATATTTGTTGACATATCTTCAATAAAAGAATCTAAAGGACCTTGTAATACGTTTTCATTAGCAGGCGGTTCAATTGACCGAGTCAATTCTTTAGGAAGTGGTTCAAATTGCAACATTATATTTTTTTCTTTTGAATAAACAATGAGTTTACCCTGAAGAATAGACTCTATTGCTTCTTCACTATTTATTTCAACACCTTTTCTGTTGAAAAGAGTTCTTTTTACTTTTATTGAATGAATCACTTCACTGGTATCCATATCTTTTTTTAATATTTCTTTTGTTTTTATAAGGTTAACTATTGAATGTAAACCAAGTAAAAGGACTGCTTCACCATCCAAAATAAACGGTTCTATGAAAAAGTCTTCTGCATCTTTAAAAGCCTCATTTATTTCTACTATTATTGAGTTCGTGATTTCTCATCTTCCCTTTCAAATTTCATTATTTCTTTTTTCATTTTCCCCCTTTACATGTGATTTATACAAATACCAAACTAGGTGACGTCTGAGATATGTTTTTTAAAGCCACAACCACCTATTCGCATGCACATTGCATTAGAAATAGTTCATTCCGAAAAGGTGTTGTATCGCTTCGGGGCATTTTTTTAGTTAAGCTTTGAAACGAGAAATCATCTCCTTCAATTCCTCCGACAATCTGATCAAGGAAATTGTTGCATTTGGAACCTCCTCAATTGAGGCCAATTGCTGCTTACTAGCAGAGCAGCTGCTGTTTCAGTACCAGATAACTTTTCCTGTGACCCTTCAGCAATTATTTCTATGGTTTGCTGTAGTTCTTCAAAACCATTATTTATCTGGGTAGAGGCTGCCACTTATTGAATCTGAGATGTTACCTGCTCAATTAAAATTAAAATTTCTTCAAAGTTTGTTACGTTTCTTCAGAATGCTTTATTCCCGAGTCTACGTTATCTCTTACATTTGAATATTATTAAAACGGTCTAGTTTGATTCATTTTGGATGATTGAAACAAGCTTATGGATATTATTTGCAAATTGTGTTGTTTGATCGGCTAATTTTCTAACCTCTTCTGTAACAACTGCGAATCCTTTTCCATTCTCCCCGGCTCTAGCTGCCTCAATTGCAGCGTTTAATGCAAGTAAATTCGTCTGACCTGAAATATCAGTAATTAGAGTGGAGATTTCTTTAATTTTTGTCGCGCTAAATACTAATGGGGTGACTCCTTTATCCCCCATGTCAACAGACAGATTGATAGATTTCATCTGCTCGAACATTTCTTTTACTGAGCTTGCAACACTTTCAGCTTGCCCTCTCATATTTGATGATACTTCTGCTACCTTTGATGTATTCGAAGCAACCGAAACGATGCTATTTAGTGAATCAGTAACCGCCTTTAGACAGTTAACTGTCAACTGGCTTTGTTCACTATTGTTCTAAGTTATCGCTTGTATCGTTTCCGAGATGTGATCCGATGTTACTATAGACTGTTCGGTACTAGCCGAAAGCTCTTCAGAAGCAGCTGCTCTTACCGCCTTGCCATAAAAAAAGGAATTCCACAATCGGATTCCCTTTTCTCACGTCTTCTTTTAATTGTCAAAATAGTTGAAAGCTCTGTCATTCTGACAGTTTTCAACCTTTAACCCGGTCCGTAACAAGCGCCCTTACTTTAACCTGTCCATATGGTGAACTTAATCTAACTAATGTACCGTCACTGAGATTGCGTTCCTCCGCCAATTCGTGCGATACCTCCAGCCATGTGCCAGGTACCTTATGGATAAGTCCTTCTGTCCGGTACCTCATATTTCCTTCATGGAAGTGCTCAAGCAAACGTCCATTGTTTAAATCTTTTTCAAGTGAAGGTGATGCCGGTAAAACAACATCGGCAAATTGTGCCGTTTTCGAGAAGAAAATATCCTGTACGACAAAGAAGTTTAATTTTTCAAATGCACTTTGAACATGGTTCGAGTTTGCATCCACAAGCCCCATTTCTTCTCCAAATAGATAAAGGGATTTTAATTTTCCTTTGTGGATTGCCTCTACCATGTGGTGTGGTTGTCCATTCCAGGATCTTTTGGAATTTCAACGCCCCATGCTTTTTCATACTTTTCTCTAACCTCGGCATTTCCGACTGGCTCATAACCAGGAAACCATGATGGCATTGTACCGAAATCACAGGCTCCCTGTACGTTATTGTGGCCTCTTAAGGGATAGGCACCTGTACCTGGACGGCCATAATTTCCTGTAATCAGCAATAAATTTGATATAGCAGTGCTTGCGTCTGTTATTCACATCTTATTTTATTTAATATCGAGATCTTTTAATTGAGAATAAACTTCCCTACTGTCTAGATTTTCTCCAATAACAACGAAATGATTTTTAAAAGCAATATCTTGTGGATAATAAGAAGGTACCCCGTATGTATATTGGAATAGATTAACTTTTCCTTTTTCTTCCTCGAATCGAACAAAGCCTTTTATTCGGTGAATTGTAACAGGAAGTTTCATTAACCAATTTTCAAAATCTGTTTTTTTAATTTCATTCGTAAAGGTATAGGTTAATGATTGGATATGCAGACGTTGATGAACATTCAACTTCTCAAATTCACAAATGGAATTACGATTGGAATAAGGGATACCTGATAATGATATGTTCGAAAAATTAGTTATATGAAGAGTTGCACCTGGATTTATTGATTTTAAATCAGCTTTAATTTGCTCCAATTCTTTTTTACTTAACCGAATAGCTTTATTGATGATCAAGGTATCTCCATGTTTTACTTGCTCTTCATATAAGCGATTCAGTTGAGGGCTATTTCTGCTCCTTTGTAACCATCTGTATGCATCAACCGTTGTTATGATGGAGCGTATGGATATACGATCAGCAATGACAGGAGACAGACAAGCATCCAGGATTTCAATAGGATGGGCCACACCAGATGCCTCTATGTATATTACATCAGGTTGATGCATATTGAATAATGTTAATAAAGAGATTTCCAATTCATCTTTAGCCGTGCAACAGATACATCCATTTAACAATTCCTGTAGAGGAACCTTGTCCCCTATAATGTCTGAATCAACGGATTTCTCGCCCAATTCATTCATTAAAACTGCCACTTTTCTTCCGCTACCTTTTTCATCCATTAATAGATTCTGCAACAAAGTAGTTTTTCCACTTCCGAGAAAACCACTTATGATAACTACCTCTACTTGTGCCATTTTAACTACTCCTTAATAAACATGTTGCTTAAAAATTATGTTAGTAATAATATGTCTTTATTTGATGCAAACTTTTGTTTTCCTTTTCACATGGTTTTCATGTTTGCTCATTTTAAATAAACTAATTTCCACAGGAATTGAATACTTATCATATAATCTCACCTATTCATAAACTGAATTATCTTATACCTTCCAAGTAAATGGGTCTGGAAACCCTGCCCAGTTGCTTTCTAACTCACCTACCGTTAACAAGCATGCATCCAATTCTTTTGTGAGTTTTCTTGTGTTGATATCCATCCCAATGAAGACTAGCTTAGTATGACGATCTCCATACTCAATATCCCATTCCTTAAGGATTTATGGTTCATTATTAAATATCTCCTCCTGTTGTAGTTCCGATAGAGAGGAAACCCAATAAGACAATGGCTCAAGTGTCACTGATGGCCCTGCTTGTGAAAATAGCAAAGCTACATTATTTCTGGTCGCACACCATGCAATCCCTTTAGCTCGTACTATTTCTTTAGGCATTGTATGTATCCAAGTTGAAAATTTCTCTGAATTAAAAGGCAATCTTCTTGCATAAACAAACGATGATATTCCATATTCTTCGGTCTCAGGTGTATGTGCAGCATACCCTTCATTTAATTCTTGAAGCCAACCTGCTGAACTGCTTGCTTTATCAAAATCAAACAGTCTAGTATCCAAAATGTGCGTTGGATCTATCTGGCTATTTTCTGTACGGATCAGCTTAGCATCAGGTTGTAATTAACGTAATACATTCTCTAATTGATTTAAGTTTTCATCCTCTATCAAGTCACATTTATTAAGAATGAGTACATCGCAAAATTCAATTTGATCTATCAATAAATCAGCAATATTTCTATCATCACTCTCGCCTACTGCTCCCTTTCTATCCAGTAAGGAATCCCCTAATTGAAAGTCATGCCAGAATCGATTCGCATCTACAACCGTAACCATAGTATCCAATCGGCAATATTTAGTTAAATCGATACCCATATTCTCATCTATATATGAAAATGTTTGTGCTACGGGAATAGGCTCGCTAATCCCAGTTGATTCTATGAGAATATAGTCAATATCTCCTGCTTTAGCCAACTTTTCTACCTCTTGAAGTAAGTCTTCACGTAAAGTACAGCAAATGCAGCCGTTGGACAATTCAACAAGCCTCTCTTCTACCTGAGAAACATGGCCACCTTTTTTGACCAGTTCGCTATCAATATTTATTTCACTCATGTCATTTACTATCACTGCTACTTTTAATCCTAGGCTATTTTTTAAAATATGATTCAGTAAAGTTGTCTTTCCTGCCCCTACATAACCACTTAATACCGTAACCGGAATTTTTTTATATCACTTCCCTCACCATCTAATAAGTAGTAATCATTTCGATTTACACGATATGTTTTAGCATAAAGAATTTACAATTAAACTTGCAGCTTGACGTGCACCAGAAATATTACGTGCTATAGGACCGATTTCAAGTTCTGCTAATGCACCTGTCACATATAAGTTTTCTCCCCATTGTAAATTTTTTGAAACAATAGGATAACCGCATTCTGCACACCTTAAATGATATTTTTCTATAATAGGTTGTATTAGAGATTTACCGGGTAAAGATGATTCAAAACCAGTAGCTAATATTACCATTCCAAAGGTTCCGATTTTATTATTTTTGTCGTCGAATAAGTGCACCCTTTTATCTTCTATTTTTATCGCCATCACTTCATGATCGGCAACACGGATTGTTCCTTTTCTTATACTATTTTTTAAGGTTGCATATAAATCTTGCGGAAGTGACCCTCTATGTCTGGCGTTTTTGATTTGTTCTCTTCGCATTCGGTAGTCCGTTATTTTTCGATACCCCGTCTGATTCTTTGGTCCAAGCCACGCTGGATCACTATCAAAGGTATGGATTCGAAAGGGGTGCCTTTTTATTAATGTAACTTCAGCAGGAAAATGGTTTGACATTTTTACAGCTAGATGTGCAGCTGTAATGCCACCACCTATGATAGCAATAGGTGTCATAATTGAAGTGAAATCCAGTACTTTATCATCGAAAATATGTAATACCTTATCTGGGTTTCTTTTCTTCAAATCTCTTGCCCATTCAGGCCACATAAGTTGTTCACCTATCCCCAAAGCTAAGACAAGATTTTTCCCATATACTTTCTGCCCATTAGTTAAGGAAACAGACCAACGATCATCTGTCTTTTCAAGGGTTAATGCTTCTCCTTGTATCCAAGCTTTTTTAATTGCTACCTCTTCCATAAGCTGATTACAGTGTTCATTGAAAGCATCAAGTGAAGGACGTTTATAATATCCGTACAGAGCTGTAGGCCAATCCTTTTTGTTTCTTTTCACGTAGCTTTTTAAACTATCTGGTTTAACATCGATGTGGTGTACAACCGGTGACCGAAGGAATGGCATTGATATGATATCAGCTCGTTTTTTCCACTTTTCCAAAGGCCTAGCATTTTTATCAATAATAGCTAACTCATTAATGGTTACCTTGCCAGTCTTTAATAAAAATGTGGCTAATGTGGTTCCCTGTATGCCGCCTCCAACAATAATCCACTTAAACATAACTACCTCCTTATGTATAATCAATATCATAATTACTTAATGTAAGAAGACGCAATCCTTATATGCAAATTCTCTCCATTTGTTGTTTCTCATCAATATACCTAGTTTATAGCATGCATCCAATGTTAAATTGTGAGTGTAAACGGGACTGTGCATAGTGCACTAGTCACCAGATTAGTCTTTTTCCCTTATCTCAAAAGGAAATTAATGAAGTATCATTGGAAGATAACTCAATACTTAAATTAGAATGGTTCAGTTATCTTTAGCGCAGATGGTTTTAAGGTTAAGATAAGAAGATAAATGCTCGCTGGGTAGTTTTATCGGATTGCTTAAATTTATCGGTATAATCAATCCATTTAATTCGATTACACCGTTCATCTATAGATTTATCTATTTCCATTTGTGCCTCATCCATTATTTCCTTTATTGTAGAGATATGGAGAGAGAAGTGATCTGCTGCCGCTTTAAATGGAGATTTTTCAATCATTAACTGAAGAAACTGCTTTTCATCCACAGAAACTTCCTCTAATTGATATTCCATACTCTCAATATACTGGTAAACTTCTCTGTGTATATCAGGTAATTTTTTGATAACACTGCGAAGTAAAAATTCCATTAAGATAGGATTAATCTGCTCCATATTTTCACCCCTTAATATTTACATAAAAACACCAACCACCAGATTTTAACATCCGGTGGTTGGGAGATTGAATATTTTACCAACTAGCTTTCTTCACACCCGGTATTTGACCTTTGTGAGCATACTCTCTAAAAGCAATCCTAGACATTTTGAACTTTCTTAGATAACCTCTTGGCCTTCCAGTTACTTCACATCTGTTCTTAAGCCGTGTAGGTGAAGAATCTCTAGGAAGTTTTCTTAGTGCTTCAAAATCACCTTTTTCTTTTAACTCTGCACGAATGGCTGCATATTTCATCACCATCTCCTGCCTTTTTTGTTCTTTAACAACTTTTGATTTTTTCGCCATAATAATTCTCCTTTTACAAATCGAAACGATTACGTTTTACTATAAATGCTTTTGCTTTTTTAATTTATGCTCTTAATACTTTATTTGGTTTCTCTGTGTAACGTACGTCTTTTTAATCGTGGACAATATTTCATTAGTTCAATTCTATCCGGGTTATTTCGTTTATTCTTTGTAGTAATATAATTGCGATCTCCAGTTTCCGTACATGCTAACGTAATATTAATTCTCATCTTTTTTCCTCCTACATTGTTTTAAATTTACTCATATTTGTTAAAAAGAAGGTAGTGGGTCTTTAAATTCCGACCAATCTTGATTCATTTCTGCTTCCGAAAGTAAGCATTCGTCCAAGGTTTTTTCAATTTCTTTTTGATTCATATTAATTCCAATCATAACCAATTCAGTTAAACGGTCACCAAATGTTTCGTCCCAATTATCCAAGAGTTCTGGTTCATCTTTTAAAATTTGCATTCGCTCTTCTTCGGGATAGCTCACTATCCAGTTTCCTGCTGCCTGAATAGTTAGAGAAGGTCCAGCTTGCGAGAGAAGTCCGGAAATGTCGTTCCGAGTAGCTAACCAAAGAAATCCTTTAGAGCGTACCACCTCTACTGGCCAATTATGTATCCATTTCATTAGCCTTTCTGGGTGGAATGGCTTATTTCGGCGATATACAAATGATGCTATACCATACTCTTCTGTTTCTGGGACATGCTCTTCATTTAATTCTTTAAGCCACCCTGCCCCCTGACTGGAGGTCTCAAAATCAAAAAGTCCTGTGTTTAGAACCTGAGTAAGTGGTACACGTGAATATTCACTCTCAATAATACGGGCCTCTGGATTGAATTTTTGTAAAACTGATTTTAGTTCTTGAACATTTGTTGACGATACTAAATCGACTTTGTTCAGTACAATCACATTAGCAAATTCAATTTGATCAATTAATAAATCGGCTATTTCCCTCTCATCAGTTTCATCAACTGCCTGCTTACGATCCAATAGAGTTTCTCCTGATGCGTAATCATGCCAAAAACGATTAGCATCTAAAACGGTAACCATAGTATCCAGCTTACATAATCTAGACAAATCTATTCCCAAACTTTCATCAACATAGGTGAAGGTCTGAGCTACGGGTATTGGTTCACTTATTCCACTTGATTCTATAACTATATAATCAATATCTCCTAGCTGTGCAAGCTTTTCCACTTCAATCAGTAAATCTTCTCTAAGCGTACAGCATATACAGCCATTTTGCATTTCTACCAGTTTCTCGTTAGTTTTAGAAAATCCCCCTTTTTTAACCAAGGTAGCATCAATATTTACTACACTCATATCATTGACAATGACAGCTACTTTAAGATTATCCCGATTAGTTAAAATGTGATTTAGTAGTGTTGTCTTTCCTGAACCAAGATAACCACTTAGTACTGTAACTGGAATTCTTTTCGAACCCACATTTTCACTCCTTTCAAAAAGCACCCATATATAATTAATTGAATATAACCACGTATATACAAATCGTAAATATTACGATTTAAAATGTAATAATACACAGCTATACTTTATTATTAAGGTTTGCTTTTTCTTTCCCGCTATGATTAATAGCTATACCATTATAAATCGTAACAATTACTATTTACAAGGTTTTTTTATAAATAACATCTTTCATCTCTTTCTTTAAGGTTCTAAATCCTTATTAATTCTACTTGAAGTCGCATTTTTTTGACCAAAGTATTTACCATTGTATAATTTTGCTTGTTGATCCACTTCTGTAAAGACAAGTTGACAAATTCAACGATCTATATTAATTTTATCGGGATTCTATTCGCGTAAAAAAGCTCAAGGGGTTGGGGGTTATATTCCCTTCAAAACCTGGGTCAATTCAACCCACCCTGCATTTTGAATAAATAGTTCCAAGCTGCCTACTGAACTTCTCCCTTCTAAGAACGCAGTAATATTACCCAGAATTTTAATCCATTCTTTTGTAGTAGCTCGAAGGAATGAGTACGGTCGTATATTAATGGACTGCCCATCCTCAACAACAATTTCGCGGTACTTTGCTGAAAGTATCATGTTATCACCTTACCTTTTTCTAAAACTACATGGAATTCCTCTTAATTTAGTTAAGTACAAAAGTTCTGTACAATTTAGAAACCATTTAGTGATCACATGATTGGTCCCTAAACAAGTCTCTAGAAAAATTCATTTTACGCTGGAATACTTTGAAGAGTACGAAAATATAATAAATCGTAATCATTACGCTTTGTTCTATAACCATATATTATTTACTTTCATAAATCAATTATTTATAAGTGGTTAAAGACAAAAAAACTACTTATTTTCTATCAGAGAGTCTATCAAGAATTTACTAAACTTTGAGTCTTTTTCTTTTAACAACTATGTCTACTTGAAAAAAAAGTGAGCATGTTGAATAAAGACAAGCATATGCTTTATTAACATAAATCGTAATTATTAAGATTTGTAAGGAAGGTGGTTCTTAATATGATGCGTTTTAAACGCTATTCGGCAAATCTATTATTTTTTATCCTATCACTTCTTTTTCTAGGATTCTTCTTTTTGGGAGAACGCTTTATTCCGACTCAAATTAATCTATCAACCATGCCAATGCTGAATTCAATGTTCGTTGTATTTTTAGGACTATTCTTAGAATCCATTCCCTTTCTCTTTCTTGGAGCAATCGCTTCCTCGTTCATACACTTATTTATTAGTGAAGAATTAATTCAGCGAATGATACCAAAAAAACCAATTGCCGCACTCTTTTGGTCTATCGTTGCCGCACTGATCGTACCTGTATGCGAATGTGCAATTATACCAGTCGTTCGTAGGCTGATTATTAAGGGTGTCCCTATACATGCAGGTGTCGTTCTATTAGTCACTGCACCCATTTTAAATATCATAGTATTTGGATCTACCTATTACGCTTTTCAAAAGAACCCAGAAATTATATATGGACGGGTCATCATTTGTATACTTACCGCCATTATAGTAGGTGCATTCGTTTATATTTTTTGTAGAAAAGACATTATTAAAGAAAATGCAAATGAGCACAATCATACTCAACACGACCACTTTTCCTCTTTATCACATAAATTAACTCATTTAATTAATCATATTACTGATGAGTTTTTTATGGTGGGGAAATATTTTATCATAGGTGCAGTATTTGCCAGTGTGTTTCAAGTTTGTGTTGATAGGACAATACTAGCCGAACTTGGAAATTCACAAATCCAAGGAACAGTACTGATGATGGGAATAGCATATATACTCTCCCTTTGTTCATCAGCAGATGCTTTTGTGGCTGCCTCCTTTTCCCATAGTTTTTTACCGGGTTCAATTTTGGGATTCCTAGTATTTGGGCCTATGCTCGACCTGAAAAACACTCTTATCATGATGTCATGCTTTAAATGGCGTTTTGTATTTATATATATATTGCTAGTCTTCTTAGTCGTCCTTAGTTTATGCCTGTTAGCAGGGGTCTGGATCAGTAGAGGAGGTTTGTAGTGAAAAATATTACTTATAAATTTGAAGCGTTATTGTTGCTTGGATTAGGTCTAATGATTTTCAAGCTATATGTATCTGGAAATTTAACTCAATTAATTGCTCCGAAAATGCTGTCATACTCATTAATTTCCTTAGCAGCATTTTTGATTGTGGGATGTTTACGAATGAAAAAAGAAAAAAAGAATGTTCATTGCTGTGGATGTGAAACAGATCAAGAGAAATCAAAGTCGTCTCTTACCTCCATTTCCAAATATGGTCTATTTTTGATACCAATTTTACTTGGGTTTACATTGACTAATTTCACATTAAGCGAAGATGTATTGGCAAAGAGAGGAATTGTTCAAAAACAGATTCAGTCTGACGATTCTGCCAAGAACGAAACATTCCATCAACATGATGTAATAAAAGTTGACGATAAAAATTATTTTCAAGTCTTGGACTATTTAATGACAAATATTGAAGATATCGAAGGAAGAAAAATAGAAATTTCAGGTTTTGTATATCGAGAGAATCAGTTTCCGAAAAATCAAATTGCTATTGCTCGCCTTTCCATGACCTGTTGTATCGTTGATGCTAACTTATATGGTTACCAGGTTAATGGTCATGTAAAAAAAATGAAAACGAATAGTTGGTACACTATTAAAGGGAAATTAACTAAGGGAAGCTATAATGGTGAGACCGTTCCAGTGATCCAATTAATCACTTCTAAGAAAATCCAAGCTCCAAAGGATGTCTTTTTATATGAATATGTAGATATAACCGAATAGTATAGACAGGCTATTACTAATATAAACAAAAGTAAGAGCAGCTTTTGATAAAGTCACTATCAAATCTGCTCTTACTTTATATAGTACTTTTTAATAGTAAAAAGTACTGGGGAATAAATAATACAATTCATTCCATATGATTCTTTCCTCTAACTTCATCATTTGGGTTTATTATTTATGATAGTAAGTGAGAAACTTAATTATACAACGATAAAAGAATGGAAAACAAAATAACGCTTAAAATACTTGTTATCATTTGTTTTCCAGCTAATAAGAATGCCTCTTTAAAAGAAAGTTCTTTCATTATTTTTACTAAGGTTACTAAACAGGAAGTAAATGTACTACAGAGGAAAACCGCAATAAATAGTTCTCCTACTGCTATTTGTTCTGCCATAATTCCGGAACCTTCATTCAATAATAATATTCCGTCCTTACGGAATAAACTTGCAACAAATGCAGGGGCTATATCAATAGATAAGCCAATAACAACCAATAAGGGTGCGATAAACTCCTTTAAAATTTCCATCCATCCCAGAAAATCAAATAATGAAGCAACCAGGCAAATAATTAAAAAAATTGGCATAGCTTGGACAAGAAATTGACTTAAAACAGGCTTTAGTCTATAGGATAAAGTTTGTCCGGAAGGCCATTGCAAGAAAGTCTCTCTTTTTTTAAACATTGGTACCAATGTTTTTTTATTCCAAATTCCCCCGTGAATAAGTGATATTAATATCAAGATGAATATATACGGGATAATAAGAAAGATATGTCCTGAAGCACCAAAGACAGATAGAGACGCTCCTAGCTGATAGCTACAGGCAGAGCCAAAGGAAATAACTGAAATACAGTTCTTCCTAGTACAAATGTTGCAACTTCGACTAGATTGTATTGCAACAACATTGCATCCAAAACCGTTAATGATAGGAACAAGATCTTGTCCGGTTAAACCAACTTTTCTCATAAGTGGATTAAGTGCATCTGTAATTTGATCCTTTAATCCACTTTCTTCTGTAATCGCAATAGCTAAGCCGAATAAAATCACAACTGGAAAAGCCCAAATGAAGGAGTAGATTCCCAATGATAGTAGTCCAAAATCTCCAAAGAGCACAGTTTTTAAGGTTTCAGAAGCCCCTCCACTCCATCTAATAAGAGAATTAACAATGGTTGATTCTACAATGCCCTCTACTCTTTTTGAAAACTGGTAGGCTAAAAAGATTGGGAGGGAATAGATAACTAGTAAAGTTATAAGAGCCACATAAGGCCCTAAGATTCGCACTTGGAACAGTGATTTTAAGTCCTTTATTTTTTTTATACGTAAATTATTAATTTCCACACTTTCTGCAAAAGTAACTGATCTTGCTAACTCACGTATTTTATCCCCAACTCTTGAATCAACTCTTCGTGTGTCCATTATAAATAAAGGGAATTTGTTTTTTTCTTTAAAATCATTTAATTCATTTAGTGATTCTTGATCCATTTTATCTTCAAAGCTAACTATGACAGCAATCGGCTTATCTTCAAAAGGGAAAACTTCTGTTAAGACTTCAATCTCCTCTTTAAAGTGGGTGCCTCTAACTATAAACCAATATTGATCTGCAGATTTTATCATTTTTCTTGTATATTGACTTGAGACTAATTCACTTCCTATACGGATTCCAGGTGTATCCATATACCGGGTCTGGTTTTCATTCACTTCTAGTATTGTAGAGGTAGATCCTTTAACATTAGATCCCTGAGTAGGGAATTTTTTTTGTAATAATCCTTTGAGTAGCGTAGTTTTTCCTGATGATTCTAAACCTAATAATACAATTTTCATATTTATCTCCTAACAGGCGCACCCTTTCTCACAACAAGATAAGTCATCAAGGTACATGGCAGACTTCTTATACATTTCAAAAACCTCTTGATTGCGAGTAAGATTATGATGGAAAAAGATATCCTCAGCAATAATGGCAAACCTTTGGCGGAATTTATAAATAAAACAAAAAATTGTATTACTTTGCCTTACATTCGGTCCAATCAAATATACTGAAGGGGCTTGCGTGGACTCATCCTTTTCAGTTAAGATTGGTAATCCTTCTTCGTTCCATTCAAATAACTCCTTGAATTGCTTCGCACCGCTCCCAAAACCAGTACAGATAATTGGTTCCCATTTTGTTTCTACAACATCACCATTCTCGAATTGAATGAGAAACATGTCTTTTTCATCGTCCTTTTCGACGGAGATTGCTCTACTCATTGGATGTTCAAAGATTCTATTAAGCGCTTTTGTTGATTCAAGCCTTTCTCTTGTAAATGGCGATAAGGTCCTACTAGGATCTACCTCAATATCAAACCACTGTTTCGCAGAGTAATATACATCCACTTTTCTCCCTTCTTTATTTAAGTGATAGGCCGCATCCGCTGCGCTCTCACCACCACCAATAATGATTCTATCCCCTTCAATTTCTTTCCATGAGGTAACATCGCCGTAATGTATACCATATTTAAAAGGACGTTTTGGAAATTGGAATTCGCCACAAGCAATAATAACTGAATCTGAGAAAAAACCATCACCCTTCTCGCTTGTTTGTACCCAATACTCTTCTTCCCTTTTTTCTACTTTATGTACTTGTGTATTTTCACTAACTGGCAACTTGTAGTGTTCAACAATCATACATAAATATTCGCCATATTCCTCCCCTGATAAGTGTTCTTTTCCAAAAGTATATGCAGGTGACGTATCAGGTAAAATCGCGTTTAAATCTAAATAACTAAAACCATGAGCAGTAAAAGATGGTGTGATAAACCTTGTTTCTTCAGGCCATTGAAAGAATGTTGAACCAACTTGATCCCTCTCTAAAATAATAAAATCATCTATTCCATTCTGCTTTAATAGAACACCCATACCAATCCCTGCTGGGCCTCCTCCTATAATCGTAATCATGTATATTCCTCCTTTTATAAAAAGCTAATTACTACTGCTAAATGAATCTCGTTAATTATGAATCCTATTTTCCATTTTTCCTTGTTCTATTTCACAACATAAATCGAAATAATTACGATTTACATTATAAAGTTTAGAGAGAATCTATAGATATAACCTACTATTACAGTTCGAAGTTGAACTTGTTTATGTTATGTGAGTAATTAGGGCAATATTTTTAATTAACTATTGTATATCTATCATTCAATACCCTTGATGTAACGTGATTTACTACCTATTTCTCTAAACAATCGTAACAGTACCCATAAAACTCAAACCTTTGTAATTTAAATTGATTATTAAAGGAAACCTTTGAGAAATCTATAGGACAGTTATCTTTATCCAGAGATTCACTTTTCCCACAATTCAAGCATTTTATCATACTCCTCGTATTTTCAGTCACTAATTGATATTTACATTCTCTTTCCCACATACCTTTCTTCTCTATAAATCCTTTTTTTTCCAACAAAACCAATGTTCTGTAAACCGTATCTAAACTGATTCCGGGGATTTTTAATTTAGCCTCTTTATGAAGAATTCTGGCAGAAATAAATTCACTGTTTTTGTTACTTATCAATTTAATTAATAGTTTTCTATTATTCGTCATCTTATAACCCGTTCTAGTTAAAACAGAATTTATTTCATATTGTAAGTTCATCATTATAAACTCCTTTCCTAATTGAATAATCTCTTTTTAAGAAATTAAAGTTAAATAATCTATCATTTTATATTCACCTAAAATCGTAATCATTTCGATTTGCATAAAATTAAATCATATTTTCATTAGTAAATCAAAGAAGTATATTTCTTTATTTTTTTTATAAACTCTTTAATTAGTACGTAAAAAATAGTTAATTTCGTTGTACACGATACTGCTGACAAATACAATAGATAATGAAATGATTTAAAACATTGGAATGTGAATAAATAAAATTATTCATTTTTCTAGAGAGAAGGTGCGCATTTTATCACTGTAAGATGATTATTGGCACTTCTTCTCTCAGAAAGATTTACGGTTTCCCTAAGTTAACAAAAAAAACTTTTTAGTACATATCAATGACCTTTTCTTTTTAAAAAGTAAATCTTTTGAAAAGCAAATCCCAGTAATAAGATGACAACAAGAAGCAACGTAATAGTTGCTCCTGGAGGAGTTCCTAAATAATAGGAAGTACTTAAACCGGTGATAATGCCGAAAAAGGCAGTAATTATCGCGGTAATAATTACCCATTTGAAACCTTTTGCTATCCTTATTGAAAAGGCAGCTGGTAAGACAAGCAGGGCTGATACTAACAGTACACCAATTGTAGGGATAATGACCGCTATTACTAGTCCAGTTAAAATACTGAATGAGAGTGACAGAATATGTGTATTAATCCCACTAGCAAATGCAGTATCTTCATCAAATGTTAACAAAAATAGCGGTCTTTTTAATATCCAAAAATACAGGAGAACTATTAAGGTTATAATCAGCATGATATATACTTGCCGATTACTAATAGTTACAATGGAACCAAATAAATATTGTTCCACATTAGTTGTCATGCCACCAGCACTAATACTCATTAAAAAGAGGGCTAGAGATAAACCAGCAGCCATTAATATGGCAATGGAAACCTCAGAATAAGAATGGTAAGCTCTGCGCATATACTCTACTGCAACGGCACCAATAATAACAACAAGAAAGCTTGAAAGCGTTAAATCAGTATGAATGAAATAACCGACAGCTACTCCAGCTAGGGAAATGTGTGAGAGGGTATCAGCCATTAACGCTTGTCTCCTTAATACGAGAAAGACTCCCAATATTGGAGCAATGATGGCAATTAATCCTCCTGCCCAAAATGCCCTTCGCATGAATTCAAGGTCAAACATTTCCATGTATCTCGTTCTCCCTTCTCAAGATGAATGATTTTATCAAGAAAAGGTTTTACATCTTCTTGATCATGGGTTACCATCAAGACCGTACAGTTGTGCTCCTTAACTCGATGGTTCATAAATTCATAAAAATTTTTTCTACTTTCAAAATCCATTCCGGTTGTTGGTTCATCAAGTACAAGAAAGTCTGGTTCAGCTGCTAAAGCACGTGCTATACAGATTTTTTGTTTTTGACCACCAGATAATGCCCCGATTTTATGGTTCCTAAATTCCCACATCCCAACCATTTCCAAAGCATTTTGAACAACCTTCTCGTCAAGAGCAGTCAATTTAGCAAACCATTTTCCTTTACGAAATCTCCCGGAACGGACCAACTCTATAACAGTACTTGGAAAACCAACATTAAATGAAGCTATTTGTTGAGGTACATATCCAATTTTTAACGGTAGTCCTTTTTCATTACTTTTACTTATTTTTATCTCTCCGCTCCAAGGCTTTAATAAGCCTAGCAACAATCGCAACAGAGTTGATTTAGAGGCACCGTTAGGTCCTGTAACCCCAATGAATTCACTACTATTTATTTGAAAGGAAATATCGTCTAGTGCTGGAGTATGGCCATACCCAAATTTAATTGCTTTTACTTCTACAAGTTTCAATCATGTCACTCCTTTCCAGTTTTACAAAAAAATAAAAAGCGTGACTATGTCATGTATCACACTTTTATTTCATTAACTATTTACTTAATGCACCCTTTAGTTTATCTAAATTATCTTGCATTACTTGAATATAATTAGCGCCTTTTTTTTGATTTTCTTCACTTAATCCTTCCAAGGTATTAAGTACTTGAGTTTCCGCCCCTATTTCATCTGCTAGAGTTTTTGCTACTTTTGGGGATGCTACTTCTTCAAAGAAAATAGTTTTTATATTATGGTCTAATGCAAAGTTCTTCAATTCTGCAAGCTTAGCAGGACTTGGTTCGTTTTCAGTAGACAAGCCGGCAATTGCTACTTGTTTAAGACCATATTCATTTGCTAAGTATCCAAAAGCTGCATGTTGAGTAATAATTTCTTTACTTGAAACATCTGCAAGTGTAGATCTAAATTCTTTATCTAGGTCCTTTAGTTCTTCTATATAAGCCACACTATTTTTTTCATACTCTTTCTTATGATTTGGATCAACCTTTATTAATGCATCCTTAATATTCTCAACTTCTTTTTGTGCAAGTGCAGGGCTTAACCAAACGTGTGGATCCTTTTCATGACTATGTGCTTGCTCTTCTTCCTCTGCATGTTCGTGCTCTTCACCTTCCATTAGAGTGATTCCTTCGCTCGCTTTAACAAAAGTAGACTTTTTAGAATCTAAACTCTCTTCGATATCAGGCACCCATGTCTCCATATACTCACTGTCATAGACGAATAAGTCTGCATTTTGTATATTACCTACATCCTTTGGTGAAGGTTCCCAATCATGAGGCTCTATGGAAGAAGGAATTAATAATTCTACCTCAGCGAGATCGCCAACAACATTTTTTGTAAACTCATACATTGGATAAAAAGTAGTGACTATTTGAATCTTGTCAGTATCCTTCTTTATTTGATTTTCCGCCCTCTCCTTACCATCCCCTTGTTGACATCCAACAAGCATAAGTGGGATTGCAAATACAGGAGCTAACATTCTGTTAAACTTTTTCATGAAATTACCCTCCGATATATATTCACTCTTTTTTAGCATTTGTAGTATATCGTAATTATTACGATTTGTAAATTGGAATAATTACGATTTGAACACACATTCCGCCAGTACTGGTAATTGAATTCTTTTTCTATCTTTTTAATTCAGGTACATGCTACTAACCTTAACAAAATTGTAGCTATAAACACAAATACATCCTTTGATAGCCAATACTAAGAATCTTTTTTGAAAAAATAATCAAAACGGATTCTTTTCTTATGATTAAGTTGCGAATTTTTTTAAAAAAGTGTATTCAACAATCATAATCGCAAAAGGATAACCAATGCCCAGGTTTCAAGGTTTAATAATGACTGGCTTTCTAAGGAATCCTTTCAGGCCTTTTACAGATAAGTTCATTCCGATTGAAGTATAAGAGATTCAAAAGAATTCCTTTAGAAAATTTCTCACGGAGCTTATCAGGCAATTGAATGGTTATAGTATGGATGTTGGTATGGAATAAAGTTTGTTTAAAAAATTTCCGTAAACGCTGATTTAGCTGCAAACAAAAAGAACTCGTTTTGAATAAAGTTTGATCAAAACGAGCTTTTTCTATAGATCAGTTATTTTTTATAAAAAAGATTGATGATTTTGATTTTAATTCACAACAATATGCCAACTTACATTCTTTCTTAATTTAGGCTTATCTCATACAAAATTAATTAGCCATTAAAAAGAAAAAGAATCCTATAAAAAGATTATCCTCTATAAGAGTAAAATATTAAATTCAACTAACCCTTCCAAAAGTCATATATGAAACTTTTGAAAGACTCCTTTATATTTACCCAACAAATATTTTTCTTCGATCATATGCAAAAATGGTCATCGTCACACCTAAGATAGCACAAATCCTATACATAAATGAGTATGAGGAAAAATCAGCTATCGGCCCCATAATGACACCACCTAGCGAAACACCTAAATCAGCCATAGCAATAAATAAACCAAGTAACACATTTCGATTAACCTTAGGCAATACAAAGGTTAAATACGTTGTTAACGTTGGATAGATAATTGCCTGAGCTATCCCCATTAAAATCGCACCTGCATAGAAAAAGAAAGCCCCACAAGTTATAGATACGCTTACACATTGCGCCGCTATTGCTAAAAGAAGCATAGCCCCCATGATAAAAGATGAATGCCACTTACCGTCTGAAGGAATCCTTTTCCTTAAAGTAAAACGAGCAAAGACAACGGTACCAGCCTGAAGCATGAGATAAATTCCAGCATTGCCGTTTTTTAATTGCATAGCGTACAGTGGTAGGAAGGTTGTAATCGCTCCAAATACAATGGAGGTAACTAACATCAATACGCTGCATTTAAACAGAAACGGATTTTTTACCAACTGACTAAATGCCTTAAACATACTTACTCCTTGCTCATTTTTAACTGAAGCAGGTTGATCCTTTCCTTTTTCCATTTTGGCACTATAGCCAAACACCCCTGTAGTGATGGCAATTGCTATCATCACTACAGTAAAATAATCCATACCTCCTTGCCAAATTCCTAATGCCAGTATAGGTCCAATAATACCTGGTATATAAGAGAATAAAGAATAAAGTGAGATGCCCTGAGAGCGATCCTTTTCTGGTAGTGCATCAATAATGCCTATCTGCAATGCCATGGAAAAAAAAGCTGTCGACACTCCTTGTAACATACGGGCAACTAGATAGCCGCCTAACCCAGTAATCGTATATAATATTAAAGCAAAACCATTGACTATAAGAATAATGCGCAACACTTTTATCGGTCCATGCTTTTGAATGATTTGACCTGCCCACGGACGAAAGAACATGGTTGTAAATAAATACGCCCCTATAATCAAGCCGATAGTAGTATTGCTGGCTCCTAATGATTCCCCTTTTAAGGGGATAATAACATTTAGAATGGCATTGGCACTAAAATAAAGAAGAACCAACAGATATAAACGCAGAAACGGCCAAGACATAGCTCCACTCACAATTTTTTCTCCTCCTAGTTCGAAAATAATCTAAAAAGTTATTAATTTGTCCAATAATTTTCTAGCATATTCTGACTGAACGTTTTTTAATTGTTCGATTTTAATTACTTCTTCAATTTGACCATTTCTAAAAATAATGACCCTGTCGCAAATATAGGCGGCGGCCTGAATATCATGAGTAATAAATACATAGCTCATATTGTAGAGGTTTTTTAATTCCTTAAGTAATTCAAGCACTTGTATTTGAACTGATACATCTAAAGAACTGATTGCTTCATCTAATAAAATACATTTTGGTTCTGTGGAAATGGCCCTTGCAATACATACCCTTTGAACCTCTCCCCCTGATAATTCATGAGGATATCTTTTTCTGTAGGATGGATTTAACCCAACTTGATTCAATAGATTATCAATCCTGTTTTGAATTTCTATTTTGAGCTTGCTCTTAATTTTTAATGGCTCCATAATGGCTTCCTCAACTGTAAAAAATGGGTTAATGGAAGTTTTATAGTCTTGAAAAACAGCGCTAATGTTACCCAATCTCACTCTTCTATCCCCTACATTTTCACCCTGAAATAAAACGGTTCCCCGATCTGGCTTTTCAATTCCTATTAGTAAACGACCTAAGGTGGATTTCCCGCTCCCACTTTCTCCGATAATACCGAGACATTCGCCACTTCCACATTCAAAACTAATATTGTTCAAAATCTTTTGTCTTTTGTTTGAGAAGAGTCCACCACTTTTATAAGACTTCTCTACACTATCAACCTTTAGCAATTTTAAGCTCTCCCCATTATTTTCTTAAAATGATTACTCAACGCTAGTCTAGTAGATACTAAATATTTGGTATAGTCATGTTCCGGTTCTGAAAATATAGTTTTCGATTTTTCTCTTTCAATAATTTCTCCATCCTTCATGACTAGAACTTCATCAGCAATTGCTCTAACAACTCCCAAGTCATGAGAAACAAAGATCATCGAGCAGCCCATTCTTTCCCGTATTTTTATAAATTGCTCAACGACTTCAAATTGTGAAATAGTATCTAAAGCTGTTGTTGGTTCATCAGCAATAATAATGTCTGGTTCTAATACTAATGCTAACGCAATCATTATTCGCTGCAACATTCCACCCGATAGCTGGTGTGGATATTTATTCATAATCTCTATCGGATTTTTCAGCATGACACTTTCCATAGCATTTTTCATTTTTTCTTCGATTTCTTTATTACTCCAACCGAAATGTTCAACAAGCGTTTCCTTTAAATGAACCCCAATTACACAGGAAGGGTCAAAGGCACTCATCCCATTTTGTAGAATCATGCAAAGGTTTCTTCCCCTTCTCTTTCTCATCTCCTTTTCTGAAAGTTCGTTAAAGTTCTCTCCTTTAAATAAAATGTCTCCTGATTGGTGAAGCCAGGATTTATTTAATCGCATTATTGACCTACAAGTCAGAGACTTACCGCTTCCGCTTTCTCCTACAATTGCCAGACAGCTTCCTTGCTTTAAATGGAATGAACTATTATAGATAATCACTTTACCGGAGCTACTATCCCATATTCTCAGATTTCTAACTTCTAATATATTCATAGATTATTTTGCCACCTCTTTTGAAGCTTAATTTTAGAGATTGTTAACTCCTCTTGAAGCTTATTTTTTGAGGTAATTAATTTAGGGTCTATGGCAACTTGAAGTGCATCAGAGAAAAAGTTAAATGCAGATACTACCATAATAATGGCTAGTCCAGGAGCTAACATTAATTCTGGTCTTGTAAACATTACTTCCCTTGCCTCATTTAACATCATTCCCCATTCAGCATTTGGGGCTTGAATTCCTAATCCTAGGAATGAAAAGCCTGATACTTGCAAAATCATCGAACCAATTGAGCTGCTCGAAATCACTGCGATATCAGAAAATGTAACAGGAACCATGTGTTTATAAATAATTTTCACGTCACTAATACCTGATGCTTTGGCAAATTTCACATATTCTTTTTCAGCAAACTGCATAACAGACGTTCTGATTATTCGAGCAAACCATGCCCATTTAATCAAGGTAAACGCAATCAATATATTTTCAAGCCCCACACCTAAAATACCAACAACAGCTAATGCCATTACGTATCCTGGAAAAGATAGCATCGTGTCACAAATTCTCATTACAGTGGCATCTACTTTTCCTCTAAAGTAGCCTGCTAGAAATCCTAAAACCGCTCCAATCAAGACAGATATGAATAATGCAACTAAAACCCATAAAACACTGGGACGAATGCCATAAATGATTCTAGATAAAATACATCGTCCTAAGTGATCATTACCTAATAGGTAATCCCATGATGAAGAAGCATAACGAAGGCTCATTTTTACTTCTTCAGGGTCATGTGGAGCAAATATAGGGGCAAATATACCAACAACGATTGTTACAATAATAACTAAGAGAGAAATTGTCCCTAACCTATCTTTTATTAAACTTTTAAATATTCTCATTTAGAGATCATTCCTTAATTTAGGATTCATCACAGCGTTTATAATGTCGGAAATCGTATTAAACAATACAAAGGCCACTGCTAAAATAAGTACATACGCTTGGATAATAGGGAAATCCCTGCCTAGAATAGCTCGAACACTTAAACTTCCTAATCCTGGCCAAGCAAATACATTTTCTATAACTACTGTACTTCCCAATATAATAGGTATAGCCATACAAAATATCGAAATGGCCACTTGCAATGAATTTCTTAATATATGCATGGTGACTTTCCTCTCTGTTAAGCCACATGCCCTTCCATACAGTACATAGTCTTCATTTAAATTACTCAACATCGAACTTCTAACGACCCTAAAATAAATGCCTGCATAGCTTATCGCAATGACAATAACCGGTAGAATATAACTTTTATACGACTCCATTCCGCTTGTTGGCAATAAATCCAATTTAACGGAAAAATACCAACTCATAAGAGTTGCCAGCCAGTATGACGGCATTGCCGTTAGGAAAAATGAAAATCCTCTTACTGACTTATCCATTATTTTTCCTTCTTTCATCGCACAGATCACACCTAAAAGTATCGATAGAACAATAATGACAACAGATGAAACCAACGTTAGCTTGAACGTATTTAGAAAAGCTGGACCAATTAACGACCAAACCGGTTTTCCTGTCACGTAGGAAATCCCAAAGTCCAACTGTAAGCAAGCAATAACCCAATCGAAGTATCGTATAATAAATGGTTTATCCATTCCCAACTCTTCTTTCGTTTGAGCAATTAATTCATCTGTTATTGTTGGAACACCTTGCGCTTGCAATACCACTTCAGCAGGATCTAAGGGAGAAAGATTAATTAAAATAAACGTTAAAAATGAAATGACTAAAAGTAAAGGGATTGATATGAATAGTCTCTTAATGATGTAACTTCCCATAGAAAATCTCCTTTAATAGAAATTTTAAAAAACACACTTACTTCTGCAATATAATACTTAAAAGGTTACTCTTCACATAAATAAAAAGGGGAATCTTCCCCTTTATTTTTCTATTCAACGTTCATCAGTTCAAAAGGTAACTCAAATTGCGTTTGCTTAAATGATATGCCTTTTAAATTTTTGGGGGCAACTACAGTGACACTGCCATTTGAAATGGGAATAAAGACTGCTTCATCATGTACAATCGTCAAAATATCAGCATATAATGATTTTCGTGTTTCCTCATCAGGTGACACCATTACTTTATCAATCTTCTTGTAAAGTTCATCTGCTTTTGCAATGCCACTTGTAGTATGTAAATAAGAAGCCTCAGAAGTAAAAGCAGAGATTGTGCTTTGTGGATCATACGCTAGTCCCCATGTTTGATTGAATAATAGATCATAGTCACCAGTAGTCCTTCTATTAGCAATTGAAGTCGACTCTTCACCGATAATCTCTAGCTGAATACCAATCTCTTTTAAAGAACTTTGAATAAACTCAACCTGTGTTTTTTGGGAAGAAGAATTGCTGTCATAATAAAGTTGTAAGGCTAATTTGTTACCGTCTTTCGTTCTAACCGCAGCACCATCCTCTAATTTCCAGCCAGCTTCTTCTAAAAGTTCTTTCGCTCTCTCTAAATCATAGCCTCTTTTCTTCAACTCGACCTCTGCATAATTGACGTTAGGTGAGAATAGTGTATTGGCTACTGTTTCCGTACCATTTAAAATATCCTTACTAATGGTTTCTCTATCAATCGAGTGCCAAATGGCTTCACGAACAGCAGTTTCACTTACTGGATTATCAGATTTACTGCTATTAGCTACAATCATTTTCGTATTCATTGGTTCACTTCTAACCAACTGATAATCACCTGAATCAACTAATTGATTCATTGCTTCTACATCAAGACTGTCTGCACCGCGGTCATCAGTAAAAACAAAGTTTACTTCTCCTTTTTGTAAAGCTAAAAATGTCGTTTCCCCTGCTGGAAGAACTTTAGAAGTAATCTTCTTAATTTGAGGTGAGCCACCCCAGTAGTTTTTATTCGCTTTAAAAGTGGCGTACTCATCAGTTTTATGTTTAGTGAGAATATATGGTCCTGTACCATTAAATCCATTTACGCCATCTTTAGTTCCCCCGTTTTTAAAATCTTTGGGTGATAAAAATACGTAAGGTCTGGTCATAGACAATTCAACCAAAGTTGGGTAGTATGCTTCTGATAGTACAAGTGCAACTGTATAAGCATCTACTATATTTACATTTTCTATTTTTGTAGATAATTTAATCCAAGCATGCTTTTCTGCATTGTTTTGCACAGCCTCAATATTTTTCTTTACTGCCTCTGCGTTAAATGGTTCTCCATCATGGAATTTCACATCTTTTCTTAAATGAAAAGTGTATACTTTTCCATCCTCTGAAATTTTCCAGGATTCAGCAAGCAAAGGTTTAATCCCATCTTCTGTATTTTCAACCAACGATTCATAGACCATCCCTTGTGCTGGCATTGAACCTGTATACAGATGCGGATTCATATCATTAATATCTTTGGAAGATGCATAAACTAACTCTTTTGCGCTATTCGTTGAATCAGCACCTTCCTTTTTCTTACTATTAGATTTTTCTGCAGAGCAGGCAACTAGAATAGATAAAACCAAAAATATTAGAGATGCTAACTTAAATTTTTTAATTAACAATATATTTCTCTCCCTTTAGCCTTACTAATTTGAATTAATTCACCTTTTACTGGTCAAATATGATCTAAATTGAAAAAATCCCGCTTTGATAAATCGAAATGATTACTATTTAAATAGTATATTACTCTATTAACTCCTACTTCTTTGCGCTTATACTTTTTCCTATTTCACTGCTTATCATATTCAAATCTTCATCAAAGCTTTGAACAACAAATGCATTAGATAGCAATTTATCTTCATGGGATTGAGCCACTTTTTCAATTTTTTTCTCATATGTTTTAATGAATTTATCTATTGTTGGACAATTTACATTTAAATATTTTGCAATTCCTTGAATTATTTTTATACGATAATAGTCTTCTTTAGGCATCCTAGGGATATCCAAATATCCTTCCCTATTGACGAACATTTTTCTAATTGGAACAGCAGAAAAATCATAATATTTCCCATCCTTATCTGGTTCTGAAAAAGGATCGATCAACAGTGCGGTATAACGTATATATAATAAATATTCTTGATGGATAGCTTCTAAATGATTAAAATTCTCTATATCATGACGTGATAAACTTTCCAATCTCACGGGATAATTATCATCTGTCATAAATTTAAGTAGATTTAAATTTTTTATATTTAATTTCCCTAAGATATTCATGATTTCTTTCCATTGAGCCAGCATATCCCTAATTAAATATTGGGTAATGGGCCCCTCAGGATAAAGTTTATAAACATATTTCTTGCTTTCTAAGTCTCCAAATATTGCACTTAGTGTGAATTCATTCATAAACAACGGTGGGTGAACATATAAAGAAATATTTCTCGTTTCTGCTTCTATTGGAGATTTCATAGTTTCAAGAGTAATACCTAATTGTTCATATAACTTACATAGCCCCTCAACATTTTTAGATGGATAATGTGTAGAGCCTATATGAATTTTTTTCTTGACTGCTGTTGTTAACACATTATTAGAAGGTTTATCGTGCATCCATCGTGTATCACCGTAATATGTAGAAAAACTGATAATTTCCGCATCTGAATTAAGCTCGTTCATATAATTATTGATTAAGCTATTTGAACCGAAAGTCGGTGAAATTAAAACAATACACCCTACTTGTTTTAATTTCTCATTATTAATTTGTTTTAATACTTCTATATAAGCATCCGTTGTTACAGCAAGAATAATAGTATCCCATTCACCCTTAATTGTTCCATAACCCCTAAAAACTTGATCAATGAAGCATTCACCTTGCATAGTTTGATGCTTTTCATTTTGAACGCTTACACGAACTAAATGATTACTTTCCTTAAGTGCCTCAAAAAAATTTTCTGAACGAACAGATTCTCTCCCAACAATTCCTACGTAGCAATTCAATTGATTTTTAAGATTCATAGCTAGTTGGATAGATGTTGGGCCAGTGCCTAATAGTAGGACTCGCTTAAAATCATTCATAAAGGACTCCTTTTCTTACAAAATAGTATGCTATGCTTTTTTATACAATGCGATATCAAACACATGATCTGGACGCAATATTTCTTCAACCATCTTCCACTTCTGCCCATCAACCTCTTTTGATGGAAAATTAAATAAGGACTTCAACTGATTACCATACCTCATAGCAACAACTACGTTTTCATTCGTTAATGTATGTAATTGATCCAATATGTAATATTTACTTTCAACAGTTGAACTAAAAATGATATGAGTCACGGTTTTCGTAAAATCAAGATTTTCCACTAATATTTTTTCTAATCTAATATTTAATCCATTTCCTAATTTCTCTACTACGTTTCGTCCAAGTTGAATAGCCTCATCATCAATATCTATGCCTACAACCTCTGCTCCTGTTCGCTTAGCGATTAATAATGGCGTCATTGGAAATGAACCTGATCCTACTAACAATACTTTTGACTCCGAAGTAATTTGAAAACTGCCAAATTCTTTTTCAATACATGATTCTATATTTTTAAAATAGTCTGTCTTTTTACCATTTCCATCCAGTAGCTTGATTGCACGAAATTTCTCCATAATAGCTACACAAAGTGCCGATTTTCTTCTTAGGTTCATCACAAGTTGATTCAAATCACTAGATTCTTGTAGTTCTAGTTGTTTCCAAGCTTCTTTATTCGTCTCATTTGTTATGAATTTTGAATAGTCATCTATTAAACTCTCTAACTCTGAACAATTATTGATTGTATGATCATAACTTCCTGCTAAACCATCGAATTTTTCTGAAAACTCACTTAAATATTCTTGAAAAGTTATTAATGCATTCATTAATTTTCCCCCAGTACAATGTTATAACTAACCATCTATAAAAGCTTTGCCTTGTGCTACTATTTGTACCGACCCTTCAATCATAAGGCTTGTTAATTCTTCTCCATGACAAGTAGCAAATACTTTAATATCGCCACCGGGTTGCCTTATATTTGTAACAATCTCCCCTTTATACTTCCAAGCTAGATAGGCTCCTAAGGAGGCTGTACCGGAACCACACCCCCTTTCCCATATCATACTATCTAAATGTGGGACATAAATGAGGGGCGCCATTTCCTCAGATTTCGATTTATACAATAAAACGCCAATCAAATTAGCAGCTAAAGTTATTCCAAGCAACTTTGCTAATGATTGCGCTTTTTCCCTTACTGTTTTTCCGAATTCCTCCACTTCTATCACAATGTGTATAAATTCATGATATCTCACTATAATTATATTCAAATCGTTGCCATCATATTTTATTGTTCTCTCTTCTATCTTTTTAGGAACAGGCATAGTAACCAGACAGAGATATTCATCTAAATTTCTTTTCATTTGGCATGTAATTAATTTATCTGTGCCTGAAGCTTCTAATATTATCTCCGCCAAATCATTATGCTTTAATCCTTTTTCAGATGCTATAAAAGCTGCCAGTGCCATACAAGCATTACCACAAAACTCACCTCCAGCCATTTGTAACTTTGCAGCAGCTTTATTATTTATCGGCTTTTCTATAAATCCAACTTGTTCTGCATGCACGCTGTCGTATGACATGATTTTCTCAGCAATGTGCTTATACTCTTCAACTAGATAATTAGTTTTAACGAGAATTGTCATATTTTGTGTTGGATTAAATTTTATAAAATCTATTTCCTGGATCATCTCAACTACCCTCTACATTATATTTTTTGGTTTTCCTTTCTTCATAAAGTATTATTCACCACAAATAGTAATGATTACGATTATCAATTACAAAATGAATTATAGCATAATGTTAGAAAGTGTCAATATTTGGTCAAGTTTTTTTTACACTATTGCCGCTTAAACAATGTCATAATTTTTAATTTTCTCTTTTTCCATGGTTATCCCTTTGAATTTTATTCACCTTTACATATCAGTGCAGCAAAAACGATTTAAAAGAAATGGGAAACCAGGTCGCAGATAAGGAGTTAGTCGGGGTATTCGGGGGATTTCTATAAAGCACAGAAGGAAAAAGATGAGTTGGCGTTACAGAAATTAGTAGAAATGTACTTTAAAGATATTGATTTTTATCTTCTTATTTGATATTGTGAGTTTTATCAATTATAAATAGTAACAATTACGATTTATAAAGACAAATACATGATATACAATTTCATGTTTAAATTATGGGAATCTATCGACTATTTTCTTTTTTATTAATATCTATTTTCATATTGAATGATTAATCGAAATGTGATGGATATAAGAGACTAAATGATAGGACAGTTCATTTTTGTTTTCTCCCTCCCTAATATATCGATTGTTAAATTTTTGTATAAAATATTAAGCAAGATTAGTAACAAATTGAACCTGGGGGCCGCACTATGTTAAGATCCATTATCACCATAGCTTTACTAACGTTTATTTTATTATGTACTTTAGGCTGTACAGTTAAGGATAACTCTAAAGAAGAAGATAATATACACGATCAAAGTGTAGGTACGATAAATTCAGCATCTAACCCAAAGGAAAATGAACCTAATATTAACACGGTTCAACAAGAGGCTATTAAAGTCTCTGCAAACCCTGAAAGCATTCCCGTATTAGTAAATAAGTTTAATCCACTTCCTGATAAATACAGACCTGATGACCTTTATTATCCAAATGTACCGTTTATTTTCAAGGAAAAAATCGAAAAACGAATGATGCGCAAAGAGGGCGGAGAAGCCTTGGAAAAATTATTTCTTAAGGCCGAAGAAGACGATATTAAATTAGCCGGCGTATCGGCATTTCGTTCACAGGAAACGCAAGAAGCTATTTTTAATAATTATGTAGAAAGGGATGGGCTTGAAAAGGCTAAAACTTATAGTGCATATCCAGGAACCAGTGAACACCAAACAGGCTTGGCTATTGATGTAAGTGGCATTAATGGCACTTGTGCTGCTGAGGAATGTTTTGGTCAAACTAAAGAGGCTGATTGGTTAGCTAAAAATGCAAGTGCGTTTGGATTTATCATTCGTTACCCAGAAGGGAAGCAAGAAATTACAGGCTATAAATATGAGGCTTGGCATATTCGTTATGTAGGTATAGAGATAGCAAAAGACATTCAAGCTCAAGGGGTGACACTCGAAGAATACTATAATGTTCAGCCCGTTTCTAATTAATATTAAGCCAACGACATCTAAAATGCGATGTATCATATTTTAGATGTCGTTGGCTTAACTTTTATATACTGATTACCAAGGTTAATCCCTTCTGCTATGCCTTCGAGGAAACTGTTATTATGAGATACTTAAAGGCATCACAGAACCAATAGATTTTTTGCATAAGGATGTTTAACATAATTTTCAATTAAATCTTGATTTGTTTTTTCGTTTCTATTCCATTCAATTCCTTCACTTTTTATAAATGCTTGGGAAATACTCATCTACAATTTCATCCATTACTGAATAAAAAATGTACATAACTCCTTTATTAATTCATCTGCCCTGTCACCTCTTCAACTTCTTTTAGAAAGTCTAAAAAATGATCTAATTCCTCTTTGATATGCTTTATTGAAAGCTCTACCCATACGGTTTAGATTGATCTAAAAATGCGTGAACTTGGCTCTCTCCTTTTGCCACATCCAGACCAACAACTGGATTCATTATTTTTCCGTCCTCTACTTACTAACCAGTACCATTTAGTCATCCATGCGGTGTCATAGCTTCGCTTGTTATACGAAATCTAAGTCCCAATCAGCCTCAAACATGTTTCTACAAGTAGGGGCGGACAGTTTAGTTCACGGATCAAGTCCCACGCACCCGTTAGCAAAACGGAATGAAAGGGCATATGAAATATGACCCGTTGAGACATGGGAGGGAAAGCCTCCAGGGGTAGCGTGGAAAATGCGTGCAGTTTATGTAATAATTTGGGATTTCCAATAGATCCCCTATTTCAATCTGCCCTCATCTTATCAAAACGGTCCTATCTCTTTCGTTCATCTAAAGCAACCTATACCATGTGGTTTGAAATCCTGCGAATAAGCGAGTATTCGTGAGCATTATCTATTAAACTGAGGGAGTTCATTAAGAAAAGCGATTCTTATTAAAGAATCGCGACCTTTTCTTGAATAAGCAAAGATAAAATCTTCCTAACTTTAAATAACCCTTAAAGTGCTATATATGTATCAATAATTTGAACGTATTGATATCTTTAACAGGTACGAAACGTGATCAACCTGAAGGTGATAATGGTGCAATGTGGTTCACTAAAATAAAATAAAATCAAAACAATACAATTGGACGAATTTCTTCAACATGAGAATAGATTTCACAAAACTAACAGATCCCTGTAACAAAATTGAACATTTTGTTACAGAAATCGTCTTTTAATCTTAGCGTAGTCTCCAGACCCTACTATCCCCATCTATTCAACTGTTAATAACTGTTCATAGAAACCGCCTATTTCTAGGTCTCGATCAATAAAATGTATCTCTAGAATCCAATCTCGTGGTTGACCGTTTCTATCAAGTTCTCCCATGGGAACTTCATTATCAGGATGAATATAGTTCTCAACTTCTTCTCCTTGAACTCGTTCGTGAGGGAACTCACCAATAAGATGACCGGCGTGCGGACCTCCATATTCCCATCCATACTTTTTTGCAAGATCACAAACAAATGCGTAGAGTTCACTACCTGTAATATTAGGCCTGGATTGAAAGAAGGCTTTTCCCTCTTCCCAAGCTTGTTTAATGTCATTACGAAGCTTTATTTTGACTGGATCTTCTCCAAGAACGTATGTCCGGCCGAAATCAGCTTCCCAGTCTTCAAAGATGGGACCAAAGTCAAGAAATATAATATCTTCCTCCGACACGGTTAAATCTGGTGGATTTTCTCTATAAGGAAATAATGTGTTCCTTCCAGCTCGCACAATGCGTTTATGCCAATATTTCTTAATTCCGAACATTCGAAAGGCCAATTCATAAATTTCTCTATTGATTTGTTTTTCAGTTACACCATCACGTAATATACCTTTTTCATCAACCACTCTGAATAGCTCTTCAGCCTTCCTTTCGGCATCTCTTAAGGCTGAATGTCTTTTCTCTAGGAATTGATTCAAAACTTCCCTCCACCTCTCATAATAATATATTAAAATTGATCATACTTAATTGATGTTTAGAAGAAAAGTAAAATTAATAATTATCCTTTTAAACAAATATTGTACTAAGCTCTTGTAGTTTTGATATAATATTTTGTTCGACTTTTTCATCAACTAAAATTTGATCCCTCGCTATCATAAGAAGAGGTTCATATTCACCGATTACTACTGAATAGTGAGCTTTTTGAAATAATGGGAGATCATTCATGTCATTTCCAAAGCAAATAAACTCCTCTAGAGAGAGACCTGATTCCTCCAAGGCCGCCATTTTATTCACATCTTTATATGTTATATCTAAAATACCTTCAGCAGAATGATAATGAATGGTGACATCTAATTGTGTTATTCTTTCAGATAATTCTTCAAAGTTATTACAAGATAACACAACGATTTTAATGAAAGATTCAATTTGATCAATTTCTATATGGTTAGCCAACTTATGTGGATCTACATTCATTAGAAAAGGATGATGATGCTTTAAATTGAAAGAATAGTTCCATTTATCATCAATAAGATATTCAGCATGATAGTCATCTAGTATATTTACTATCTCTTCAGCTACTTTAGTAGGAATAGGTGTAAAGCATTTGGGTTTTCCTTGGTTATAAGTCATCGCCCCATTCGCTCCGATTAAAAGATGGTTCTTAAATCGGTTATCTAAAATTGGCAGCATATCACGACAAGGTCGTGCGGAAGCAAATCCAATAAAATGACCGGATTCCTGTAATTCCATTAAAAGATTTAAAATGTTCTTTGAAATTGGTTGTCCCTTAAAGCAAATTGTTCCATCCATATCAAAAATTAAGTTCATGTACATAACCACCTTAATAAGTTTGATTTAAGTACATGGTAAACAGAACTTCTTTACTGTAAAAGGGACAGAATGGATAAAGTGAGTAGGACAGGCTGAGATTAACCGGATTCAAACCAAGCCTCAGCTAGTAATTTTGTGCCTTTATAGATCTGCTCACAATTTAAAGCTCCATAACCTAGCAGTACTGTTGGATACTTACCTGTAGTATGAAACCAATATCTAGATGTTCCATAAACTTTAACGCCTTTTTTTAAGCCCAAAGCAATTAATTCAGATTCTGTTTTATCTGTTTTAACAGTTAAGAAAGTGTGTAGACCTATATCTTTCCCTTCGATTTCCACTAAAGTTCCCATATTATGCGATATAGCTTCGAAAAAAACTTTCCTTTTCTCTTCATATTGTTTTCGCATCTTTTGTAAATATTTATACCAATATCCGTCGGATAAATATTGAGAAAAAGTCAATTGATCAAGTCTAGGAACAGATTGATCATATTCTGGCATTTTAGAGTAAAATAAGGATAGTACATCGTAAGGAAGTACTATGTAACTTAAATTGGAGACTGGTAATAACACTTTTGAAATTCTTCCAATATAAACTACCTTTTCGGGATTTAGACTTTGAATGGAGGGTAAATAACCATCTTCATATTTAAATTCCCATTCATAGTCATCCTCTATGATATATTTATTTGAAAAGACCCACTGAATCAACTGTTGTCTTTTTTCTTGAGACATAGCCATCTTGTTCATAAATTGCTGTGACGGACTTACATACATAACATCTGCATCACTTTTTTCAAGTTCTTCAATAGAAACCCCGTCTCCAGTCAATGGAATAGCATGCACTTGAAATCCATGGTTTAAGAAAGTGTTCCTTGCCCCATCGTAACCGGGATTCTCCACTCCAATTATATATTTATCCGCTTCTAGAAGTTGGCATAAAAGAGATACAAGTTGCTGAGGGGTAGAACCGATAATAATTTGTTCAGGGTTAGATACCACTCCCCTCGATTCATACAGTAATCTTGAAAGTTCTTTCCTTAAGATATATTCTCCTTGCGATTTCCCCTCTACCATATAATCACTTTGATTATCCGATATAAATGTGTTACGCACTTTATTCCATTGATTAAAAGGAAATGAAGCAAGTTCAATATTTCCGTAACGAAAATCTAAATGTATATTCTTATTATAAGAGTCATCTGAAACAAATAGGTTATCATAAACGTTTTGATCACCTTGATATACAACTTTATATCCTTTTTTTGGAATGTTGCATATGTATCCTTCTGATACTAAAAGGTGATAGGCACTCTCTATCGTATTTTTACTTACTTTAAGCGATTGTGCACAGCTTCGTATGGAGGGAAGAAACACACCATATTCTAATTGTCCCTGTAATATTTCATCTTTAAAATAGCTATAAATTTGAAAAAATAAAGGTTTTTGATTGGACAAAAGATTTAAAGAAAACTCACGCACTCTATCCCTCCTTTCTTCAACACTAATTAGTATTAACAGGCGTGTTAATTAAATTTTCCACTACATTCAGTCCTATGTTGATTTCACGTTGAAGTTCTTTTGAATGTAAATAATCGCATAGACAGAAAGATGTTTTAACTGCCTTCTAAGCTCACCAAGCGCTTGATACTTAGGATTTACCTCCTCTAATATTAACATAAATATCCAGTCTTTTTTTGGAGATCTTATTCAATTAAATGGCCCAATTGTTGAATAAAGATCAACCAGCACTCTTCAACTATCCTGCCCCGATAGTCATAATGAACGAAAACGGCTCCCATCGCTTAACGTAGATTGCACTTGGTCATAATGTTACTACCAAAAATAAAAAAACAAGTGTAGAGCTACACACGAAAAGGAGCCTATATTATGAAGGATGTTCAAAAATTTGTTGGTTTAGACGTATCTAAAGATTCAATTGCTGTTGCGATTGCTGATTCTGGTCGTGGTGAACCTAGATTTCATGGAACTATTCAAAATAAGCCAGAGGATATTCGCAAATTGATGAAAAAGTTAGGGAAGCCTGAAAGCCTATTAGTATGTTATGAAGCAGGATCTTCTGGGTATGGAATTTATCGATTTCTCCTATATTCACTACCCCTCCCCCGTTGCTCAATTCTCTCATGTGGATAATTATCCAGAAAACTCTTTGAAACATGCGAATTTTGTAGCTCATTGGGTTCCAGATGCATTTAGTAATCTAGTAGGCTCTTTCTGAGACAAGGCTGAAACTATACAGGAATTTTGGAAGGGTAATTAAACAGTGTAATAGAGTGGTTGGTTATTATACTAACAAAAGAGATTCACAGGTGAACAGGAATAGAAACCGGCACCATACTGTTTAAGTAATTTGCTATGAAGGTGAAAAGTGGAGTGAAATACATAAAGGACAATTTGCTTATTTCAATGGGATTGTAAATAAACTGATGGACAAGTTGTATTTTGTTGAGGGTTTCATGAATGAAATTAAATGAATCATTGATGTATATTCCTATATCATTTGGTTTTTTTGTAGGTAAAAATAATAATTGAGGCTATTTTCGCCCTAATCCAAATTCTTGTCATATCTATTTGCCTTAGTAAGATAAATTAGCAGTGTATTTTTTTTATTAAAAACAACAATAATAACTTTATATATAAAAGAGAGTGTGGTGATTTTTGATGAAAGAGAAAAGAAAAACAAAAGAGTTTAATTATAAAGAAGAAGTAGTTCCTTTGGAACAAAAAGACATATATTCCAATATTGAAGAAAACTTTGAATATTTTCAACATAGCTTTAATTATTCAAGTGATTTAAAAAAACGGGAAATAAACTATAACGGTAAAAATGGGATTATCTTGTATCTTGAAACCGTCGTAGACACGGAGAAACTAAAGACAGATATACTAACACCCCTGACCACAAAAAAGAATATCCCTCTAGAATTATTAATCTCATCTGCAGAACTCAAAAAAACCAACAACTTAAATCAAGCAGTATCAAAAATTCTATATGGGATGAGTATAGTTTTTATTGAAAACGAGAATCAGGTTTACATGCTTAATTCAAGCAAAATCATTGAAAGATCACCCGAGGAACCTACAAATGAAAAAATAGTTAGAGGATCACATGAAGGATTTATAGAAAACATTAATACAAACCTATTTCTTATTAGAAAACGAATTGTAAATCGACAATTGACAATAAGATACATGGAACTAGGAGAAGAATCAAACACAAAGCTTGCGCTAGTTTATATGGAGGGGTTAGCAGATTCTTCAGTGGTTAAGGAAGTTGAACGAAGATTATCTTTTGCTTCTTCAGATATGCTCTTTAGTCCAGGTTATATTGAAGAATTCATAGAAGACAATCCATTTTCCCCATTCCCTCATACCTTATATACGGAACGTCCAGATCGAGCAATGTCACATTTAATGGAGGGTAGAGTTATCATTTTCGCTGATGGAAGTGCTGATGTGATTATAGTTCCTGTCACTTTTTTCGTATTTCTCCAGTCACCGGATGACTTTAACACCCGAGTATATACGGGAAGCTTCTTTCGTCTTTTAAGGTTAATTAGTTTCTTTATTTCTCTCACCTTTCCAGCACTATATATAGCAATAATTGGTTTTCACTTCGAGGTAATCCCTAATGACATTATTGTTTTAGTTAAAGGTTCTGTGGAGGGGATACCTTTTCCACCATTAATTGAAGCATTAATTATGGTATTTACAATTGAACTTATTAGAGAAGCAGGAGTACGTTTACCTACTCCAATTGGACAAACGATAGGTATTGTTGGTGGATTAATACTAGGTGATGCAGTTATTAATGCTGGTCTCATTTCAAATTTCATGGTGATAATAATCGCAATAACTGCCGTCGCTTCATTCACTATTCCAAGTTACGAATTGAGCTCAACGGTTCGTTTATTAACTTTTCCATTAATGGTAGCTGCCTCAACTCTAGGACTTTTAGGTATCGTAATTGTGATTATGTTTATTGTAGCTCATTTATGCATGCTTGAATCTTTCGGAAAACCTTATTTTGCGCCAATAGCCCCATTAGACATTTCAGCCTTAAAAGATACATTCGTCAGGTTTCCGATATGGCAGCTGAATAAACGTTCAAGAGATTTAAATCCTAAAAAAATATTGCGACAGCATGATACTAGGGGTTGGGACAATCAAAATGAATAACAAACGTATTTCACAATCTCAACTATTTTTCATTGTTTTGCAATCCCAAATAGGATTCGGTCTCATATCAATACCTTATATAGTATTTCTAAAGGCAAAGACCGACAGTTGGATTTCTGTATTGATAGGTGGATTAATCGTGCAGGTAGTGATTTTAATCCAGTGGGCTTTGTGTAGAAGATTCCCGTCAAATACAATTTTTGAAATCACAAATAGTTTATGCGGAAAAATAATCGGAACTTTTATTACAATTTCATATTCCATATATTTTATTTTAGTTTGCAGTACGCTACTTTCCTTTTTTAGTCATACGATAAAAAATTGGTTATTGCCATTCACTCCAGGATGGATTGTGAAATTATTAATAATAAGTATCGGTATTTATGTTGCTAGGGAGAAGCTAAATGTTATGGCTCGTTTGTTTGTTCTTACGACGATTGTTCTCTTTCTTTTTATTCTTCTACCCATATACTCATTAAAAGACGGTACCACGTTGTATTTACTACCAATCGGAAAAGAAGGAGCTTTTGCAATTTTAAAAGGAGCAAAAGAAGCTTTTCTTCTAATGCAAGGGTTTGAAATTTTTATAATTATTTTTCCTTTTGTTAATGCAACATCGAAGTCAAAATTAAAAATAGTTTCTTCAGCCAGTATCACTGTCACTATTTTATATACATTTCTCACCTTAATATGTTTGATGTTTTTTAGTCCTAAGGAATTTCCTTTAATTCCCGAACCAATACTTTATTTAATAAAATCTTTTGGCTTTAGTATCATTGAACGTCCTGATGTTTTTTTCATTTCATTTTGGATTGTATTAGTTAGTACTACCTTCATGAGTTTTTTATATGCTGCATCGAAGGGGTTATCCACCCTGAAATTTATGAATAGAAAGAAGTTTGTATATTTTTGCGCAATAGCTATCTTTATAATTTCCATAATTCCCATGAATAAAAAAGAAATCATATGGCTTTCTAAAATCGTCGCAAATAGTGGATTAATTTTCAATATAGTAATACCTATAATTCTGTTATTTATATCAATAATATTGAGAAAGCAGGAGGCATTCACAAATAAATGAAAAAATACATAGGTTTTCTTTTTAGCTTACTCCTATTACTCTTTACATCCGGTTGCTGGGACCAACGTTTATTAAAGGATACCAGTCTTATTCTTGGTACTGCATTTGATTTGACTAAGGATAAAAAAATATTAGAAACTGTTACATTCCCTAAGTCTAAGCGAGGACTCAATGTTCAACAACATGTTGTGACAATCTCTTCGAAAGGAGATACAACCTTAAATGTAAAAGGCGAACTTGACCAGAAACTACCCGATCGCTATGATGCGTCTAAAAACAGGATTTTTTTATTCGGAGAGTCCTTAGCCAAACAGGGAATATATCCAGTGTTGGACGCTGTTTATAGAGATCCTAAAGGTCCTTTACAAGCTAAGTTAGCAGTTGTTGACGGAAGCGCTAAAAAAGCTTTGTCCCAGTTTCCACCAGAAACTCCTCTTTCAAGTGAGTACTTGCCTAAGTTATTAAAAAGTACTGCTGAAATAGGCGTTATAAATAATGAAAATGTACAATCGATTTGCACAATTATATTTTCTGAAGGTGAGGACTTTTTGGTTCCATACCTAAAGATACTTAGTAAAGAAAAAAGAACGAAAGTTACTGGCTTAGCTATGTTTCACAAAGATAAGTTTGTCGGTAAGCTAGGTATAACTGAATCAAAAATGTTTTTATTGATGAAAGGAAATAAAAAGAAAAAAACATCTTTTACGATAAAAGTCCATAATAAAAAAGAAAGCCTAGACAAAAACTTCATTAGCGTTGATGTTATTCGGACTAAAAGAAAATTATTAGTTTCACAAAATAAAGGTAAACCTTATGCGAAAATAAAAGTAAACATAAAATTGGAAGTTAAAGAATACCCAGAAGATCATTTAGATAGGCAGCTAGAAGTAACAGAATTAAATAAGAAAATTGAAAAAAGCTTTCGGGAAATGGCAAATCTAACTCTTAAAAAAATGAAAGTCGCTAACTGTGATGGGTTAGGAATTGGTTCAAAGGTTCAGGCAAACGAATACAATACGTGGAAAAACATAAGCTGGGACAAGGAGTATCAAGAACTTCCCATAAAAGTGGAATTAAACACTGAAATTGTAGAGAATGGAGTTATTAATTAATGCTTGAATACAACCAAAAACTTGTAGATTTGGTACGGAACTTCAGTAATGATTTTGATCAATTAATCTTTCAATCTGTAGACTTAGTCATATGAAACCACAATCTCAAATATTTAATAGTAACTCTTTCGCGACAGGATATATGTACACAACAATACCCGTGCAGTTCATGTGGATTACCTTCGTTATGCAATCAAAAACTTAGAGGTAAATGATATTCCATCGCATAGTGAATACTGTTTTCAAACTCTTCAATCTGGCATTTAGGAAATAATCAACCTCACCCACTATTGCATAATTAATGCTGCTTTCCATTTAGCGAGCCCTCTATCACGAATTGTACTCATGAGATAGATCCCGCCTTTTTATCCATTATATGCAACGGGCGTTCTTGAAAAAGACAAAAAAAATCCCTTCCCCAATTAAGAAGAAGGGTACCAAGTAATGGATTTCATTTTTAAAAGGTTTATTCACAGTGTATTCATTCAATTAATTTCTATTCATTCTACAATGCAAAAAAAGCCCCTACTCACAAAGAGTAAGGACTTTAAGGCAAAGGTGCATTGAAGGAAATGGAGTTAGTATAGTTTCATGGACACATTTTAGTTAAGTCCTTACAATGATTTTTGAGAGGATGTGTCCGTCTTGGAACGTAAGGATAAAGGTAAAAAATATAATAATGAATTTAAAAAAACTATTGTAGATCTTTATCACTCGGGTAATTCGGTCAAAGAATTAAGCGGCGAATATGGCGTATCAGAAGTTACCATTTATAAATGGATTAAAGAATTTACTCCTATTGGTTTAGGGGAAGAGTCAATGACTCCAAAGGAATTAGCCGCCATTCAGAAGGAAAACCTTCGGTTAAAGCAAGAAGTTGAAATCTTAAAAAAAGGCTATGGCCATATTCGCGAAAAAGTAAACGAGACAGATCTTACCGAATTTATTGAGGAACACAAGAAACAATATCCCGTACAGAAGATGTGTGAAATACTAGAAATCCCAAGAAGCAGCCATTATCAATCCCTTCAAATAGTCGTATCAAATCGCGAACAGGAAAACACAGAACTAACGAAGGAAATTCATCTTATTTACCTGGAAAGCAAAGGACGATATGGGGCTCCAAAGATTCATGAAACCTTATTAACCAAAGGGTTTTCCCTAAGTCTAAAGCGTGTTCAACGTTTAATGAACAAGGCGAGAATTCGTTCTATTACCAAGAAAAAATACCGTCCCTATCCATCTAAAGAAAAGTTTATTCAATTGGATAATTTGCTAAAACGAAACTTCACTACTCAAACCATTAATGAGAAATGGGTAGCAGATATTACGTATATCCACACGTTAAAAGACGGATGATGTTATTTAGCCTTCGGTATTGGACCTTTTTAATTTACATATTTATATTTCTCTTTTTTGTTGCCTGTTTTTTTTCTCTTTAAAAACTATGTACTTAAACAAAAACTGAGGTGAATTTAATGCATGATACATGGATTTATAATCATTTGATTAATACAGTGTTGTTCCCTATTTTATTAATAATTTTTATTACAGTTATTTTTATTTATTTGTATTCTAAAATTAAAAATTAATCATATCCCATACTAGCAGTAATCCAACATCACAGTTTGTGTCAACTGTACGTCACACTACATTCGAAGTGTTGTTACTTCAAGTGGTTTTTACTCAAACAACTGGATTATAAATACTAGTTATAGCTTCTACATACTTGTGAAATTCAGGTAGTGTTGTATGCCTGCGCTTAGCACGTGTATTAGTTCCGAAAAATGCGTTACGTTGTGCAGTGGATATCTCTAATTTCAATCCCATTCCCCTTGGGCCTTTATTGCAAATGTTGTTGGGATCGTTACCAGCAAGGTATCCCCCAACAGGTACAATTTCGCAACTAAATCCGGCAGTATTTAAAGCTTTAAATGCGGATTGCTTTGCACTTGTATCACGACCACCAATTAAGGTGTGTTTATTTGTTGTGTCTGCGTATCCGTGAAAAGCTAGAATGTGTTCAGTTTCTCTAACCATATCCAAACAAATTGGCTCATCAAAATTAGTTGTAGTGATGTGTAATTCGCGATTGTTTGAAGTTCTACAGCCTTCAAAAGCATATTCAGAAAACATCCCCTTAGCAGCGAATAAAACAAGTTCAGAAGTTCCTACCTCAATCCCTCCGCCATGTGGTGTCATCATGAGAATATTTTAATTTCGTTTTGTAGCTTCAATGTGATAATCCAACCCTTTAAATAAAGTGTTTTTTGATGTACATTATTGGATAAGAATAAACTTTTCCGGTATCCAATCTTTTGGCTATAACGTCCCAATCTTTACCTTTGATCACTTCAACGATTACATTCGTTCCTTTTAATTTAAAAGATTTTCTGAATTATTTACTTCCAAATGTAACATCCCCCTGTTAATCTTGCATGAATTTTCTTAATTCATTCTTGTAAATCTGGTAGTTCATTTCTATCTTCCAATAAATTACGAAGATTAATTACGTGACTTTGATACACGTTTATTTGAAATGGATTTCGAGACGCGGAATCCATTATTTTTTTGCTTTTTCCCATACCCACCAGTACCCCTACCTAGTCCTCCATGTAGTGTCATAGCTTCGCTTGTTATACGAGATCTGGTTCCAACCAGCCCCAAACAATTTAATGATCAAAGCAATCCTATCCATTTGTTATAAATATACAAACAAATATGTTTTTTAATTATGATTGTTCTCTTGCTGATTCATTTTCGCAGTCCCGGAATTTTGGTTAATAACTCTTCTTTTGGATAGTGTTAAATAGGGACAATGACATCAACTATCGTTCCTTTATTCACTTCACTTTCAATCACTATCTTTCCCTGATGTGTTTCAACAATTTTATAACAGATCATTAATCCTAAACCAATTCCTTTTTCTTTGATACTGTAAAAAGGTTCTCCGTGATATGGGATACGTTCTTTTGAAATCCCACAACCCTGATCGATAAAACGAATGCTTACTTGATTATCATCGGATTTATCGATTTGAATCAAAATTTCTCCTCCCGTCGGCATCGCTTCAATTGCATTTTTTGATATTGATAAATACTTGTTTTAATTGGTTCCCTTCACAAGGTATTAATGGAATGTCAGATTTAAACTTCGTTCTGATTTTCACATTATTCATTGTTGCTTGAGGTTGAAGTAAGGTTGTAACCTGTTCTACTAATATATTTAGATCATTAGGTTGAACCTTTACTGCTTGTGGTTTAGCTACCGTCATGAATTCATTGGTAATTACTTCTACTCGTTCAATCTCTGATAACACTACATTTATATAACGCTGATTGTTCTCATTCGAAGTTGATTTTAGTAGTTTCATAAACCCTTTCATTGCGGTTAAAGGATTGTTAACTTCATGGGCGATTGCTGTTGCTAATTGTCCGACGACAGCAAGCTTCTCTGATTTCCGTAATAATTCTTCCGTTTTAAACCGTTCGGTAACATCTCGAGAAATAACCAGTAAAACTTCCTTCCCACTCAAGTTAAAAAAACAAACACTATGCTCAAGATGCATGTTCTTCCCATTTTCAAAAACATATTCTTCTTGTAAAGCGAACGAATGTTCTCTTTCTTTAATTTTATTCCTAAATCTTATGAACATTGGAGAACTTTAATCAACAATTTCGGCACATGGACTCAAGAGAAGTTCTTCCCTACTGTATCCAAACCTTTTAGACCCAACTGGGTTTACTTCAAGAAATCGAGTTGGGATTCGATCATCATTCAATTCTAATAAGAAAATCGCATCAGTTGCATGTTCGAATAGCGTACGATATTTCATTTCACTTTCCTGCAATTGTTGATGTAATCGATGGAGTTCTCTTTCTGCTTGATTTCTTTCGGAAATATCTCTACTAATCGCTGACACGGCGATCACCTTTCCTTTTGAATCTCGAATAGGTGAAAGCGTCAGGCTTATATCGATGAGGCTTCCATCTTTTCTTTGTCTAACTGTTTCCAATCTAGTAATAGATTCTCCGGATATAACCTTGTGAATATTTCCTAAAGCTTGATCCATTAAAAAATCAGGTACAAAAGGTATTTTTTCCCCATGATTTCTTGTGCTGACCAACCAAGTACCTCCTCATAAGCTTTATTGACCTGTAATATATATCCTTCTATATCACATATTGTAATAGCATCCATGTTATGGTTTATAAATGATTACAGTCGTTCTTTGGTCGATCTTAATTCCTCTTCAATCTTTTTTCGTTCCGTTATATCAACCATAGAGCCAACAACCTTTTACTTCATTCCTATATTCAACTAACCTGCCTCATGCCATGTTACGTATCTCCTATTTCTTATCTCGAAAAGAAATGTATGTAGACTTAGGCGAAGACTACTTTGATAAGCAGAGACAACAATCAATTTTTCGGTTTCACTAAGAAGACTTGAAAGTTTAGGATACACAGTTACATTACAAGAACCTGAAGCATCTTAATCCAGCCACTTACCTACAATAAATCAGTAAATTAGGCGCTCTCCCCCTTTTAAAAAAACAATAAGCTGCGTCTTCTTAAGTATTGCCCTTTCCCCTAAATTCCAGAAGTCTATTTTCATGGTAGTTGAACAAGCACCTTATCTTTTATTGCACAAAATCTTCTAAATGTTCAACTAAATCCTGCCAATCATTTCATGTTTCTCATTAAATATTTTAATAAGGGCATCATAAACCAAGTCGTTAAATGAGGAGTGTGTCCAATGAAAAAAATATTGTTTTTAATCTTTCTGTTATTGATTCCTTTCTTCTCCTTTCAAATAAATGTGTCCGCATCCACTAAAAGTCGTGAGGAATATGAAAAAACTGGACATGTTATTTGGGAAGTTAACACAAAGGAAAAATTAGTTGCCATTACTTTTGATGATGGACCTCATCCGTTTTTCACCCCACAAATACTTGATATATTAGCTAAATATGATGCTAAAGCCACCTTTTTTGTAGCTGGTAATAAAGTAATAAGATTTCCTGAACTATTAAAACGGGAAGTAAAAGAAGGACACGAAATTGCCAATCATACTTATCATCATATTTACGGTAATATTACATCAGCAAAACTATCATCAGAATTAGAAGAAACAGATAAAATTATACAGAAGACAGTTGGTTTAAAACCGACTCTTTATCGCCCAGTAGGTGGTTTTTATAATGATTTAATTATTAATACTTCTTTAAAAAATGGAAAAGATGTCGTTTTATGGTCATGGAATCAGGACTCTCGTGATTGGTCAAATCCACCCGCAAGTCAAATTTATAACTATATAACAAAAGGAGTAAAACCAGGTAATATCATTCTATTTCATGATTGGCATGGTAGTGAATTTACTCAGACTTCTCAAACAGTTATTGTATTAGATAACATTTTGGGGTTTTTATACGATAGAGGGTATAAATGTGTAACTGTATCTGAATTGCTCTACCAGTCGACACAAATAATTCCAGACTCTTTTGAAATTTATCCTACAAAAAGAGAAAATTTTCGCATGAGGAGTCAAATGCACATAAAAGAGAGATAGATTATCATCTCTCTTTTTCCACTAACTGCCCCTTTAGCATTCCTGTAGATCGTTAAATATCAGGTTTGAAAAAAATAGAACTCCTCAGTAAGATACGAGTATAGAGACCAATCTAACTCAAAGTCTTAAGGAGGAAGCCCTACTATGAATTTTAAAATGCAAAACAAACAAAATCAACTAATTGAGAGAATTACGGATCAACATCTAGTTGTTGGTGTGGATATTGCCCAACACGTACACGTGGCCCGTGCTGTAAACTTTCGGGGCATTGTGGTCGGGAAACCCCTGTCTTTTGAAAATAACGAGGAGGGTTTTACTAGCTTACTAAACTGGATCCAGGAACTAAAACAAATGAAAAATCTAGACACAACGATAGTGGGTATGGAACCTACCGGTCATTATTGGATAAACCTTTCAAAGTGGCTAGTCAAACAAAACATGGATGTCGTCACCGTCAATCCTCACCATGTCAAAAGAAACAAAGAAAATCGTGATAATACGCAATCCAAAAGTGATAAAAAAGATGCCCTTGTCATCGCTGATATGGTGAAGAATGGCTACTATGCCTTCGTTCGTTCCACTTCAGAATCATTTGAAAAACTTCGTGTCCTTATGGCTAACCGAGATGTGATCGTTAAGCGTCTTGTTAGCTCCATCAACCAAATTAATCGCTGGGTGGATGTTGTCTTTCCCGAGCTCCGGCAAGTGTTTAAAGACGTATCATGTAAAGGGGCAATCGCAACCCTACGCCTCTTTCCTACCCCAAATGAATTATGTTCCTTACAGCTTCAAGATATCGTAACCGGATGGAAATCATGTATGAAGCGACATTCCGGGCATAAAAAAGCCCGTTCCCTGCTTGTATTGGCCAAGCGTTCAATTGGGACGAAACAAGCCCTAGATGCGTATAAACTTCACTTGGGACAGTTATTAGAGGAATATGATCTCGCTTCATCCCAACTAGAAAGAGTGACGCAAGAAGTCACAAACGTCTTGGAACAGATTCCATTCGTTAAGCAAATACTTGCCATTAAAGGCATCAGCGAGATTTCCCTGGCGGGAATCTTAGGAGAAGCTGGAGATCTGAGTGGGTTCGCTCACGGGAATGCGCTCCTTCGTCATGCAGGATTGCATCTCGCTGAAGCAAGCTCTGGGAAGTGGAAAGGCCAAATTGTTCTTTCCAAACGTGGAAGATCA
>NZ_JANZMJ010000003.1:0-303550 GCF_025175645.1 Peribacillus aracenensis
CTTCAAAGTAGCATTTTTAACACGTTTCCAATGTTATTTCAAGGATTTATATAAGACACATGCTCATTATTTCGTAAGATGATATCATCTCCTTTTCAATCTAATTATAATATCCAAATGAGAATCATAAGTCGCTTCCAAAATAAAAATTTGCAGCTCTCCTTTATATCCTTCCCATATTTTCCCTAAAAAATTCTTGATACAATATTTCATGCAAAAAAAAAAACGAACCTTCACGGCTCGTATATTTGCTGGTTCTCAAAAGGCTCCCTATATTTTGTCAGTTATTGCTTTTTCCAGATAAGTTTTTTCGCTTCGGTGAACCTTACGGCAGTTTTCGGCCAGTTTACAACGTCCCACCATTTGTCCACATAGGCTGCCCGATTATTTTTATATTGCAGGTAATAAGCATGTTCCCATACATCAAGAACAAGAATTGGGATCGTATCCCACTGGGTCAAAACCATATGCAATTCCGATTGAAGTATTTCTAGCCGCCGCGCACGCGGAACCCAGACTAAAATAGCCCAGCCAACTCCTTCTACTTGTTTGGCTGCTTCACTAAAATGACTTTTAAAAGCTGCAAAGCTTCCAAAATCCGTCTCAATCTGATTTAGTAAATCCCCCCTTGGCTGTCCGCCCCCTCCCGGAATCATCTCTTCCCAGAACAGCGTATGGAGATAATGGCCTGACCCATGAAAGGCTGCTTCTTTTTCCCAATGTTTCAACAAGGAAAAATCTTTCGTTTCCCTCGCTTTTTTCATCATCAATTCTGCTTTATTCAGACCATCGACATATGCTTGATGATGCTTATCATGGTGCAGATACATGATTTCCCTTGAAATCGTCGGTTCCAACGCCTCATAGGCATAAGGTAACGGCGGTAGCGTATGCTTCCCAATGGGCACTGATTGCCTATCCTGTATACTGAATTCTCTAGCGAGTTCTTCAATTTCCTGGTAGACCCGAGCCATCTCTTCTTCAATCAGGACCATATCCTCATAATCCATTTCTTCCTCATCCATATCTTTTGTCAACTGGGAAAGCCGTTCAATATTCGACAGCAATGGCAAATCGGTGATATCGATCTTCTCTAGATATTCCATCACTCCATCAACCCAATCACTTACCTCTTTAGCATAATCTCTTTCATCAGACATCTTGCAACCTCCTCTTAACCTTTATGCACATAAATCATCAAAGTATTTTATGTTTCGATTAAGCGGAGATTCCATTTATAGCTAAAAAAACAGCTAGGCCTCTTAAGCCCAGCTGTTTCATTATCTTGACTGTAACATTTTCGTCCGGTAATCCGTTTCATAAAACTCCAATTCTTCACGCATCGTCTGGAATCCACTTTCCACGGCCTTCAGAATGGATATTATGCTATCAGGTACACTTTGGTGAAATTTAATCGAGTTTTTTCCTGTATAGGCAGATCTGCTGTCCTCAAACCACCTATCTGATTTTGGGGAAAAGTATTCTTCGATACATTGATGATAAACTCTATAAAGCGTCTTTTCAGCTGCAGCTTTATTGAAAGCATCATTTTTTAGAACGATTTGGCAAGCCTCCAAGCCCTCTTCACAACTTACAAGCATTCTTCTTAAACTAGAAAGGATTCCTTTATAATAGGTTTCATCCCCGCTTTTTTCCTCTTGCAGCTTAGAATAGGTCGTCTCATTCATAAATTCTTCTAGTTGAGCCACTGTCGTTTCTAAAAACCCTTTTACATCCTCAAGCTGAGATTTTACCAAAGTATTCCCCAACCGTGAACCCTCCTCAAAATGATTAAGATTGAATATAATAGTCAACATGTGACTCTATATCATATGGTTTAGCTTGGTCAATAGATATAAACACTTTCTCCAATTTTTCAAAATCTATATTTTCGAAATAACCAGCCATCTCTTTTTCTGCATTTATATAAATACGTTTTCGGTTAACCAGGCTCGGATCTTTAAGTAAACAGACCATGGCAATGATATCAGCCATATAAATATCTCTGTTAGTGCTTTTGAATATAGGATTGGCGGGATATGGGGTCCAACGGGTGACCATCTCATCAAAATAGCGAAGATACAGTACATTCAGTGTCTTTTCTTCTCCATCCCTTATGTATTGTATAACGGATCGATTAAAGAAGTCCTCAGGTGAATTTGACTTTTCCTTTTCAAGCCCAAATCCATTGCATGCTACAATTCGCACCTGCAATCCCCCCGCATTCATTTTTTTCTATATTATCACAATTTATTGAAAAATGTTATTCGATTGTTTGCTGAAATTTTTCAAAAAACAGATCGGCTTCACCATTTTCAAAGCCATCATCCGAATTATCGGCGAGAGGCGGTAATTCATCAATGGAATTCAGGCCGAAGTAATCCAAAAACTCTTTTGTTGTCCCATATAAATAAGCCCGGCCCGAGCCTTCAGCACGTCCGACCTCTTTTATTAAGACTTTAGTGACAAGTGTATGAATGGGGCGATCCGTTTTCACTCCGCGAATTTCATCAATTTCAGCTCTAGTAATCGGCTGTTTATAGGCAATGATTGCGAGTGTTTCCAAAGCCGCCTGGGACAATCCTTGAGTGCTTGATGTTTCCACCAGCCTTTTCAAGTAATCCGAGTGCTCTTTCTTTGTCGCCATTTGATAAACACCCGCTATTTCGATCACCTGAATCCCGCGTACATCCGATATATATTCTTCCTTTAAACCTTCAACGATGTCCGTTGCTTGATATTCCGTAATCTCCAGGACAGAGGCAATTTGTTTGACGGATAGCCCTTCATCTCCGGCAGCAAACAATAATGCCTCAAGAATCCCTTTCCAATTAATAACTTCCAACTGGTTCTACACCTTCCTTAGCAGCAATCATGATGTCCGAAAAATTATCTTCCTGCTCAACGATGATTTCATTTAATTTCATCAGTTCCAGCACCGCCATGAAAGTGATGACGATATGCTCTTTAACCGGGAGCGAGAACAGTTCAAAAAAACTTTTCTTTCCTTTAATGGATTGTAATTCAATCATGATCTCATCCATTCGTTTCTCTATCGATATCTCTTGTTTCGTTACCTTCGTGTAAAGCGGTTTTTGAATTTTTTGCCTTCGCAGCAGTTTTTGAAGAGCCCCCAACATATCGTATAAACTTATATTCAACTCTTGCTTATCACTTTCCGCTTCTTTTACATAAACTGATAAATCACTTGGGGGTTTGGTGAAAATCAAGCTTCTTTCTTCTTCCATCCCTTTAAATTCTTCGGCTGCATTTTTATACTTTTTATATTCTAATAGTTTTTCCACAAGCTCATCACGTGGATCTTCCTCAAACATTTCCCCATCTTCATCCATCATTAGTTCATCTTCATGCTTCGGTAGCAACGTTTTACTCTTGATGGCAAGCAGCGTTGCAGCCATCACTAGATATTCGCTGGCGACATCCAATTCAAGATGCTGCATCGTATGGATGTAACTTAGGTATTGATCTGTAATATCAGCCATCGGAATATCGTAGATGTCTATTTCCAGGCGATTAATCAAATGCAGAAGTAAATCCATCGGTCCTTCGAAAGCGTCAATTTTTATATTATAACCCATTAAATTACCTCATTTAAATCTAATTGGCCAATATAGACCTATTTCTTTTACTAATCAAGTATAGTGGATTGCCGCCCTTTATCCAAATAATAATTTACTGACCTTAGAAAAGTTTTTATTTGGGATTACCGTCAAATGGGTCGTTGCCCAATCACATTCCGAAATCCAACATAACCTAGAAATGTAAGAATAGCAGAACAAAGGAGGAACTTATTATGGGCGCAGGTGGTTTTGGGCACGGCGGCGGATTCGCGTTTATTGTAGTATTGTTCATTTTATTAGTTATCGTCGGTGCTTCATGGTGTTAATTCAAGATTGATGAATCAAGCTGATTGCCTTGCAATCGGCTTTCTTTATTTTCCAGGAAAAAATTCTATGCTAAACTTAGTGAGTATACATAGCGGCTCTTAAGCTATAAGAAAATGGCTTTTTGCCTTACTTAAGATGATTCCATCAAACAAAAGGGGTGCTCCTATTGAATTACGCGGAAGATTACCTTTCTTTCCTTGTCCATTTCCATGGGCCAAGGGATTACTTCGAATGTCATGAAATTCTCGAAGAATATTGGAAGGAAACCGCACCAAAAGAGCGTGACTCTCATTGGGTCGGACTCATTCAAATTGCGGTTGCCCTGTATCATGATCGCAGGGGAAATAAAAAAGGGGCTTCAAGGACCCTGTCTAAAGCCCTGGCAAATCTCCACCTTAAAAAGGCCGAACTCCTGAAGTTGGGACTCGATCCAGAACGACTGTTCAAATTGCTCGAGGACACCCATGAGCGAATGTTATCACAAAAGCCATATAAAAGCATTAATCTGCCGATAGCCGATCAAAGCTTGATTGAAAAATGCCAGTCCATCTGTTTGCAAGAAGGGTACATGTGGGGTACAGATAGCGACATGGCTAATGCAGCAATAGTTGATAAGCATCTAATGCGTGACCGTTCGGATGTCATTTCAGAAAGGGCTCGGCAGCTAGCCCTTCGAAAAACAAGAATGGAGGACCGCCCTTAAAGGTGGTCCTCCATTCAAGCTTTCAAATTCAAAAATCTTCACACCTGTCAAGAAAGCTTTCCGTAAACTCATTTGCTTTTAATTCTTTGTCAGGATATTGCTCCTTGATGGCCCTGACCATCGTTTTACCGATACCTTGTTTCCGGAAGGATGGATTTACGGATATATGTTGTATCTCAATGTGGTTTGGAGAGACCTCTATCCCGATCAAGCCCGTAATCTCTTCATCTTTCCATAAGAACAGCTGTAGATTTTCATCCGTTTCATAATTCTTCATCGTATTCCGAAGCGTTTTTATCTCTTTTTCATTTGGCATGAAAGATAATAATCCCATGGCAAACTTCTCATAACTTTTCTTATACTTAATCAACATAATATCCCTCGTTACTAAATAACGTTTTTATTATCTTCCTGTTTCCGATTAATTTGCTTTGAATAATAATCCTCACATATAACATTTACATCATACATAAAAATCCCGTTCGTTTCAACATCACTTTCAGCACTTGATTTATCGGTGTGCTATGTGCTAAGCGATAAACAGCCAATATACGATTCCCCACATCAAAGCGATAATAAGCATCATAAGTAAAAGAGCCTTATTACTTTTCCTCATTCCATACTCCCTCTATGAATGGTCCAAATATTTAAATAACGAATTCATTCTACTATAACTTAACACAATCTGACAAATATCCTTGCAATCTTGCTTCGATTTTACTACATTGGTAAAGTGATCTAGGTTCATAGAGTGTCCTTTCAGGTATAAAAGACAAAGATACACCCAACTTTTTCGTTTAAAAAAACCTAGCTATCCTGGGCTATATAAATTTTTTTCAGGAAAATATGTATCTTTTTTATCCTTTGTTTCGTCAAATACTATGAATCTGATTTAAAGTGCCGCCCTTTTATTGAAAGATTCCCAATTCAGCAGGAAAAGTTAAGGAGGATTATCATGAAAAAAATGAATAAATGGGTCATTATGACCATTTTATTATGTCTATTATTGCCATATAAAGCTTTTGCAGATGCAGCTGTTGGTGAAATGATCGTCACACTTGGTGAGAATTTGACAAATGAACAAAAAAATATGATCTTATCAGAAATGAAAGCTCCAAACGATGTCGAGGTCCTGACAGTTACTAATGCGGAAGAACATGAATACTTAGGTGACTATATCGCTAGTCGTCTGATCGGTACAAAAGCGATTTCATCTTCTGCCATTACTTTGGAGGAAAAAGGTACCGGACTTAAACTGGAGTCTAAAAACATTAACTGGGTTTCCGATGAAATGTATATCAATGCACTGGCAACTGCTGGAGTAAAAGATGCCACCGTTTATGTCACAGCACCTATACCCGTTTCCGGTACAGCGGCTTTGACAGGAGTCATTAAAGCCTATGAAATCTCTGCAGATAAGAAGATTCCTGAAGATGTGAAACAGGCAGCGAATGAAGAAATGGTGAAAACAGCAAAATTGGGTGACGAAATCGGTACAGAAGAAGCCTCTGCACTGGTTACGAAAATCAAAGAGGAAATGGCTGCAAATCCACCAGCCAATACTGAAGAGGTCCGCGAGGTTGTCGAGTCTTCAGCAAAAGACCTTGGAATCAGCTTAAATGATGCTCAAATTCAAAGTTTAATTGATCTATTCAATAAGCTAAAAGAATTGGATATTGATTGGAACGCTGTCGGTGATCAGCTTACTGCAGCTAAAGATAAACTTTCCAATTTTCTTGAATCCGAAGAGGGTCAATCATTTCTGGATAAATTGAAAGAAGTCTTCATTAGTTTAATAGACGCAATCAAGTCACTTTTCAGCTGAATCAAATGAAAAAAGGATGGCAACTGCCATCCTTTTTTCTATTCTTTAGTGACGACTGCCGCTTCATGAAGGGCCAAATCCAAATGGATAAGGTCTTCGTACGTCTCACGTTTGATGACCAACCGGGCTTCTCCATTTTCGGCAAAGACGACTGCCGGTCTTGGAATCCGATTGTAATTATTCGACATGGAATATCCATATGCCCCTGTACAAAATACCGCCAAGACATCACCGCGGCCGGCTTTTGGCAATGGTAAATCCCAAATCAACATATCCCCGCTTTCACAGCATTTTCCGGCAATGGACACTGTCTCTTCTACAGGGTCAAGCGGCCGGTTTGCGAGAATGGCATCATATTTCGCTTCGTAAAGAGCGGGACGTATATTATCACTCATGCCCCCATCAACGGCAATGTATTTACGAACATTAGGAACTTCCTTTTCAGAACCGACCTTGTACAGTGTCACACCGGCGTCTCCGACTAATGAACGGCCAGGTTCGATCCAGATTTCTGGCATCACTAAATCAGAATCCGCAATCAGGTTCTGCACTTCCCTAACGATTTCCTCAACATATCGGGACGCCGGTAGCGGGTCGTCCTCTTGTGTATACCGAATCCCGAACCCCCCTCCGAGATTCAATACCTTTGGTTGAAACCCTAACGAGCCGTGCCAATCATTCAGCTTGCCAATAATTTTTTGGGCTGCAAGAAGGAAACCGGTCGTTTGAAAGATCTGGGAACCGATATGACAGTGAAGCCCCAGCACTTCGAGGAATTCACTTTGCAGTGCTTGCCGAAGGGCAGCTTCGGCCTGGCCGTTAATAAGATCAAAACCAAATTTCGAATCTTCTTGTCCTGTCAATATATAATCATGCGTATGGGCTTCGATACCTGGTGTTACACGAAGAAGGATTTTCACCTTTTGTTCACGGTTTGTACAAATTTCTTCTAACAATGTCAACTCTGAAAAATTATCGACTACTATACAGCCAATGTCATGATCCAAAGCCATATGTAGCTCTTCATCACTTTTGTTATTTCCATGAAAATGAATCCGTTCTGTTGGGAAATTCGCCTTAATTGCCGTATACAATTCCCCTGCCGAGACAACATCGAGGGAAAGTCCTTCTTGCTCTGCCAACTGGATCATGGCAATTGAAGAAAAGGCCTTACTTGCGTAAGCAACTTGAGCCGAAATCCCCAATTCCTCAAATGTTCTCTTGAACCCTCTTGCCCGTTCGCGAATTAACTCTACATCATAAACATATAATGGTGTTCCAAATTGCTCGATCAATTCGATCGTGTCCACTCCGCCAATCTCCAGGTGTCCACGTTCATTTACACCACCGGTTCCGTACAAATGCATGATTGCCTCACCTTCCTGACTTAAAACTAAGATTAATAAGAAATGAGGCAGCCTCAAATAAAGAAACCCTGCTGTAAAAGGTTCTCTATATGAACAAGCCTCATCCGAATCGATCCCATGTAAATATTGTTCTCTATGACTGCTTTGTAGTTCGAAGGGAAAGACAGATTGGTTTAAACTCCAAAGAGTCATAGTAGCTCTCTCTCTTTGTGAAGCCTAACAATACCTCTTTTATTCGAATAAAATTAAATTACCACAACTTTTCGACAACATCAACCTTTAGATTTTTTCGGCTGCCTATAGAGATCCTGGGGATGTACAATACTCGGTCGTTCTATAGTGCCAGGATAAGGTCTTCTTAATATTATATGTGACAGGGCCTTTGGCTGAAACGGGAGAAGCGGCCATAAATAAGGCGTATTTAACGTCTTTATATTAGTAAGCATAATAATGTAGAGTGTGATGCCAATGACTAGGCCAGGCACTTTAAATAAAGCGACCAATACTAGCAGGACTAATCGGGAAATCTTATTCGCAACCCCTAGTTCTAAACTCGGAGTGACAAATGTACCGATTGTCGCTACGGAAGCGTAGAGAACCACCTCAGGAACAAATAGCCCAACATCTATCGCTATCTGTCCGATCAAAACTGCCGCAACTAAGCCCATTGCCGTAGAAAGCGGGGTTGGGGTATGGACGGCTGCCATCCTTAAAAATTCTATCCCAATATCGGAAATGAAGATTTGGATCACAATGGGTATATGCGTTTTTTCATTCGGCCCGATATACTCGAGCTTCTCCGGCAGGAGGGAAGGCTCTAAACAAAACAATAACCAAATCGGCAGCAAGTATAACGAAACGAAAATCCCGAGAAATCGGACCCAGCGTACCAAGGATCCAACAGCAGGTGCCTGCCGATACTCCTCAGCGTGCTGCATGTGATGGAAAAGAGTGGACGGGGTTATGATGACACTCGGTGACGTATCCACATAAATAAGGACATGCCCCTCAAGTAAATGTGTTGCAGCTACATCAGCCCGTTCCGTGTACCTGACAAGCGGGTATGGGTTATATTTTTGCTTGACGATGAACTCTTCGATCGTTTTATCAGCCATCGTTATGCCATCAACATCAATACTATTCAATTCCTTACGAACGATTTCAATTAAATCAGGATCGGCAATATCTTTAATGTAGCCGATGGATATATCCGTTTTCGATCGTTCCCCTACATGCAACATTTCGAAACGTAATCTTTCATCCCTGATCCTCCGTCTTGTTATCGCTGTGTTAATGATGATATTCTCGACAAAACCGTCCCTTGATCCACGGACGACTTTTTCCGTATCGGGTTCTACTGGCTGTCTCCCTGGATAACTCCGGACATCCACAACCAATCCTATTGGTTTACCATCAACAACAACGACTATTAATCCGGATAAAACCTGATCAACAAGCTCATCCATCGTCTTAATTTCCTCAACGGATTGGTGTACAAGCAAGTCTTTGACTGCATCAAAAACTTTAGTGGTCAAGATTTCCGCATTTTTGTTATGAATAAGAGAATCGAGGATTCCAATGATGTACTCTGTATCCGTCAGCCCGTTTACATAGTAAAGATGCACATCTTTTCTTAGAACCTTTATCCTTCTTACCCCTAAGTCGAAGCTGACGCCCAGACCTACATTCTTTTCCATGTACGCGTCAACTTCCGCTACCCTATTCGGAATCGGTTTCATGTTTTCAGGTTTTTCTGAAGTCATCATGACCACTCCTTTCCAATATGATTTCCACCGCTAGCTTTGTTATCGGTGCTCCTCTTTTAAAATCATCCTGATGGGACATTTTCCCGATATCCCCTATCCCCACTACTATGGGAACATGTAATTGATCGATGCAATACACCGTATCTCCAGTTATCTTGCCGAGTTCAAATTCTTCGGCTCCGTATTTATCAACCCCGTTCGGTGTCAGGTTACCATCACGGTCAATACAGATATCCACTTTGGTCCATTCTTCCCTTCTAGTCTTTGAAGCGACCGCTATCACACCAAGGACATTAATATCAGGGTGACCGGCAACTACCTTCATTGCCTGTTCGCCTGATCCTTCTCCGATAAAACCGCTATCATCAAACATGACCAATACCGGATCATACTTCGCCTTTTTTATTAATTCAACTAGCTCCAAGCCCGTATATCGTGATGGATTACCTTGGGACATGGAGATACACCTTCCCCCTATTTCCTTCGCTACGTGCTCGACAGCCCGTTTCGCATACTCATCTCCATCCGTAATCAATATCACTTTTCGTTTGGTCACCATCTTGGGCCTACCTTTCATCATCAGGAATAGTTACCTTATAAACTTATAAATCCACTAAATAAATCCATTGGAATAATGATCCGGCTATTTTCCCCAATACGAGTGCCATTAACAGATAAATGATTTTCTCTTGAATTCCGATTCGCTTTGACAGAACCGGAAATACATTCAGTACTTCAGTTAAGGCAGCAGCAAGCATTCCATTAAATATCCCGTCAGCCAAACCGATCGGAATTAATAAAAAATATGGGAGGGAAAATTCCGTTTCCTGTAATCCTAACCATGTCCCTGCGACAACGCCCGTAATGATGGCTCCTTCATAGTAATGAATCATCTTCATTGTTTTGGTCAGCTGAGTCAGTCTCGGAATCACCCCAAGTACAGTTAAAAACGCTACAAAACCGGCACCTGTCGCAAAACCCCCGGCCAAACCGACAAAGATTCCAAATATAATTTTACCGGTCATCAAGGTGGCGCACATTCTCCTTATTTTCATTCATGATTACATAACTGTCCAAATCCTGCTGATAGTTGAACATTTCAACCTCGAGCGGACTAGGTTCCTCATTGAAGCGTTTTTTAAAAAAGTGATTAAAAAATAGAATCATGCCCATACCAAGGCCGAAACTATATGGGATTTGGATCAATAATGGCTTATCTTCCACTTTCCCCGTGATTATAGTAAAGATTTTTTGATGCACTTCCCCCATGCTGACATCCACATGAAAATTCATGATCGTCATCCCGCCGCCGATAAATAACAAAAACCAAACCAAGGCGAATGTCAGGAATGACATTTTCTTTTTCGAGAAGATGATTTCGATGATCGTTTGGGAGGGCCCGAATGACTCCAGTTCAATAGTCGGGTCCATCTTGCGGATGGCCACGATTACTTGAGCCAAATCAACGACAATAATATTCTTATCTTCCTTCTTGACCGTTAATAATATAATTTCTTCAATGATGGTAATCACTTCTTCAGGTCCGATTATCCTTGCAATATCTTTTATCCTCACCGTTTGATTTCCCTTTACTTGTACACGGTTCCTCATCCTGATATATACAACTGCCACTATCATCACATCCCGACCTTTTATTTCCTTATGATAGTAGTATGGTTTGGAAACAGTTTGAAAATGCAGGAAGTGAACCATGTCCAAATATTACTAATTTAAAACAAAAAAAGACACGCTGCAATGACAGCATGTCTTTTTGATTACATTCATACTTTAATGAGTAGGGAAGAAAATCAGCTGAATCAAAAATATAAATCCAAAAATATAAATGAGAGGATGTACCGATTTTCCTTTTCCACTGAATACCTTCATAAGGGGAAATGTAATGAACCCGATCGCAATCCCTGTAGATATACTTGAAGTAAGCGGCATCGTTAAAATGATCGCAAATGCCGGAAACGCCTCATCGAAAATTTTCCAATTTACTTTAGCCAGCCCTTCCATCATGAAACATCCTACAATGATCAAAACGGGAGCTGTGATTGCTTGAACGGAAGAAATTGCCGATATCAATGGAGAAAAGAAAATCGACGCAGCAAACAAGATTGCCACGACAGTAGCGGTTAATCCCGTACGTCCCCCTGCGGCTACTCCCGTACTCGATTCAACATATGCCGTCGAAGGGCTTGTACCAAACATCGAGCCGACTGTCGTCGCAATCGCATCACCTAAAAAGGCTTTCTTGGCACGAGGGATTTTCCCATCCTTCGTTAGTCCAGCCTGTTCCGTCACGCCAATCAAGGTTCCTGTCGTATCAAAGATCGTCACAAGTAAAAAGGCGAAAACAATTGAATATAATGAATTCGTGAAGACCCCAGCAATATCGATATCGAAAAATACCGGTGTTGGAGGTACAGATAAGACCCCATCAAAGTTGAGCAAACCGATAAAGTAGCCAATGATTGCCGTAATGATCATACCAATGAAAATTGCCCCTTTAATATTACGGGCCATAAAAATCAAGGTAATGAATAAACCTGCTAGCGCCAAAACGGTTCCAGGCTGGTGCAAATCTCCAAGCGACACCATCGTTGATTCATTAGGCACTACGATTCCAGCATTTTTCAATCCGATAAACGCAATGAATAAACCAATTCCGGACGTGATGCCATATTTTAATGAGTTAGGAATCGCATCAATTATCATTTTACGCAAGCTTGTCACGCTAATTAATAGAAATAGTAAACCAGCAATGAAAACCGTACCGAATACGGTCTGATATGAAAGGCCCTGTGCCCCCACTACGCTGGCAAAATACGCATTCAAACCCATACCTGGTGCTATCGCAATCGGGTATTTTGCAACAAGCCCCATGATAAGGGTACCAATCACCGCTGATATGACCGTTGCCATGAAAACTTGTTCAAATGGAATTCCGATTGAAGACAATAAAGCCGGATTCACAATAAGGATATAAACCATGGTTAAAAATGTCGTAATACCTGCCATGACTTCTGTACGGACATCTGTCCCATTTTCTTTCAGGGAGAAAAACTTTTCCAAAAACATATTTTAGACCTCCAGATCTAAAGGAAACACCGACAACCGTTTGCACGAAAGTACAAGGTGTCCTAATATTGTACTGCAATGACGTTTTTCTTGATCGTTATTCATTGAAAAAAAGATAAAAAACGAATGAGAAACGCGACCTTTACTATAATATTCGTTTTTATCTCTAAATTCAACTAAAAAATCGACCCCATTCATATTTTCGCCCTACTTGATAAGGAATCACTTTTACTTTTTCCTAAAATCAAGATTTATTTTCAGCTCAATAAAAAAAACCACATGAATCACTGATTCATGTGGTTTTTCATTTGTTGAAGAATCTTCTTTTCCAGCCTTGACACCTGGACTTGGGAAATACCAAGCCTTGCCGCCACTTCCGATTGCGTCTGATCCTTATAATACCTCAGGAAAACAATCAGCCTTTCACGTTCATTCAATTCATGTATGGCTTCTTTCAAAGCGATTTGATCGAACCAGGATGTTTCATTATGGTCGGCGATCTGGTCAAGAAGAGTAATCGGATCTCCATCATTTTCGTAAACCGTTTCATGGATCGAAGAAGGGCTCCTGCTAGCTTCTTGGGCCATGATGATATCCTCTGGCGACAGCTCTAGATGTTCCGCCAATTCATTGACAGTCGGAACACGGCCATAAGTTTTTGAAAGTTCCTCTTTGGCCCTGCGAATCTTATTCGCCATTTCCTTTAGTGACCGGCTTACTTTAACCGTTCCATCATCACGGATAAAACGTTGGATTTCACCAATGATCATAGGCACAGCATACGTTGAGAATTTCACATCAAACGATAAATCAAATTTATCCACGGACTTCAATAGGCCAATACAGCCTATTTGATAAAGGTCATCCGGTTCGTAACCTCGATTGAGGAATCTTTGCACCACTGACCATACAAGCCTCAGATTGCTGTTGACAATCAGGTTCCTCGCATCTTGGTCACCGCTCTGGCTGCGTTGGATTAAATTCCGCAATTCCTCATCTTTTAAATGGGGCTGGCCTTTCTTGCTCTTCTCTTTTTTAACCTCCACATCCATATGCAAGTCTCCCTTAATTGCACAAAGCTCTGCTTGTAGTTAAGTGCTTTTTTAATCGAATGATCGTGCCTTCGCCCTTGTGGGAAATAATATTGATTTCATCCATGAAGTTTTCCATGATGGTGAATCCCATACCGGAACGTTCAAGTTCGGGTTTTGTCGTAAATAACGGCTGTTTAGCCTCCTCGACGTCTTCAATGCCCAGTCCTTCATCCCGGATGGTCAATTCCACAGTATCTCCTTGGATGACCACTGAAATGTAGACCCATCCTTCCGGATCACTTTCATAACCATGGATAATCGAATTCGTAACGGCTTCTGACACGACAGTCTTGATCTCTGTCAATTCATCCATCGTCGGGTCCAATTGGGCAATGAAAGCCGCAACAGTTACCCTGGCAAAAGATTCATTTTGGCTAAGTGCAGAAAATTTCGTTTCCATTTTATTTTTCATCTTAGGCAACCCCCAGTCTTTGCAAAGCGTTTTTTTCAGATAGTTCCATTTTAACAATTTTAAACAACCCTGACATCTCAAATAACCGCTTTACTGCTGGAGAAATTGCACAGACCACCATTTCACCTTGCTTTTTGTTTACCTGCTTATAGCGCCCTAAAATAACTCCGAGCCCCGAACTGTCCATAAAATCCAATTCTTCCATGTTAAGGATGATATGCTTAATATTATGCTTTTGAATGGCTGCCTCTGCCTGGTTTTTCAATTTTTCTGCTGTATGATGATCCAAATCACCTTTGAGACGAATGCACAATACGCGGTTTTTCGCCTCCATATTAATCGTAAGACTCATTATATACAGCCTCCTTCACTGTCTTATAAAGAGTCAAATTCTCTTTTTCACCTGCCGATTCCTCCTTACTAGCAAAACTAGTGGAGTTTCGCCTAAATTAGTACGATTAACAGGCAATGCGACAATTTATTCTATTTCGCGTGGGTAAACATGCCGAAAGCTCTTTTATACAATTGCCACCAGCTTGCATTTTCAATAGTTTCCTTCGCGACGATCGGAGATTCGACATACACCTTACCGTTTTTCTTCAATTCAAGCGTACCAATTTCATCCCCTTTTTTAATCGGGGCAGCCAAATCTTTATCAAGCGTGATTTTTTTTGTAAAGTCCTTTGCCGTTCCGTTTTTGGCTGTCAAAACTGAAATAGGTTCACTTGTGACCCCCACCACGGATTTTTTGTGTCCTTTACTTACCTTGGCTTCACCTAACACCTCACCGCGTTTATAAATAGGGTATGTGATGTATTGTGAAAATGCATAATCTAACATCTTGGTGACCTGAGCATTTCGTTCTTTTGGAGAAACAGCTCCGAAAACGACGGCAATGACACGCATATTCCCTTTTTTAGCAGTCGCTGTCAAACAATACTTCGCTTCATTTGTGAATCCTGTCTTCAATCCATCAACCCCAGGGTAAAATTTCACTAATCTGTTCGTGTTGACAAGCCAGAATTTCTTTTCGGTATTTTCACGGAGATAATCTTCATATGTACCCGTGAACCTTGTAATCGTATCGTATTTCAATAATTCCTTTGCCATGATCGACATATCATGTGCCGAACTGTAATGATCTTTAACAGGAAGGCCTGTTGCGTTTTGGAACTTTGTATTTTTCAACCCGAGATCTTTCGCCTTTTTGTTCATTTTCCTAACAAACTCTTCTTCCGAACCAGCTAGACGTTCAGCCATCGCCACCGATGCATCATTCGCCGAACCAATCGAGATGCCCTTGAGCATTTGTTCTGTGGTCATTTCCTCACCTGGCTCGAGAAAGATCTGGGAACCGCCCATCGATGCTGCATACTCACTAGTCCTGATTTTCTCCTTCATGCTAAGTTCGCCTTTATCAATCGCTTCCATGATCAACAGCATCGTCATGATTTTCGTCATGCTTGCCGGTGAAAGACGAACGTCTGCATTTTTATCATAGAGAACAGTACCTGTATCCCGTTCAATCAAAATAGCGGATTTAGCATTTGCCGCCAATTCGACTCCTTTTTCTTCAGCTGCTTTTGTATGTGGGATGCTAAAACCCAATGCTACCAAAACGGTTAAAAATAGAGAAAAAATCCGCTTCATCTCCATACCCTCCAATCTTTATAGGTTTTATTTTTTCCATTAAACCCATTTTTATACAAATAAAGATGAATTTTGAAACATATACTGGATATAGGGCAACAAAGTGAACCAAATTAAAAGAGGATGCGCATGGGCATCCTCTTTTAACATTCAATGGAATAAACGTAAAAAGGCCGCTCAATAGCGGCCTTTTTACGTTTATTCCATGATCTCTTTATAGATCAATGTAGGTTTTTCTATTTTCTCTTTTGAAATCGCAATGCTTTCATACAATTTTTCTTTTACCTTTGAAACATCTTCAAAATTGCTGTAAATCGTCACTAGGGATTCACCTTTTGCCACGGTTTCCCCGATTTTTTTACGAAGTACCAGTCCGACTGCCAAATCAATCTCTGATTCCTTTGTTGCCCGCCCGGCGCCTAACAGCATGGCTGCCGTTCCTACCTCATCAGCGATGATTTCCGATACATAGCCGTCCTCTTTCGCTTCCAGCTCGAAAGTATGAGCAGCCTGCGGTAGTTTTTCCGGCTGATCCACAACTGAACCATCGCCTCCCTGCGCTTCTAGGAAAACCTTGAATGAGTTAAGTGCAGAACCATCCTTAATCGCATTTTCCAGCAAGGTTCTTGCTTCTTCCAGCGAGCTTGCCTTTTTGGCAAGGTATACCATATGGCTTCCTAGTGTTAAAGAAAGTTCCGTTAAATCTTCCGGTCCCTCTCCTTTAAGCGTATCGATGGCTTCTTTCACTTCTAAAGCATTTCCGATTGCGTAACCCAACGGTTGGCTCATATCGGAAATGACGGCCATCGTGTTTCGTCCCACATTGTTTCCAATGCTAACCATTGCATGCGCCAACTCTTCGGAATCTTCGAGAGTTTTCATGAAAGCGCCCGCTCCCGTTTTAACATCAAGTACAATTGCATCTGCACCAGCGGCGATTTTCTTACTCATGATCGAGCCAGCAATCAAACCGATACTGTTAACGGTAGCCGTAACATCACGCAATGCATATAACTTTTTGTCGGCTGGAGTCAGGTTACCACTTTGTCCAATGACAGCTATCTTATTTTTATTAACAAGTCGAATGAACTCGTCATTTTCTATTTCGACATGAAATCCTTTTACAGACTCCAACTTATCGATCGTTCCGCCTGTATGACCAAGACCGCGTCCTGACATCTTTGCCACTGGAACACCTACAGCAGCAACCAATGGTCCAAGCACTAGAGTTGTGGTATCACCAACACCGCCTGTTGAATGTTTATCGACTTTAATTCCTTCAATCATCGATAAATCAATTTGATCTCCTGATTCGACCATCGCCATGGTTAGATCAGCACGTTCCTGCTCATTCATGCCTTTGAAATAAACTGCCATTGACCAAGCGCTCATTTGGTAATCCGGAATCGTGCCATCGGTAAACCCTTTGATGATGAACTGTATTTCTTCCGTAGTAAGAGCCTTTCCATCACGCTTTTTCTCGATTAAATCTACCATTCTCATATTAGAATCCCCACTTTTTCAAAGACACCGGATCTCTTTAGGTGTACTTGTATTTTTGTTCGTTTTATATGTCCTTAACGATATGCTTAACAAATTCAAGAAAACTGCTTTTCACTTTTTCAGTCGTTTCAATTACCTCTTCATGCGACAAAGGCTGATCAAGAATGCCTGCGGCCATATTTGTAAGGCATGAAATTCCAAGCACCTTCATACCACTATGCCTAGCCACGATAACTTCCGGAACTGTCGACATGCCAACTGCATCCCCGCCAAGGATCCTTGCCATTTTCACTTCTGCCGGCGTCTCATAGGTCGGTCCTGTATTTCCGATATAGACACCTTCTTTAATATCCAATCCTAGTGAAGCTGCTATTTTTTTTGCTTGCGTCCGAAGGCCTTTATTATAAGCCTCCGACATATCAGGGAATCTAGGGCCGAAGCGCTCTTCATTAGGACCAATCAATGGATTTGCCCCCATTAAATTAATATGATCCGTAATGAGCATCAAGTCACCTGGTTCATAGCTTTCATTTACGCTTCCGGCAGCATTCGTTACAATTAACTGCTCAACACCAAGTAGTTTCATTACACGTACAGGAAAAGTGACCTTCTCCATCGAGTAGCCCTCATAAAAGTGGAAACGTCCTTGCATGGCTACAACTTTTTTGCCACTTAAATGTCCAATGACAAGCTGTCCAGCGTGTCCCTCCACAGTCGATACCGGGAATTCCGGAATTTCGTGGTATGGAATAGTTATCGGATTTTCAATTTCATCCGCCAATACTCCAAGCCCGGAACCAAGAATCAGTCCTATCTCCGGAGAGCCTTCAATTTTACTTTTTATAAATGAAGCAGCAATCTCTATTTTATTAAACATCTATTTACTCTCCCCTAAATTTAGATCGCCTAATATATTTTTTCCAAAGGCAGGCATTTTTACATCAAAATTAGCAGCGACCGTCGCTCCAATATCAGCAAATGTATCTCTTATCGGTAGTTCGGCACCTTCTTTAAATCGTTTGGAATAAACTAATAATGGGACATATTCACGTGTGTGATCGGTTCCTTCATGGACCGGATCATTCCCGTGATCGGCAGTGATGATCAATAGATCATCCTCTTTCAGTTTATCAAGGACTTCCGGCATCCGGGCATCGAATTCTTCCAATGCCTTTCCGTATCCCTCTGGATCGCGGCGGTGACCGTATAAAGCATCGAAGTCGACTAGATTAAGGAAACTTAATCCTTTGAAATCCTGTTCTACCGTTTGGATTAATTTATCCATTCCATCCATATTGGATACAGTCCTCAATGATTCAGTGACACCTTCCCCATCAAAGATATCAGAGATCTTCCCGATTGCGAGCACATCATATCCAGAATCTTTCAATTCATCCATTACAGTCCGGTTAAAAGGCTTCAACGCATAATCATGACGGTTAGGCGTTCTTTTGAAGTTGCCTGGTTCACCTGTGAACGGTCTGGCAATCACGCGTCCAACCTTGAACTCATCTGCCATTGTCATTTCACGGGCAATTTCACATATCTTGTACAATTCGTCTATTGGGACGATATCTTCATGTGCAGCAATCTGTAATACGGAATCAGCTGATGTATAAACGATCAGCGCACCCGTTTTCATATGTTCCTCGCCAAGCCTTTCAATGATTTCCGTGCCGCTTGCCGGGACGTTCCCAATAATTCCCCGACCCACCTTCGCCTCGAGTTCATTGACTAATAGTTCCGGGAAGCCATCTGGAAATACACGGAATGGAGTCGATATATTTAACCCCATGATTTCCCAATGTCCAGTCATCGTATCTTTTCCTGTAGAGGCTTCCTTCATTTTCGTATAGTATGCGAGAGGTTGCTGAGCTTTATCAATCCCCTTGATTTCACGGATATTGCCTAAACCCAATTTTGCGAGAGTCGGCATGTTCAATCCATTCATTCTTTCTGCGATATGGCCAAGTGTATCCGCCCCTTTATCGCCGAATAAATCTGCATCAGGCGCTTCGCCAATCCCAACTGAATCCATAACTACTACAAATATTCGTTTAAATGCTGAATTTCCTTTCATGAGTCATTCCTCCTAAAATAGTAAATCACTTTTTATACTCTCTATAATACCCTTATTCTGCTCAGTTACTCTTCATTTAAATGAAATCGCGAGAACGTCAGAAGTCTGACCTCTCTACATTGTAAACGATTACCATGATGTAGACAAATAATATATTTCGGAATGAAACAAAGTGCCCCAAGATGCACATTGGAATTAATTGCAGCCCCTATAGCAGTCCGTACAAACGGAGAATAAGGCTGATCCTTCAACTGCCCGCAGTTAAATTCACAACCTTTTCTATCATTCTACTATTCTTTTAAGCTCGCGGATGGAATTTTGAATATACATCCTTGATCCGTACGTTCGTAATATGTGTATAAATTTGAGTTGTCGAAATATCCGCATGACCAAGCATTTCTTGGACGGCACGTAAATCAGCTCCGTTCATCAATAGATGTGTCGCGAACGAATGTCTTAGTGTATGCGGTGTAATTTCTTTTTCAATTTGTGCCGATTTTACAAGTTTTTTTAGAATCTTCCAAAATCCCTGCCTTGTCAGCCTGTTTCCATGATGATTCAAAAAAAGTGAATCTGTCCTGTGCTTGGGACTGGCCATTTTCCCCCGGGAACTTTCCATATAATGTTCTATCGCACCCAATGCAGTTTGTCCAATCGGAATGATCCTCTCTTTATTTCCTTTCCCTACGCAACGGACAAAACCCATCGATGCATGGACATCACTCACATCCATGGATATTAACTCACTGACACGCATACCCGTCGCATACATCAGTTCTAGCATCGCCTTATCGCGTAAACCGAATTCATCCATTTTCTTCGGGGCATCCAAGAGTGCTTCAACCTCTTCCATGCTTAATACCTTTGGAAGGCTTCGTTCCGGTTTTGGTGTTTCTATATGTATGGACGGATCCTGCTCGGTTACTTTTTCCCTTAGAAGAAATTGATGAAAAGACCGAATGGAAGCTATATGACGCGCCACCGTCTTCGACGATTTCCCTTGATCCTTCAAATGCACGAGAAAATGCAGGATGTTCACCCGCCGTGAATCATTCCAGGCTTCAATGGTTTCAACATCTTTCAGATAGCTCCAATATGATCTTAAGTCACGCTCATACGAGACGAGCGTATTTTTGGCAAGTCCTTTTTCAATGGTTAAAAAATGAATGAAATCCCTAATTTGATTCTCCATATTCATTACTCCCCGTTTAAATAAAACAACATTAAGCGTTCAAGCCATGCATCATCACCCGTATCAACAGCTTTCGATACTTTTACGGCCATGCCTTTCGGTTCATCATAACGATGATAACTTTGATATTCCTGATTTAACCATACCATTCCTATATAAAAAAGAACAGTGAAGCTAACAAAGAGAACCATCACTTTAGCCGTGTGCAAAACAAGCGATAATGATGTTTTCATCATCTTTCCCCTCCCATTCGATCCTTTGTATCAATCTATGCCCAACAGGACAAGTTTTATACGTGTTTCGGAAAGGAGAAAACAAAAACAGCTCTTCCTTGAGAAAATAGGTTTTTAAAATGCAGAAAACCTTCTCCATTAAATGGAAAAGGTCCGACTTCATTCACCTTAATTTTCTTCTTTGTCATGACATCGATGACAAATGCCATGAAAGGTTAATCTATGGTCTTTAATCTTGAAGTTCCAGTCGCGTTCCACAATGTCTTCTACGTCTTCAAGTAGGTCTTCCTGGATCTCATCTACCGCACCACATTCCACACAAACAAGATGATGATGGAAATGCGCAGCTCCTTCTTGTCTTAAATCATAACGGGAAACCCCGTCTCCAAAGTTAATTTTATCTACTATCTTCAATTCAGTCAGCAACTCTAGCGTACGGTAAACTGTTGCCAATCCAATTTCCGGCGACTTTTCTTTGACAAGGAGGTAAACGTCTTCTGCGCTTAAATGATCCTCTTCATGCTCAAGTAAAACGCGGACGGTCGCTTCTCGCTGAGGCGTTAATTTGTAGCTGGACGAGTGTAACTGCTTTTTTATCCTATCAATTCTGTTTTCTATTTCCATACCTAATATTCCCTCCCGCGCCGCTATCTTATCCATTATATCAAAAGAGGGAAAACTGTCAAAATAGATTTCTTGTTAATGATAAAAAAATTTGCGGGAACGGTAAATTTTCATTAATGACCCAATAAACTTACGACATTTTTCATTAAAGAAGGGGATAGGTACGCTTCAAACGCAGCAGCCGTAATCAAAAATAACCCCGACAAAACCAAGGAGAAAATATACCGCGAAATTATCGGCTTCAGCGGTTCACGAACCTGCTTTAGGAAAATCCGGCTGATCATTTTCATTGATAGTGCGACGGCAAGGACGGTTATTACGATGAATATCGGGACGATGAATATATTTTGGGGCAGAATGGCGACAAACGATAATAAGAATCCGCTCCATCCCATTTGATTGACTAAAAAGCCGACTGTGAATCCAACAACCATCCCTTTTATAAATAACAAAACCAGGATGACAGGCAAACCGATGACCGATATTCCCAGAATCCAGATGACCCCGATATATTTTATATTATGCATAATACTTTGGCTGAACATATCATGCGAAGATGCAAATTCACCCTTGGATACTTGTCCGAAAAATTGCGATAAATAATAGAACAAGTCTTCCTTTTGGGTAAAGCTCAAGCTATTCACCAATATTGCCCCAAAAATGACACCCATCAAAAAAAGCACAGTGATAAAGACATATAATGAGGAATGTTCGTTAATATGTTTCATTACGGCATTTTGTACGACAGATTTTTTTTTCATCTTTCATCCTCCCAACTCCGCTTACTAGAATCTATGTTTTCACTCTCTCATTTATGCTAAGAAAACTTTCCCCATCAGCCAAACACTTTGAATCCAATCCGTGTTATAATTTTCCATATCAATAATATGGAGGCAGGAAATGAAAGCTATATTAATGGATTTTCCCGAAAAAATTGAAACCCCGCGATTATATCTAAGACCTTGTCAACCTGGCGATGGCCTGGACCTTTACGAAGCCATTGTCCATTCTAAACCTGAATTGAAACAGTGGCTGCCGTTTGCACATCAAGATTTTTCGTTGGAAACTTCTGAACAGAACGTCCTTAAGTCCTTTGCGGACTTTATTTTAAAAGAGGATATCAGGCTCCATATTTATAGGAAAGAAGACGATCAATTCATTGGCTCCACTGGTCTGCACCGAATTAATTGGGATATCCCTAAATTCGAAATTGGCTATTGGATTGATACAAGATACAGTAAACTAGGCTACATAACGGAGGCAGTGGAAAGGTTAACCAAATTTGCCTTTTACCATTATGGAGCAAAACGAGTCGAAATCCGCTGTGACCCTAATAATATAGCCAGCAAACGGATTCCTGAGAGGCTGGGATATACCCTAGAAGGTATTTTGCGTAATGACTGCCTCAGTGCAGACGGCAAGGAAGTGCGGGACACCTCCATTTATGCAAAAACAACAACCTAAAAAAGTCCTGACAGATCTCATCTGTCAGGACTTTTTCAGGTTAATTCCTTTTTGACCTTTCCGTACTTTCCTCCGCCCCCCACTTCAAAAGAAAGCGTCCCTTTCCTGGCAGAATCGATGTAGCACGCCAATTTTTCAGGAACGATTTCCATGAGCTGTTCAAGCGTAACTTCATGAAGGATATTCATCTCTGTTCCAAATGCCGCCAGCAGTTTTTCCATGGATTTAGGACCGAGCCCTGGGATGAAATCGAGTGGCACTTGATGGATATACGGCGGCCTTTCCCTTCCGTTTCTTCCGTCCAGCCCGGAAATGGAGAGTTCTTCGATCCTGGACGATACCCCTTTAATAATGGATTTATTACCACACTCGGGACATTGTTCATCATCCCTCAATACCTGGTGTAAACACCTTGAACATACGGTTTGATGATACTTTCCCAATAAGGGGTTCAATCCATAATTAACGGCCACCTTACGATTCCCTTTTTCTTTAAGCGCTTTTGCCAGCTCATTGAAACTTGGTTCTTCAAGCAGGACTTTTTGATATTCACGGGCGATTTTCCCAAGCGAATGCGCATCGGAATTTGTCACGAATACATAGGAGTCCAACTCCTCGATATCCTTGACCATTTCTGTATCTGAACTTAAACCAAGTTCGATGGCATCAATTAGCTTCGGATCGAATACCTCTGTCAGACTGGATCGCACCCCTTTTCCATATAAGCTTTTAAATGGGGTAAAAACATGTGCCGGAATAAACAGGCCGCCCAGTGACTTCACGATCTTTTGCAGCGTTCTTCCATCACAATAAATCCTTTGGGAGCTCAAGGTGATATTTTTAACATGTCCGCCCATCCATGAAGAGAATTCCTTCATCGCTTTTAAAGTGGGAAAATAGGCGAGGACATGGATCGGTCCATTACAATTCTGATCATAAATTTCAATCTCCGAGCCTGGAATGATGGTTGTATTCTTGTATTGAAGTCCGCCTTCAATCTTTTCCGTGATTTCGCCATCAAGAATCCCCGCTTCGATTTCTTCGATAATTTCAGGAGAATGGCAATCGATTATTCCGATTAGATCAAGGCCCTTCCTTTCACTTGCCACTTGCAGCACATTGCTGAAGGTTAACGTTTTAGCACCTGTTATTTTTACGGCCCTTCCGCTTCTCGTTCTGCCTATATGGATATGCAGGTCAGCGTAAAATTCTTTCATTTATGATGTCATCGCCCTTTTCAACTGCAGATACTGAACTGCATATGCCGTTTTGGCATCCTGGATTTTCCCTTCATCCATATAAGTTTGAGCTTCCTCCAACGTGAGTTCAAGCATCTCGACAAATTCATCTTCATCCAGTGGGGCCGCATTTTCTTTCTTTTTCAAATTGTGGGCCATATAAAGGTGGACCAATTCATCGGCGAAACCTGGGGATGTATAGAAGGATATGATGTGCTCCATTTTTTCGCATTCATAGCCTGTCTCCTCCTCCAGTTCCCGTTTAGCCGACAGAACCGGCTCTTCGCCTTTTTCCAGCTTTCCTGCAGGAATTTCCACCAAGCTCCTTTCCAGCGCTTTACGGTACTGCTCAACCATGATGATTTTATTGTCTGCCGTGAGAGCTATGATGGCAACTGCCCCCGGATGTTTGATTATTTCACGTTTACCCGTTTTCCCATCTGGAAGCTCTACATCATCCACTTGCAGGCTGATTACCTTTCCCGTAAAGATTTTTTTCGAAGACAGCGTTTTTTCTTCAAACTTTTTCATCCTGACCACTCCTTTGTTCTAATTGCAGCATGATTCCTCATACATTTTACCATAATAGAGATGGAGGGCGATTTAATGAAAGTTTACGTATTGGAAAAAAGCGTTACTTTATCCGGAAAGAGTTGGGAAATCCTTCAAAAACTAAAGCAATTACAAAATCAATATGTCTATATCAATGATTGGATTACCGACATACATGATCAGGCGCCGCCCACTCCTTTAAAACGGATCAAGTGAATTCTTTGAGTGAAATGGATTTCTCCTTTACAATGAAGTAAAGGGAGTGGATAACATGAAAAAACGCAGACTAGGAAATTCTGACTTGCTAGTTTCTGAAATCGGGCTTGGATGCATGTCATTGGGGACTGTTGAAAATCAGGCATCCGAAATCATACAGTCCGCTTTAGATGAAGGAATCAATTATTTTGATACGGCTGACTTATATGATTTCGGAATGAATGAAGAAATCGTCGGAAAGAATTTAAAATCAGTCCGCGATAAGGTATACATAGCCACCAAGGTCGGAAACCGCTGGAATGAAAATAAAGATTCCTGGAGCTGGGATCCATCTGGCGCCTATATTAAAACGGCAGTAAAAGATAGCTTAAAGCGATTGGGTACTGATTATATTGATCTTTATCAGTTACATGGCGGCACCATTTCAGACAATATCGGAGAAACGGTAGAAGCATTTGAAGATTTGAAAAAAGAAGGCTATATCCGACATTATGGTATTTCTTCGATTCGTCCGAATGTAATCAAGGAATTCACTGAAAAGTCTGAGCTTGATTCCGTGATGATGCAGTTTAATCTACTTGACCGCCGCCCAGAAGAGTGGCTGTCCCTTTTGGCCAACAAACAGATCAGCATTATCGCCCGTGGCCCCCTTGCCAAAGGGCTGCTCAGTGAAAAAATGCTTGAAAAGGCAAATGAGGATGGATACCTTGACTATAGCTATCACGAACTTAAAGATTTGCTTCCGCAAATAAAGGACAAACTTTCTGATAGGAAGTTGAATGAAACCGCACTTCAATATGTATTGTCACACCAAAGCGTTGCTACCATTGTACCAGGAGCAAGCTCAGTACAGCAGCTCCGCGAGAACTGCCAGGCCGCTAACAGCCCTTCACTGTCCAAAACCGAGTTGGATATCTTGAAGCAGTTGACCAAAGCGAACAAATATGAAAGTCACCGGGAGTAAAAGAATAAAACTAAACTAAATGTTTCAAAGGAACGTCAGAACATCCTTTAGGCTGCACTATCTACGTTTAACCAACGTGATAGGCAGCCTTTTTCCGTTCCTTCATTTTTTCGCCTTACTGCTTCTTTACCGCTTTCAAGTTCCCCATCATTCCAATCCTTCCAAATCAATTTAACTTCATACCAACATTTTTAATTTTTTCATTGGACATCCACAATTTAATGCTGTAAAATTCAGTTGTGCACAATTAAAAATAAGAAGATAAGGGAGAAAAAATGATGACAAAAACATTATTTACAACGTCTGTAACAGTTGATGGCGGAAGAGAAGGAACGGCAATTTCTGCTGACGGAAACTTCACGGTTGATATTGCGATGCCTGGTACACCTAGGGCTAAACAGATGCCTGAAGCATCTAATCCGGAACAGCTTTTTGCAGCTGGATATGCTGCATGTTTTGATAGTGCTTTGCAATCAGTTGGTAAAATTGAACGCGTTTCTTTCGATTCCAAAGTCACCGCAAACGTCAGTCTTTTGATGGGTGAGATGCATCAGTACAGCTTGGCTGTAACTTTGGCCGTGAAGGGATCCGGGGTCGACAAGGAGACGTTCGAAACCCTTGTTCATAAAGCGCATCAAATGTGTCCTTATTCAAAAGCGATCAATGGCAATGTGGACGTCGCCTTTGAAATAGATGTAGATTGAAATCCAACAAAAAGACGCTTGGGATCACCAAGCGTCTTTTCTTTGCTAAAATTCCTGTAATGTTTTCAATAGTTGGAGCAGCGAAGCTTTTAAATCCTCAACCACCTTCTTATCATCACCCGACATTGCCGAAATGCGATCTGGAATGAAACAGGCCTCTTCCTGTAAACCAAGTCCCTTTTCCGTCAACTTAATCATGACAGACCGTTCATCCTCAGACGAACGTTCACGGACAATCAAGCCATTCTGCTCCATTCGTTTCAACATGGGGGTAAGCGTTCCTGAGTCGAGGGCAAGGAGCTCCCCTAGTTTTTTTACTGTAAGTGTATCCTGTTCCCATAATAGAAGAAGAACAAGGTATTGAGGATATGTCACTTCGAGTTTATCAAGCAGCGGTTTATATTTCTTCGTCATTTCCCTTGAACTTGCATAAAGCAGGAAACATAATTGGTCTTCCAGTACTTTTTCTATTTTACTTTGCATCATATCACCAGCTAATTGTAGTCCATCCGATATGAAAGCATATCGAACTTATCTTTAATATAATCGTTATACATTATAAAATAAAGGAATATCAGCAAGGAATGGTCTTCCTGAACGGAAAAAGGGAGCCAGCTCTCTTAATAAACCGCTCCCTGTTCTTCATTTATAGTTCTTCCAGTTCAGATTGCTTTCACCCAATAGTTCTTCGAATGATTTATTCTTCTCCCGACGCTTCCTTTCTTCGCGTTTTTCTTCTTCTTCCGCTGCCCGTTTTTCTTGTTCAGCCTCATTAAGTTCTTTTTGCTTTTGACGAAGCTGGGACATGATATCTTGATTGATCATATCACCGAGTTTCAATGAAGATGATTCTTTATCTTGGTTTTTGCTTTGATTTTGATTTCGCTGCTGTTTCTTTTTCACCCTTAAAACCTCCTGGCCATTTATGAAATTATTATATCACGACTGCCGTTTTCCTCGTCATGGTTTTCAAACAGTGTTTTCCCATTTCCCTCATGGTAAAATAAAGAAAATCAACTGAGGAGGACCTCCCATGAAGAAATGGTGGTTTACACTGGCTGGAATCCTATCGTATATCATCGGCGTCGGCATTTATTTTTCCAATCGGATCATGTACATGAAAAAGAAGGAAGATGATTTTATCCAGAATCGTGAAATCATGGCTAAACGCCTGATCACGGAGGATTTTGATAATCTGCCTAAAACGGAAATTTGGGTATCGTCACCGTCCGGATATTCCTTGAAATGCTTGTTTATCGAACCGCATGATACTAATAAGTGGGTGGTCATTTCCCATGGTGTGACGGAGAACAAAGTCAATTCGATTAAGTACATGAATATTTTTCTTAAGCGAGGCTTCAATGCCATCATTTATGACCACCGCCGGCATGGGGACTCCGGGGGCAAGACGAGCAGTTATGGACATTATGAAAAATTCGACCTGAAGGCTGTAATCGATGAATTGAAAAGACGTAAAGGTCCCAACCTTCATATTGGCATTCATGGAGAATCCATGGGGGCTGTAACCCTGCTTTTATATGCCGGAATGCTTGAAGATGGTGCTGATTTTTACATTGCCGACTGTCCATTTTCAAATTTCGAGGATCAGATCAAACACCAGCTTAAACAAGTAGTCCCACTTCCCTCTTGGACCGTGTTTCCGCTTGGGCGTACGTTCATCAAACTCCGTGATGGATATTGGACAAATGAAGTGTCACCAATCGATTATATGAAAAATATCCGAAACCCCGTGCTCTTCATCCATAGTGAAAATGACAGTTTCATTCCCGCTTCCATGACAGCGGAATTATATGCAGCAAAAGAGGGCCCAAAGCAGCTGTACATCGCTAAAAAAGGGGCCCACGCTCAATCTTACAATGAAAATCCAAGAGAATATGAAGATCAAATCGATCAGTTTCTAAAACTTGTCATGAGAAGGACACATTCCCCTGTCAAGTAGACAATAAAAAAGCATATTTTAAACTACGGTCTTTTCTCGGCATTCAATTGGGAAAGGCCGTCAAGTTTTTATTGGGAGCGAACATGGTCTCTGTTAATAGGTTAATAAAATTTTGAGCTGCGCCTGACAGGTAATAGTCCTTCAACCATATTATTCCCGTTGATGAAGTTAGCTCGGTAACCATAACTTTGGAAGCTTGTAAATAGTGACTTTTGTATTTTTTGATTACGGTTTCTGGAACAATTGACGCTCCAAAGCCAGATTCAACTAAATCCAATAAAAGGGAGATATCCGAACACTCGGCAACAATGTTAGGACGCAGTTGATGCCTCGAAAATGCCTCCAAAATCATATAATGGACACCTAATCCTTCCGTGCTAGGTAAAATGAGTCGGTAGTTTTGAATTTCAGCAAGTGAGACCTCATGATTAAAAGACTTCTGGTTGTTTGACGTAATAAAGTAAAAAGGTTCTGTATTTAGATGGATGACTGAAAAATCATCTAACTCGAGCGGTAATTGTATAATCGCTAGCTCTACTATTCGGTCTCTCACTAATTTACAAAGTTGAGACGATTCATTTTGTTGTATTTTATAGGTAACTTTAGGGTATTTTTGGTGGAATTGTTGAAGTAATTTTGATAATTCGACTACCGAAAAAGTATTTATGCCTATCGTAAGTCTTCCGTTTACTCCATTTCCAATTTCCTTAATTTCCATTTTAGCTTCTTCCATTAACTGAGTCATTTGTAAGGCATATTTATATAAAGATTTCCCCGCTTCAGTAACTTCTAAATTTCTCCTATTCCTCACTAGTAATTTAGTTCCTAGTTCATCTTCCATCGCTTTCAAGTGTTGGCTTAATGGAGGCTGGGAGATATGAAGCTTTTCAGCTGCAGCAGTAATTTTTCTTTCTTCTACCATCGCAATAAAATATCGCAGTTGTCTTATGTCCATTTAGACACCTCTATCTTTAGTATATGAAAAACTTAAGTAAAACCAATTTTTTTTATATTTTTCATATATTACTTTATAAGATATCATAAATCTAGATTGAAGCAGAAACATATTTTATATTCCAAGTCGGAGAATTATTTTAAATACATTGAGCCCAATTTGCAGAGACGGAAGCGCATTAATCCCTGAAATTTTTAATAATAATTTTCTGAAGGTGGTTCAATATGGAGATACTTCGTTTTAAAAGCACTTTAAGTACATTTCAATGGTTTATTTTTCTACTGGCGAACTCTATTGCATTACCGATCGTAATTGGTGGCATCTTTCATATGTCAATCGGGGAAATTTCTGAATTAATGCAGCGAACATTTTTGGTAGTAGGAATTAGTTCTTTTATGCAAGGATGTTTCGGGCATCGCTATCCAATTGCTGACGGACCAGCAGGTTCATGGGTTAGTGTGTTTGTAATATTGGCAGATGTCGCTATTCAGCAGGGGCAAAACACGAATGAAACCTTACAAATTTTAGAAGGCGGATTGATCGTTGCTGGTCTTTTGCTCTTCATCCTTGGTATAACCGGTTTTGTTAATCAGCTGCTATTTTTGTTCACGCCTTTAGTAACCGGATCCTTTCTTTTGATCCTGGCTCTTCAACTTAGTGGTGTTTTTTTGGAAGGAATGATTGCATTTCAAGGAGAGCACTCCCGTCCTGATTATGGAGCATCAGCGATTTCATTCGGTGTATTTTTACTGATCATTACGTTATCCGTTAAAGGGAAAGGCTGGATTAAAAGTTACGCCGTTCTAATTGGGATTTTATTAGGATGGTCGCTATATTTCTTATTGGGTAAAACCTCCAATTTGTTATCCCAATCAGATTCTTTCATTAAACTACCGGAAATATTTGCTTGGGGAGTCCCACAGCTGAATGGCGGAATCATATTAACTTCTATTCTGTTTATGTTTCTTTTAGTATCAAATACGATTGCATCCATTACAGCTGTTAAACAAGTGGTGCCAGAATCTCGGAAAGATGAAAAACAAACCCTCAATCGTGGTATTTGGGCTGGAGGCATTTCCCATTTTATAGCTTCTATATTTTCTACGATTGGAATCGTTCCATTGCCAGTATCCGCTGGTTTTATCCAATTGACAGGGCAAAAACAAATTCAACCGTTTCTTATAGCATGCTTGGCTTTATCGGGGATAGCTTTTATCCCTGCAATCGTTAACTTTTTCTCTTTGCTTCCAGTCCCTATTGCTAGTGCTGCACTAATGGCATCATTCGTTCAAATGATCGGCATTGCCATTCAGTCTATTCAACGGGAAGAACTAGACCAACGCCGATTGACTATATTAGGAATCACATTGTTGATGGGCATTGGAATAATGTTTCTGCCTGCAGGGATTTTTCAAGGTCTTCCTTCTATTTTGCAATATGTCTGCAGCAACGGGTTGCTTGTTGGTACTATGATTGTAATCCTGCTGGAACAGCTATGGAAAACAAAAGATTAATAAGGATAAGTCATTGTAGATACAACAATTTTTTTCAAAAGGGGTGTTATAAATGAGTCACGAAGAATTCATGCAACTGGCAATAGAGTTAGCTTACGATAATACCAAAAACAAAAAGGGAAAGCCGTTTGGTGCACTCATCGTTAAAAATGGGGAGATTGTTGCAAAAGGAGTAAACGATGTTCTAGAAACACACGATCCAACTGCGCACGCGGAGATGCAGGCTATTCGTAAAGCTTGCTGCACCCTTGGCACTGCTGATCTTTCCGAATGTGAACTCTACGCAAGCGGGGAGCCTTGCCCCATGTGTTTAAGCGCCATTTACTTGGCACATTTTAAAAATGTTTACTATGCATATACTGCGGACGAGGAAGAAAAAATTGGGCTAGGAACGAAATACGTTTATCAGCAAATAGCTCTCCCAATGGAAGAGCGAGACATTAAATTAATTAAGATAGATAGAAACCCCCAAAAAAATGATCCTTTTGCTCTTTGGAAAGAAATTACCTATTAAAAAGCATGGTGAAGGAATAGTTCTATGCTCTTCCAAGAGAAAAAGGCGCAGAGTATAAAATTGAGACCTCAAGTAAAAAGTGGAAAAACAAGAATAGAGGTTGGTATTTATGTGGAAGTGGGCGGCATTTATAGGATGTATTCTCTTGCTTCAAGGATGTGTCCCAAATGACAGTGATGAACCGAAAAAACAAGTAAAGGAGAGAGAAATCGTGAGAGAAGGAGTAAATGAACAGCTACTTCAAGCTGCCGAACGTGGAGATACTGATACCATTAGAGAACTGATTAAGGAAGGCGTAAATATTAATGTACAAGACTCAAAGGGACGAACTGCTACCATGATTGCAACATATAGCAATGATGTAGAGACTGCAAAAGTCCTAATTGAGGCAGGTGCGGACGTCAACATCCAAGATGACATGAAAAATACTCCCTTCCTATATGCTGGTGCAGAAGGATATATTGAAATCTTGAAGTTTACGATTGATGGAGGTGCCGACCCCACCATTACTAACAGATATGGAGGAACAGCTTTGATACCAGCCTCGGAACATGGGTACGTCGATGTAGTCAAAGAACTTGTTACCCATACTGAAATTGATGTAAATCATGTCAATAGCCTAGGTTGGACAGCTTTAATCGAGGCAATCATTCTGAATAATGGAAACGCAAGGCAGCAGCAAACGGTGCAATTGCTGATAGAACATGGAGCGGATGTGAACATACCAGACAATAAAAATGTGACTCCTTTACAACACGCACGTCAGGAAGGGTATAAAGAGATTGAGAAGATTTTGTTAAAAGCAGGAGCAAAATAAATATAGTGAATTTGTTATTATTTGTATCCAAAATAACAGCTTTTTTTACCTCATTTATATGGATGTTCCACAATCGTGCGCGATTGTGGCTTCCCCCTTCAATTTAAAGTGCGGAAAAAGCATTTTATATTGAAAATTAAACTTCTTTATTGTTGCCTACACTATGTCTTCCTGCAGCAACATACCTTAGAAGCCCCTCCCAGATAGACTGTTAAGAACATTTCATCATGCTCTTTTTGTTCACTGTCTATCTAAGGGGATAATACCAATCCAAGATTCCCTCATTGCTTCATTTAGATTTTATTAAAAAAGCTCATCCTCGGGTTTAAGATTTGATTCGGACTTTTTAATTGAAAGCTGTTCGCTTCCGCAACAAAGTCTATTGTCATGACTTCATCAAGGAAAATCATTTTTGATTTCTCCACATATAGAGGAATCCCGTTTGTTTCCACTTTTTCGGTACCTTCTTCAGGTTCCTTGACCCACCATAGAGCGGTCACACCACTTACCACGCAGCCACAGCCATCAGTATCATATTTCAACTGTAAATATCCTTCTTGTTCCTGTACCTTATCGACTATTTTCTCAGCCGCTGTTTCCGTCCATTCAATATACATGATTGCACGCCTCCCGATGTCTTTCCTTTCCCCCATTATAAACGATAAAAACGCTTCTGTTAAAGAAACTGCCTGCTTCCTTTTGCAAGATCAGCCACACGAACACCGTGCTAGCAAATGCCGATTCTCTTACGCATCGTAATCCCTTTCATCACGATGCCGTTTCAAAAATGAAAGGCTGTCCCTTGGAACAGCCTTTCCGCTCATCATTCCGTTATCCTTACATCCGCTATATCGGAAAGCCCGATATAGTGAACCTGCTGAAACCGATCAACGATATGAAGCTTTTGGGTAGATTCATTATAATAATGGATCCTGCCGATTAACAGCTGATACCGGTTTCCTTCATAATGTGCAATCGTAACATCCTTTCTTTCCTCCATCGCTTCCCCCATTACAGCATTCATTTCTTCCAGTTGCTGCTCATCCAGGATGCGCTTCGTTTCATAGCCATCCTCCACCACCCAATCCCGCAGCATCTTCACATGCTCCGGCAACATCATCGATGTCCATTTGATACGGCCGCGATCACGAATCATTCTTTTCCCTCCCTTCAAAAAGTCACCTTACGCCTTATGCCCACCAAGCAGCCTGCTTCGGTAAACGGCTGTACCCGCTTCCGTATACGAAACAGCACGCAATAACGATTTGGCTCCATATTTATGGCGAATTCGATCAACCGTGTAACTCAATTCCCGCTTCTTCCAGCGCGAAGCATCGAATAAAGTCAGCTGCATTTCGTTATCATCCACAATATTCGAGAGTCTGACCTCTATGCTCCGAACCGTTTTTTGCTTATAGTTCTCATGAAAAAGCTCCAGGCAAACTTTATATAACTCCATCGTAATGTTGGTCGGTTCGCTAATCGAACGCGAACGATGGAAACCCCCGCCAAACTCATCCTTGCTGTAACCAATGCTTAGGCTCACCGTTCTTCCTGCCTTGCGATGGGTGCGTGCCCTTCTTCCAACTTCTTCGCAAATTTCCAGCATGACCTGCTTCACCTCATGCTCCTCCTTATAATCCCGCAGCAGGATTTGGCTTTTGCCGAAGCTTACCTGCCCTTCGATGATCGTTGCCCCCATATCGGATAAATCTATTCCCCACGCATGGTGGTAAAGCTGATTGCCCATAATCCCAAACTTCGCTTCAAGTAATTCAAGATCATAATTGGCAAGCTGCCCAACTGTAAATATCCCCATTCCATGAAGGGTTTTTTCAACGCGCCTGCCGATCCCCCACATTTCACGAAGCGGGGAAATCGGCCAAAGTTTGCTTGGCACATCCTCATACTTCCATTCGGCAATCCCTTTATGTTTGGCATCCAAATCAAGGCAAAGTTTTGCCATAAGCATGTTCGGTCCAATTCCAATTGCACAAGGGAGCTGTAATTCGCGTTCGATTTCATCCTTTATCTTTTCAGCTATCATCTGGGCATCTCCCCATAAAGAAGCGGCACCATCGACTTTCACAAAACTTTCGTCCACACTATATACGTGAATCGCTTCTTTGGGCACATACCGGTTGAACAAGCGGGTGATTTCCGTCGAAACCCTTAAATAGGTCGCCATTTTAGGTTCAACGACGACAATCCTCGGATCATTCGGGATCTCAAACATCCGCGACCCTGTCTTGATGCCAAATTCCTTCTTCATTTTTGGAGAAGCCGCGAGCACAATGCTCCCTGTCCTCTTCAAATCACCAACCACCGCCAGATAACAATCAAGCGGGTCCAGACCAAGCATGACTGCTGAACAGCTTGCATAAAAACTTTTTATATCGATACACATAATTGATTGTTTCGGCATCTTCCCATAATCCATCATTTCTTCACCCTAACAAGAATATACGTTCGCTTTTATTATATTCATAACTTTAACCGAATATACGTTCTTATTCAATGGAAGTTTTCATACAAATTTCTACTTTTTATTGTAATTTCCTTGAAAAATATAAACGACACTAAAAATGGATAAAATACCAAATTTAAACTCCATATCCAAATTGTTTTTTTAAAAGAGAATCAATTAGTAGCTTGAATATTTTTTAATGAATCCATATACTCAGTTTTTTAAAATTCGTACACCTTTTTCAACAGACTTTCGTCCATTTTTCATTTAGTCTTACTGCTCATTTTTTGTAATGAAACTGTAACCAAAAATATGTCTAATTGTCATAATGGTATTGTAGGATAATATTGTTAAGAATTATAGAGAGATAGATAGAGAGGAAATGAAAATTATGAAGAAATGGATCGCTTCAGCTGCTGTTGCATCTGCCATGATGCTAACCCCACTGCAAGCCTCTGCAAATATTGGAGATCAAACCCTCAGACCCGGAATGACACACAGCGATGTCAAACAACTACAACAACTTTTAAAAACCAAAGGGTATTTCACATATACAGGTTCACTGACTACATATTACGGCACCTATTCTGAATCCGCAGTAAAAAAATTCCAAAAGGCCAAAGGGTTAACTGCCGATGGAATTGCCGGCCGAGGCACATTTAATGCGCTTGGTGTTTATAATGTCAATAATACAAGCCTGATAAGCTATGCAAAAACTTTAATAGGCAAACCTTACAAATGGGGCGGGACGACACCGACTGGATTCGACTGCTCAGGGTTCGTCTATTATGTATTCCAGAAATCACAAGGAATTACCTTACCGCGTACAACATCATTGCTCTATTCCAATACAGGTTTAAAAGTATCTTCACCAGCTAAGGGCGACCTTGTATTCTTTGATACTTCTTCTGGAAGAACAGGAGTATCCCATGTTGGAATCTATATCGGAAATGGTCAATTCATTAGTGCAACGTCTTCTAAAGGAATAGCCATCGCGGATATGGATAATTCTTATTGGAAACCAAAATATTTAGGTGCGAAAACTTTATAAGATCAGGACAAAATCTTATTCTTGTGAGCGAATCCCCATAAAACAACCGGACAGAATTCCAAAGTGATTCAGTCCGGTTGTTTTATTTTATATATAATATTTCATCCGTCAAATCTTCTACTGTCACCATGAATGAAGAGTCTAAGTTTGAACGATTCATCATTTCGATATTATAAACATGCTCTGATGGTAAATGGACGACTTCGAGAACCATGAATCGCTGACTTTCCGCTTTGCTGACATGATCGAGGGCAGCAGTGACCGCCCTTTGTTCGGCTAAGCTTTTTTCATCCGTCAAAACAAGAATCAGTTTCGCTTCCGCTTTCCCAGGAAATGATTTCTCCACCCCGCCCCGGTGCCACGGCTTCACTTTCATGCCGATTTCCAGGTCGGAATAATCGAGGTCATTACCATGTTGATCTTGAATATATGTATCATTGGTCACCTTATAATACGTCCCTTTAATCAAAATCCTTTTATCGTCAAGATCCGTAACGAAACCTTCTTCCCCCTTATCAATGACTTCATCCATGTTCCAATCAGGGGATTGGCAGCTGCCCAGAATAAAAGCAACGAAAATAGAGATATAAAGGTTCACTATCATCTTCATACAAATCCCTCCTAATAGAAATAGACGGCTTCTCCCTGAAATAGTTACCAATTATTTATTTAATATAGACAACTTCGGTCATTTCCAAAAGGGGAATGTCATCGACATTCCCCTTTGCCTATTATTAGACCGACTTTCGCCTTTTCCGGAATCGAAAGTTTAGCCTACTTTTTAAAAAATGCTTTTTTCCCTAATGTTTCTGTGATCTTTGGAAACATGTTATACCATTTCCCAGCTAAATTCATCCAGCCAGGGAGATTGATTTCCCTCTTATTGGTCAGCATCGCCGCTACGATTTTGGCAGCGACATCTCCAGGCTTAAGCATGAATTTTTCAACATTCTTTAAGTATGTACCTGATTCATCCGCAATGTTAAAGAAATTCGTTTCTATGGGTCCAGGATTGACGGTGGTCACAAAAACATGATCGTCCATCAGCTCGAGCCGAAGTGCGTTTGAATAGCCAAGAACCGCGAACTTGGTCGAAGAGTACAATGTTGATTTAGGAGTGGCGATTTTACCGGCCTGTGAAGCTATGTTGATGATATGCCCCGCTTTTCTCAGCTTCATATACGGAAGAACCAGCTTTGTGCAGGCCATCAATCCAATGACATTGACAGCAAACATTGCTTTCGTTTCATTTAACTCCGTATCCTGTGCTTCTTTAAACGTGCCGAAACCAGCATTGTTGACCAACACATCCACTTCTCCTATTTGCGCATGGATGTCATTAAATACATTTGTCACCTGATCAGTATCTGCAACATCAAGCTTATAGGCATATGCATCAATCCCATATTGGGTGATCAGTTCATTCTTTAGCTGCAGTAATTTATCCAGGCTTCTGGCCAAGAGGACGAGACGGGCTCCCTGCTTTGCACTTTGAATGGCAACTTCCTTGCCAATCCCTCCGGAAGCACCGGTAATAACAATGACTTTACCTTGCAACTTATTCAAAAAAATGAGCCTCCTTGCGAACATTAAGCGATTGAATACAGAATGACCCCTGATTGGATTTCTGTTTCGACTTCACCCAAGTCTTCTAAATAGTCCAACTGACCGACCGTTTCCGAAAGTGTCAGGCCAACTTCCTGAAGGTATACTTTCGGGAAAAGCTGCTGACAAACTTCAAAGGCCGATAAAGGCCGATCTTGAAGCATGTTTTTCACCTGCATGGCACGGTTATGCTGCCGCTCGAATCGATATTGAATCAAGTCGGCAACCGCATCTCCTTCCACTTCAGATCCATGTCCGGAGTAAACAGTGGTGATGGAAAGATCCAATAATTTCTGAAGTGATGCATTATATTGCAGTAAAGGACGAGGCCTCATGCCTCCGGGAAGTAAAGGTGGTTCCATTAATGGATTAGGTGAGATCTTGGCAAGCAAGTGATCGCCTGCAATCATGACACCGTCACTTTCCCGGTAAAAGGATAAATGGCTTTGAGCATGCCCAGGAGTCTCGATCACTTTCCAGCCTGGAAGACCAGGGAGCTCATCTCCCTCAGCCAAATATCCATGAAGCTTCCGTTCACTAAGGAAACTGATTTCGTTGCGGTTATGGGTCAGTTCATTTTTCAGCTCTTCTGCCACTCCGAACTTTGTGGCATAATCAAGGAAAAAACGATTATGGGTTTCAAGGAATTCATCACTGATAGTCAACCAGCGCTGATTATTTTTGTGTCCATAAACCGGGATTTCCTTTTCAAAGAAATCGAGTGCACCAGCATGATCAGGATGATGATGGGTTAAAATGATTTGTTCGATATCGGTCAGTTTCAGTCCCAAATCCCCAAGCCCTTTAGTCAGGGCTTCCTTTGATCGTTTTGTTTTCACTCCCGTATCGATTAACGTTAAAGCATCCCCTTTAACTACATAAACATTCACATCACCCACTGCAAACGGCGTGGGCAAAGCAAGTTTTGCAATATCTCCATTCCAATTCGCCATTATCTTATCCACCTTAGAAAATTATATTTATATAAATCTTTTTATACGCTAAACAGGATTCCTAGTATACTTATCATGTATAATTACCATTTTACATGTATTTTAAATCACTGTCATTATTTTCACATAATTCATGTCTACTTTTTGTCGTCCTTGCATATATTATCATTGACAGAGTACTGATATATCCTTCATAATCACAAGTAATTAAAGACGGCGTGGCATTGATTAAGGCCAAGTAAATTTATGATGGCGTAAAGAGAGTGAAGCTCGGAATGTGCTGAAAGGCTTCACCGCCCCCTCATTATTGAACCTACCTTATGAGCCTTCAGGAAAACCTGACGTAATTCCCGCGTTAGAGGATTCAAGTGCAGCTTTTCTGTTTATTCGTTATGGAAAAGTTGAACAAAGGTGGTACCACGGAAGCTAGACCTTTCGTCCTTTATTGGATGAGGGGTCTTTTTGTTTTTCAAAAAAAAGGCCGAAAATACAAAAGAAAAAGGAGCGGGAAATATGGAAAAAATCGCGTTTATCGGAGCTGGATCGATGGCAGAAGCAATCATTTCAGGGCTGGTGACCCAACAGGTGATCGAACCAGCAAATATTTTTGTAACAAATAAATCAAATGATGATCGGTTCGATTATTTAAAGAACCAATATGGTGTTACTGCCACAAGATCGCTGCAGCAATTAGTACAGGATGCAAGCCTTGTCGTCCTGGCGGTGAAACCGAAAGATATTTTAGAAACGATGCAATCAATAAAAGAATACATCCGTGAGGAAATGCTGTTCATTTCCGTTGTTGCCGGGGTCCATACAACAAGCTTGGAAGGAATCGCCAACAAGCGGTTCTCGATCGTCCGTGCCATGCCTAATACATCGGCAGCTGTAGGAAAATCAGCAACGGCCCTTGCGGCTAACGGTCATACGAAGGACTCGCAATTACAAACGGCGATTACCCTTTTTGAAACGGTAGGTACGGTGGCAGTCGTAGACGAAACCCAGCTAGATGCGGTAACAGGCTTATCAGGCAGCGGCCCGGCTTATATTTATTACTTGGTAGAGGCATTGGAAAAATCGGCAGAAAAAATAGGTCTCGATTCCGAAACCGCCAAGCAATTGATTTTGCAGACACTGATGGGTGCGGCCGATATGTTACAGAAATCACCAAAAACGCCTGCCGTACTAAGAAAGGAAGTAACTTCACCAGGCGGAACGACTGAAGCAGGTCTGAAAGCACTTCAAGCACATCAAGTGGAAGAAGCATTCATTGCCTGTGTACAAGAAGCGACAGAGCAATCGAAGCGAATGGGAAATCAAATAAGTAAAGAACTAGCCAAATATGTAGTTTCGCAGTAAGACGCATGATGATGATCAGCTGTTGCCTGGCCACTCCTACAGCAGTGGCCAGGCAACAGCCCTTTATAAGATCCGCGCATCTTATAAAGGGTAACAGCGTTACTTTATAATCAGCATATCATTTTCATCGAAACTCCAATCCTTCGAATACGCAACCTCCCAATAGTAACCGTCGGGGTCTGAAAAATATCCGCTGTATCCTCCCCAAACAACATCCTGAGGTGATTTTTCAATTGTTCCCCCAGCCTTTCCAGCCTTGTCGATCACATCATCCACTTCTTCAATTGATTTAGCATTATAAGAGAGCGTAAGACCCGGGAACCCCTTTTTCTTAGGCGGTTCTTTCTCATTGATGTCTTTTACTAGCTCCTCTAAAGGATACAAAGCAAGTTTCGTTCCGGCATTATTAAAAAATACGATTGCGGGTTCGTCCTCTTTAATCGATGTACGGAATCCCAATCCGTCCCGGTAAAACCTCAATGATTCAGTAATATCCCTGACACCTAAAGTGATAATGTTGATCCTGTTCATGCTAGTCCTCCTTTTTCCATGTTTTAAGGGTAAATTCGACATCTGGATCACTTTTCCCTTTATATCTTGATTGGTTATCAGCCACACCATCACAAATGCTTCTTAAAGTTCCTAAAAGTGCTCAACAATTGCAGAAGGATCACTCCAAGGGGGATTCCACCTTGAATTGATCCTTATGCAAATTACGTAGGAATTTCACTTTCTTTGCCGAATGAATACATGTTTTGTCATCTGTAAAGGAATTCCCTCATACTTATCGAATTCAACAACCAAAAGGGGGAATCTCGATGAATACAAGTGCAGTTGCCCGGTTACTGAATGTTTCCCATAGTACGATTCAACGCTGGGTCACCCAATTGAACATGGAAGTAGAACGGAATCAGCTTGGCCACTACCAGTTTTCGGATGAAGACATTGCATTATTGAGAAAAATCCAAGATCAGCTGAACGAAGGCATCATTCTCCAAAAGGTCAGCATCTCAGAGAAAAAAATTAGAAAAGCAACCATCCAGAAACACTCCGAATCGGATAAAGAACATGATCAACTGCTAGAACGGGTCACCCGGCTTGAAAATGGGCTGAAAACAAAAGCGGACGATGTTGTATCCTATCAGCTTTTACAGCACAGAAGTGAAATGGAAGACATGCACAAACTCGTTAAGAAACTCGAAGCCCGTATCGAAGCGTTAGAAACACCAATGGGTCAGCCGTTTGATTATTTACTCGCGGCTGAAGAGGCTGCTGCCACTAAAAAGACAAAGAAAAGGCCATTTATAAAAATGATTTTTGGAAACAGAAAGAATGATAGTTCATCATGGAGCACAGCCGACAGCGATTAACATCGATTATCATTCAAGATGGATCATGAGCACCCCACGATAGCCATTTTTCTCATGCCAGGCATTTCTTCAGTAATAGGACCTGATCTAATTAATCACCCCAAAAATAAAAAGGCCCGGCCAAGGTTTAAGTCTCACCTGGGTCGGGCCTTTTCTCATCTTAAATCAACACTGCACGGTCATTGAGCATTTTTTCGCCTTTGATGCGCTGGAATTCGTTAAGCAGTTTTTCAACGGTAAGCTTCTGCTTTTCAGCACCTCTTGCTTCAAAAATGATTTGTCCTTTATCCATCATGATCAAGGAATTTCCAAGATCGATTGCCTGCTGCATATTGTGAGTCACCATCAACGTCGTTAGCTTGTTCTTTTCGACGATTTCCTTCGTCAGATTTGTAACAAGCTCTGCCCTGGAAGGATCGAGAGCGGCTGTATGTTCATCAAGAAGGAGGATTTTAGGATCAGTGAAGGTCGCCATCAACAATGATAATGCCTGGCGCTCCCCTCCTGATAATAATCCCACTTTTGCACTCATCCGATTTTCCAGGCCTAAATGAAGGGTACCCAAACATTCTTTAAAAAGTTCTTTCCGTTTTTTTGTCACCCCGAAGCCTAATCCTCTTCTATTGGTTCTGCCATAAGCGATTGCCATATTTTCTTCAATCGTCATATGTGGAGCCGTACCAAGCATGGGATCCTGAAAAACACGGCCAATCATTTTAGCACGGGCATGTTCTTCAATGGCCGATACATTTTCCCCATCAATGATGACTTCACCGGCGTCAGGGAGAATTTTGCCGGATATCATGTTCATCAGCGTCGATTTACCTGCCCCATTACTCCCGATGACTGTAATAAATTCGCCTTTTGCCATCTGCAGCTCCAGATTCCCAAGGGCTAGCTTTTCATCTGGTGTCCCTTCATTGAAGACCTTATAAATCTGATTTAACTGAAGCATATCCTTCTCCCCCTTTCGATAAAGTCCCGCCATGGCGCATCTGTATTTCTTTGAGACGCCTTTTCTTTCGGCTTTTCTCTTTTTGTTTATCGGTAATTTTCGGAATGACAAGTGCCCCTACCACAATAAGTGCCGTAATTAATTTAACATCGCCTGTTTCAAGAAATTCTACGCGAAGTGCCAAAGTTACGACGATTCGGTAAATGATCGCTCCTCCAATGACCGCAAGGGTCGCACGTGCAATCGTTTTGGAACCAAATAATGCTTCGCCAATTATAACGGATGCCAATCCGATGACGATGATTCCAATCCCCATGCCAATATCGCTAAACCCATTATATTGGGCAACCAAGGAACCCGAGAAAGCCACAAGTGCATTTCCAATCGCAAGGCCCAGGATCTTCATGTTTCCTGTATGGGCGGAAAAACTCTTGACCATCTCTTCATTATCACCCGTTGCCCGTAAAGCTAGACCGATTTCCGTTTTTAAAAAAGCTGACATCCCAGCTTGAATGATTAAAGCCACAATCAACATAACAATTAGTATGGCCCACGTTTTTGGCAAGCTATCACCAAGGCCCACGATCGATAAAAGACCATTCAACATATTGTCCATGCCAGTGCCAGCCCATGCATCCTGGATATTCGTGATAATGGTCGTTTGAGAAAGCAACGGAATGTTGGATGCACCCATGATCCTTAAATTGATGGAATAGAGGGCAATCATCATTAAGATACCTGCCAGAAGTGGATTGATTTTCCCTTTCGTATGCAGGAATCCCGTTATTGTCCCAGCAATGAAACCTGCCACCATGGCACAAAACGTGGCCATGGCTGGCGAGAAACCGTTAACGATCATAATGGCGGCCACAGAGGCACCTGTCACAAAACTGCCTTCCACAGTCATATCAGGGAAGTCGAGAATCCTGAATGTTAAATAAACACCTAGTGCCATAATCGCATAAATCATTCCCGACTCAAAAGAGTTGAATAAAGCTGAGAACATTTTTTTTCTTCCTTCCCCGAACAAAAGCAGAGTTTATTTTACAAACTCAGCATCTGCTTTCCATTCTTCTTTTATTTCAACACCCATATCTTTTGCTGCCTTTTCATTGATGACCAATTTCAGCTTTTGTGGATATTGAACTGCGATATCTCCAGGCTTTTTGCCATCCTTCAAGATTTCAACCGCTTTTTGCCCCGCTTCATAACCAATATCATAGTAACTGAATCCATATGCTGCAAAACCACCAGCATTCACGGAATCAAGCTCACCAACAAACAATGGAATATCTTTATCATTTGCCACCGAAATGACCGATTCCAGTGCTGAAACAACGGTATTATCAGTAATGATATAGAAAGCATCGGCTTTTCCGATTAATGATTCCGTTGCCTGTTTAACCTCGGCTGAAGTGGACACGGATGCTTCAACGACTTTCAAGCCCGCTTTTTTTGCTTCCGCTTTCACGTTTTTTATTTGGACGACGGAGTTTTGCTCCCCTGTATTATAAACGGTCCCAATTGTCTTGGCGCCAAGTTCTTCTGCCAGGAATTTCATTGATTTGGCAATGGCTTCAGGATGGGAATCCGTCGTACCCGTCACATTTCCGCCTGGCTTATCCAAAGATGTAACGAGCTCCGCCGCTACAGGATCGGTAACCGATGTAAAAACGATTGGTATATCCTTTGTCGCATTCAAAGCGCTAAGAGCACTAGGAGTAGAATTGGCAAAGATTAAATCCACTTTATCCCCAACAAAGTTATTGGCGATCGTTTGACTATTATTTTGGTCACCCTGTGCAATTTGAAGATCATATTTGGCATTGATGTCACTATCCTTCAATGCCGCCTGGAACCCTTCATAAGCCTGGTCCAGGGAATCATGCTGAACGATTTGTGTTACTCCAATGTTGAAGGTATCCTTTTTGCTTTCATCCTTTGCCGTATCTTTTTCCTTGTCATTTCCACACCCAGCCAATAATAATCCTGCGACCAATGTCATAGCTGCAGTTGAATATAATTTCTTTTTCATATTTTCCCCCCGCTTTTTTCTTATTTAAGATTAGGCTTTTTCTAGCGACGTCAACTTTTTCGCTTTTATTTCCTAAATTATAATCGTTTAGTCCCAATTATTCCAATATATTTTTTAACTTTTTAGAATTTTTTGAGTTCTAAATATAAAACATAAAAAAAGCTGCTTTGAAAGGGATGGTAACTTTCAAAGCAGCTTTATGGAAAAATCAGTGTTCGACAACTTGGCTGACAATTTCGGTAACTGTAGTACGATCGATTTTTTCTTTGCCTTCTTTTAGGGCTTTCAATGTGGCCTTTGCCAATTCCAAGGGTATTTTACAGAATTGGATGATCTCTTTCGTTTCAATCTCTCCAATGTACACATCGGCTAATGCAAGATTATGTTCCGTATGGGCAAGCATCTCGTCGAAACCCCAGCCATCCGGATAAAAGTTCACACCACGTTCTGCATCTTCCTCACGGTTACGCAGGATATTGACCGTTTGGAGTCCGCGTCCAAATGCGATGGCAAGTTCGCGGTCCGTTTCGGTTCCATCGTACCAGTTCCACATATCAGACAGCATGACCCCCACTAAACCTGCAACATAATATGTGTAATCATCGAGTTCCTCTTCATTATGGATTTGCCAGTCCATAGTAACCCATTTTGCCATGCCTTCGGCCATTTCCTTTGTCGATTCCAAGACTTTGTCTTTTGCACCGGAAGGACAAAATTCAATCCAGTCCGAAAGAAACAGGGTCACCTCGGGAAGATCATCCTTATATGGTTCAAATAACGATTGAAGATCTTCTTCCCTGAAATCCGCATCAAGCAACTCACTAAGAGCCTTTAAAAGGGAAACCTTAATATCTGCAGGAAGACCGGGGTGATCCTCGATCTCATCGATGGCGCGCATGCAAAGGTACGCAGCTCCAATAGCCTCTTGCAATCCCTTTGGAAGATAGCTGATTGGAATGAAAAAAGTCCGGCTTGTTTTTAGGAGAAAATCCATTGCTTTAGTATGTAGGTCACTTTTGTCAGTCATATTTACACTCCTTTAAATATCCAATGAACAATTGATTAATTATATCAAACATTGGCTTTGATTTCAGCTGCCCGATTCCCCTGAATACAAAGGAACTTTAATTGCCATTAGATCTTCACCCATAATCGTGTTTGCAAAGACCGCTTTGCTTTCCTCTTTTAGCCTCTCGGCATCCTCCGGAGTATACCGTGAGCTGATATGCGTAAGGATTAGATTCTTAGCTCCCGCTTTCAAAGCCGTTTCTGCAGCCTGAATCGTGGTCGAATGATAATAGGCTGATGCCATTTCGGATTCTTCCGCTGAAAATGTAGCTTCATGAACAAGGTAATCCGCCGATTCAGCAAGAATGAGCGCATTGCTGCACATTCTTGTATCACCAAGAATCGTGATGATCCGTCCTTTTTGCGGAGCACTGAGATAGTCCTTCCCATTTAAGACACGGCCATCATCGAGACAGACTGTTTGTCCATTTTTCAATGCTTTAAAAAGAGGCCCCGGCTTCACACCTTCAGAACGCAGCCGGTCGACCAGTAAGCTTCCTGGACGATCTTTTTCAACAATCCGGTAACCGATGCTGTAAATGCCATGATCAAGCGACATGGCCGTGACTGTGAATTGTTCATCCTCAAACACTGCGCCTTCTTCAATTTCGATGATTTCCAAGGGATATTTTAAATGAGTTCCACTCACCTGTAAGCTCGTCTTAATAAATGCATCTATTCCTTGTGGACCATATACGGTCAATTTATCCACACCGCCCTGAAAAGATCTGCTGCTTAAAAATCCAGGCAGTCCGAAGATATGGTCACCATGTAAATGGGTGATGAAGATCTTTTCAACCTTTCGCGGCTTGACCGCGGTTTTTAATATTTGATGCTGTGTTGCTTCCCCACAATCGAATAACCAAACCGTCCCTCGTTCTTCCAATAATTGCAGGGCGATTGATGTCACATTACGCGCTTTAGCCGGAACGCCGGCGCCTGTACCCAATAAAACGAAATCCACTCATACTACCTCCGTTGCAAATGCTTCTTTATGATTAACTATAGCATAACCAAAGCCCTGTTTCATTTATGACCCCTAAAAACCGAAACCAAATTAAACTTTTAATGAAATATGAGAAAAAATGCGCAAATTGATTGCTTTGAGGGAAAGCTAAACGTAAAATTAGAAATTGGTACACATACGGGAATTCCAACTTTATAGACAGATTTAACGGAAAGTTGAGGTTTTAACATGACAGAAAACAATAAACCCACAGCACTTATCATGATTTTTGGTGCTACCGGAGATTTAGCGAAAAGGAAATTGTTTCCTTCCATATATCGACTATTTCAAAAAGAGAAAATAAATAAGTTCGCAGTGGTTGGAGTAGCAAGGAGGCCATTGACGAATGAGGAGTTCCAAAAAAGTGTCAAGGATTCCATACTTACTTTCGGACATGCAAAAGAAAAGGTCGACGAATTCATTTCCCATTTCCATTATCACTCCCATGATGTCTCCAGTTCGGAATCATATCTGCAGTTGAAGGACATTGCCGAAAAATTGGACGGACAATATCAATTAGAAGGAAACCGGATCTTCTATTTGGCGATGGCACCCGAGTTTTTCGGAACGATTGCCGAACAGATTAAAGCTCAAGGCCTGACCGACACGAATGGATATAAGCGCCTTGTCATAGAAAAGCCGTTTGGACACAGTTTCGAAACAGCACAAAAATTGAATGGGCAGATTCGAACGGCATTCGCTGAAGATGAAATCTACCGTATCGATCATTATTTAGGTAAAGAAATGGTACAAAATATTGAGGTCATACGTTTTTCAAATGCCCTATTCGAGCCGCTTTGGAATAACAGATATATATCCAATATCCAGGTTACTTCAAGCGAAACACTTGGCGTTGAAGAACGTGGACGTTACTATGAAACCAGCGGTGCCCTAAGGGATATGGTCCAAAATCATCTGCTCCAAATGGTGGCCTTACTTGCCATGGAACCCCCGATCGCTTTGACGACAGAAGAGATTCGAAGCGAAAAAGTGCGGGCATTGCGCTCACTTCGACCAATGAAAGTGGACGAAGTCAATCAATACTTCGTCCGTGGCCAATATGGGGAAGGAACGATAGACGGTCAAACACTTCCGGCCTACCGCAATGAACATAATGTAGATCCCGAATCCAACACTGAGACCTATGTGGCGGGTAAATTGATGATTGATAACTTCCGTTGGGCCGGTGTTCCTTTTTATATCCGTACCGGTAAGAGGATGGATGTCAAATCAACGAATATCGTCGTTCAATTCAAAGATATCCCAATGAATCTGTATTATAAAACGGAAGAAACGCTGAACCCGAATCTTCTCGTTATCCATATCCAGCCTGACGAAGGGATCACACTGTACTTAAATGTTAAGAAATCCGGGACGACATCCAATACAAAGCCAGTAAAACTGACCGTCTCCAACAAAGGGATCGAACACATCAATTCTCCTGAGGCATATGAAAAGCTATTGTTTGACAGCATGCGCGGGGATGCTACCAACTTTACGCACTGGGACGAGGTTGCCCTATCATGGAAGTTCGTCGATACCATTTCCAATGCATGGGAAAATACTAAGGACGAGTCTTTCCCTAACTATGAAGCGGGATCCACAGGTCCGCTGGCATCCGATGAACTCCTGGAAGAAGACGGACATATTTGGTGGGAAATCAAGAATAACGAAAATGATATTGACTGAAATGAAGAAGGGATGCAGATTTGAATCTGCATCCCTTCTTCATTCATGAAACACTTTTCCTCAGCAATTTATTCCGGATAATATCAAACATTTCCTTGGGCTTAGACATTTCTTCCTCTATTTCTGAATTAAGCCAAAAGGAAACACCAGATTCTAAGGCAATGGAAAATAAAAAAATGGCTACAGCCCACCAGATGATGAACATAAGTCTCCGCTCCTTCTCTCTTCTTTCTGCCTACTGTATCCTACGGTCCGACCAACTCTTTCAATGTTTATATTCCTTTTTCCGCAGGTGTTTAAACCTAAAAAGCAAGGATGAATGACATACATCATACTACATTTTCCCTAAAAAGGGTAAAATAATTGGAACTATTTACAATTAGTTCATTTTTACCATTTTTACCCTCATAAAAAAAAGAATGCTAAATCCTTGCTAAGGTTACACTAGAAAAGGTGCCAGAGGACGGCACCACTAACTTCGGTGTGGAGGGATTAAACTTATGGACATTCGTGAAGGATTAATTCCAACAGCGTTGGGCACAGCCGTGACAGCTGCGGGTTATGCAATGAAGCAGACCCGGGGCTCAAACAAAATGGTTGCTAATACGGTTTTTGGTTTCGGTTTGGCACATGTTGTATTAGGGGTCATCGACCTTGTAGAGCATCGGAGATAGCAAAAAAAGAGGGCGCATGGAAGCGCCCTTTTCTTCTGTGCATCCGAGGTACTTAAACATGATGAATATTACAACCAAAAAAAGCCGGTATAAAAGGGGATCCCCTTTTATACCGGCTTGAACTTTTTATTTTTCCATCCATTCGGTATGGAACGTTCCTTCTTTATCAATACGTTGATAAGTATGAGCTCCAAAATAGTCACGCTGAGCTTGAATCAGGTTAGCTGGCAGCGTTTCTGTGCGATAGCTGTCGAAATAGGCAAGTGCTGATGACAAGCAAGGAACCGGAATTCCGTTCATCACAGCCGTTGACACTACCTCACGTAAAGCTCCTTGATAGCTTTCGACGATCCCTTGGAAGTATGGATCTAAAAGAAGATTGTTCAAGTTCGCTTCACGATCGTACGCCTCTTTGATTTTTTGGAGGAATTGTGCACGAATGATACAGCCGCCACGGAAAATCATCGCGATTTCCCCATATTGCAAGTTCCAGTCATTTTCTTCTGATGCTGCTTTCATTTGTGCAAATCCTTGTGCATATGAACAGATTTTGCTCATATAAAGTGCTTTACGGATATTTTCTATCAAAGCCTTTTTGTCGCCTGTAAATGATTCGGCTTTTGGACCACGAAGGATTTTACTCGCTTCAACACGCTCGTCCTTGATTGCTGAAATAAACCGGGCAAACACGGATTCCGTAATGATTGGAAGCGGAACGCCAAGATCAAGCGCACTTTGACTTGTCCATTTCCCCGTACCTTTTTGGCCAGCTTTATCTAAAATGACATCGACCATCGGCTTACCGGTTTCTTCATCATATTTTTTGAAAATATCAGCAGTAATTTCAATTAAATAGCTGTCAAGTTCCCCTTGATTCCATTCAGTAAAGACTTCATGAAATTCTTCGGCAGATAATCCAAGGAGATTTTTCAAAAGGAAATATGATTCGGAAATCAACTGCATGTCCCCGTATTCAATACCATTATGTACCATTTTAACATAATGACCTGCTCCATCCGGTCCGATATACGTACAGCAAGCATCACCGTCGACCTTAGCTGAAATATCCTTCAAAATCGGTGCAACAAGTTCATATGCTTCTTTTTGACCTCCAGGCATGATGGATGGACCTGTTAGAGCTCCTTCTTCCCCTCCTGAGACGCCTGTACCGATGAAATGAATGCCAAGCTTGCTTAATTCCTCATTGCGGCGCTGAGTGTCCTTGAAGAAGGTATTCCCTCCATCAATAACGATATCGCCTTTTTCAAGTAACGGTTTTAATTGCTCGATCGTTGCATCTGTTGCCGCCCCGGCTTTAACCATCAATAAAATTTTGCGTGGCGTTTCCAAAGAATTGACGAATTCTTCAAGCGTATAAGCGGCTGTTACGTTTTTGCCTTCCGCTTCCTTCATCATTTCGTCCGTTTTTGATCCTGAGCGATTATACACGGAAATTGAATATCCCCTGCTTTCAATATTAAATGCAAGGTTCTTGCCCATTACGGCTAGTCCGATAACGCCAATCTGTTGTTTTGTCATGCTTCATCTTTCCCTTCTCTATATCTTTACACAGCTTGTACGCTATTCTTTGTCAAAAGAAGGATCATTCCTCCTGGATTGCCCAAAGAAATCTTTGCTGAAGCTAGTGTCTGTTCCAATTGAACGGTTTTTCAAGGGTAATCCCTTTTTAATAATATTTTCTCCGTACTTATTTTGCAAGTGTTCCATCGCTTCATACAGAGGTTCTTTTTCTGCATCCTCTTGAAAGGAGAAAATATCCAGTTGCTTGAAGGCCGACTCTTTTTCGATGACATCATAGGCCGTGACACCAAGAAGCCTGATTCCTTCCCCATTCCAATTTTTCATAAAGAGATCGATAGCTCCATCCAAAATATCCTTTTTTTCAAAAACTGGATTAGGGACCGTTCTGCTTCTCGTTATTGTGCGGCGGTCTTTGTAACGAATCGTCACACCTATTTTTTGACCAAGCAGGCGTTTATTTCTCAAACGGGCTGCTACCTTCCCGGATAGCTTATCCAGTACACCGATCAGTTCTTTTTGATTGGTGGAGTCATGCGGAAGAGTTGTAGAGTTCCCAATGCTCTTATGCTCAAAAATCGCTTCGGGATCCACTGCCCTTTGGTCGATTCCATTAGCCCTATCTTTCAAACGGATGCCATTGATCCCTAGAAGCTGTTTAAGTTGCCTATCATTGGCATGTGCAAGGTCCCTGATCGTCATTATCCCGATAGTTCGAAGCTTTTCCGAGGTCTTATCCCCGATGCCATGCATTTGGCCAACTTGTAAAGGCCAGAGCTTTTCCGAAATGTCCCGTTTCCTTAACACAGTGATTCCCATTGGCTTCTTCATATCAGAAGCAGTTTTGGCCAAAAATTTATTAGGGGCAATCCCGATGCTGCAAGGGAGATCCATCGTATTAAAAATTCTTTCCTGAATGCTATTGGCTATATCTAAAGGAGATCCCAATTCGGCGCATTCACTAATATCCAGATACCCCTCATCTATCGAAACCGGTTCAACCATCTCTGTATATTGTCTTAAAACATCAAAAATAGCCAGCGATGCCTTTCGATAACGCTCGAAATTCGGTTTCTGAATGACTAATTGAGGACATAGTTTTTTCGCCTGCCAAATCGGCATGGTCGTTTTAACCCCGAACTTCCTCGCCTCATAGCTGCAGGTGACGATTATGCCCCTTCTCTCTTCAACATTGCCAGCAATGGCAAGCGGTTTGCCTTTTAATGAAACATCATATGACATTTCCACTGAAGCATAGAAACTATTCATGTCTACATGGAGAATGACCCTGCCATTTTTGGGATACATGTCCTTCATGTTTGACCGTCACATCCTTGTAAAATTAAAAAATACCGGATAATAGGCCCAATAAAAAATCACTTCTATTAAGGTACCCCTATTTATCTTTGGTAACCACGTTGAAAGATGCTTCCACTCCAAGAAAAACAGCCATCATGTCATTGATGACTGTTCATATATTCCTTCAATACTGTTAACACCTTGGCAAATATATACGAGTTTTTGCCGATCAATGATCGTAATCAAAAGGCAACCCCTTGAATATATTCGGTAAAATCAAGATTTCACGTGACCCTGGACAATAGTTTGATGGAGGATATCCGTCTTTATTGCAATCCACCTTTGACCATCATAGCCTGGGCTGATTTACCTGGTTACAGGAAATCCGGAAAGCAAGGCATCAGGTCTTGCGATGGAATCACGAATTCATTAGGCACGGCATATTCCACGCCCTCTGCAAGAAGTCCGATACCTTTTTACTCAGGAAACTCTCCTCCATCTACCTGTCATATTTTGGGTGATTATTCCCCTGATACTTCTTTGATGATAGTGACAACCATTTCAGCTAGCTTCGTTAATTCCTCAACTGGGATTCTTTCATTCGTAGTATGGATATCTTCATAGCCCACTGCGAGATTGACAGTAGGGATGCCAAAGCCTGCAATGACATTCGCATCGCTTCCTCCGCCGCTTTTAACCAGCTCGCAAGGACGGCCGATTTTCTCTGCTGCCTTTCTTGCGATTTCGACTACATGATCACCAGCACCATATTTAAAACCAGGATACATGACGTTAACTTCAACTTCAGCACGTCCGCCCATTTCAATGGCTGCAGTCTCGAATGCCTCTTTCATTTTCGCTACCTGTATTTCCATTTTTTCAGGAATCAAAGATCTTGCTTCTGCAAGGATTTCAACATGGTCACAAACAATATTGGTTTGCTGTCCCCCCTGGAAACGTCCGATATTGGCTGTCGTTTCCTCGTCGATTCTGCCCAATGGCATTCTAGAGATTGCTTTGGCAGCGATCGTAATGGCCGAAACGCCTTTCTCAGGAGCTACACCAGCATGAGCAGTCTTGCCTAAAATGGTTGCAGATACTTTCGCCTGAGTAGGTGCAGCAACAACCACATTTCCCACTTTTCCATCACTATCAAGTGCAAAACCGAATTTAGCCGTTACAAGGGAGCGATCCAATGCCTTTGCCCCAACCAAGCCAGATTCTTCACCTACTGTAATGATGAATTCAATTGTACCATGTTCGATATTCTGTTCTTTCAACACTTTAAGCGTTTCTAACATGACCGCTAATCCAGCTTTGTCATCCGCACCTAAAATGGTCGTTCCGTCTGACACTATGTATCCATCCTTGATGGAAGGCTTGATTCCATTACCCGGTACAACCGTATCCATATGGGATGTGAAATAAATGGTATCCACGCCTTCTTTCATTCCTTTTAAAGTACATACTAAATTCCCTGCACCATGACCGGTAACTGCTGTTGTATCATCTTCAAAAACCTCTACACCCAGTGCCCCGAATTTTTCTTTCAGCACTTTGGCGATGGCTGCTTCATTTTTCGTTTCGGAATCAATCTGCACCAATTCCATAAATTCTTTAACTAAACGTTCTTCATTTATCATAAAATAAAACCTCCAAAAAAGTTTTCCTCTTTAATTATACTTCTAAAAGCGGCGCCCCGGCAAATAAAGTGAAAAGGAAGGCCCCAGAATGGCATGCTGGCCATTTCCCTGCCAAAATGTGAATGATGGCTTATAAATGGTTTTCTTTTTAATGATATCTTCCCCAGTATGGAAAGGAGCCCAAAAAAGATAATTTGGGCTCCTTGTAATGTTGGACCGGATCACAACGGAATATTTCCGTGTTTTTTCCATGGCCGGTTTTCTTTTTTGTTGCGCAGCATATCAAGAGATTGAATGATCTTAATCCTGGTTTCACGGGGATCAATTACATCATCCACCATTCCAAGACTTGCGGCAACATATGGATTGGCGAACTTCTCACGGTATTCTTCAATTTTAGCTGCACGTGTCGCTTCCGGATCTTGGCTATTTTGAATTTCCCGGGCAAAAATGATATTTGCCGCTCCAGCAGATCCCATTACAGCGATTTCAGCATTCGGCCATGCAAACGTCAGATCCGCACCGATGGATTTACTATTAAGAGCAACGTAAGCTCCTCCGTACGCTTTACGCAGAATGATCGTCAATTTTGGTACTGTTGCTTCCGAATAAGCATATAGCAGCTTTGCACCATGGCGAATGATCCCGCCATGTTCTTGTTTAACGCCCGGGAAAAACCCTGAAACGTCTTCAAATGTAATTAGCGGAATGTTGAACGAGTCACAGAAACGAATAAAACGGGCAGCCTTATCTGATGAATCAATATCAAGTCCCCCAGCCAACACCTTTGGCTGGTTACAGACAAGCCCCACTGATTTCCCTTTGATACGCGCCAAGCCGACCACTATGTTTTTCGCAAAGCCCTCTTGAACTTCCATAAAGGAATCCTCATCGACAACCTGCTCCAATACTTTCCGAACATCATATGGACGGATCCCTTCATAAGGGACTACATCCGTTAAGTCCGGACGGTAGTCATCTCCTTCGTCGGCTTCCAAAACCGGCGGCTTCTCTTCATTGTTTTGTGGAAGATAACTCAGGAGACGTCTAACGTCCGCCAATACTTGCTCCTCAGATGCTCCCTTGAAATGGGCATTACCGCTTATGGTATTATGTACTGCCGCTCCACCCAATCCTTCAGATGAAATCTTTTCCCCTGTAACCGTTTCAATGACTTTAGGACCTGTTATGAACATTTGGCTCGTTTTTTCAACCATGAAGACAAAGTCTGTTATGGCTGGGGAATATACGGCTCCACCTGCACAAGGTCCCATAATAACCGAAATCTGTGGTATGACCCCTGAATAAATGGAATTCCGGTAAAAAATTTGGCCATATCCGTCAAGCGAAACCACGCCTTCTTGAATACGCGCCCCACCAGAATCGTTTAAACCTATGAAAGGGGCTCCATTCTCCGCTGCCAAATCCATAACATTGGCAATTTTCAGAGCATGCATTTCACCGAGTGCCCCGCCAAAAACAGTAAAATCCTGTGAAAACAGATAAATATCACGGCCGTTGACCTTTCCGTAACCGGTGACAACCCCTTCTCCTGGCCCTTCTTCCTTTTCCATGCCAAAATTGGTATTACGGTGTTTGATAAAAGGATTAAGCTCTATGAAAGTACCCGGATCAACTAAAAGTTCAATTCTTTCCCTTGCAGTAAGTTTGCCCTTTTCATGCTGCTTATCGATTCTTTCTTCTCCGCCGCCCATTTCCACTTTGCGGCGTCTGTCATATAGGTCATTGATCGTATCGTATATGTCTGTCATTCCTGCTCCTCCTTTGATACTGCTTGTTCACAAAGCTCATATAATACACCCGCGGTAGACTTGGGATGAACGAAAGCAACATCCGCATTGTGTGCTCCCTTTCTTGATGAATCATCAATCATCCGCAATCCAGATTCTTTGATTTCTTTTATTCTCTCTTCGATGTCATCGACGCCAAGTGCCACATGATGAATCCCTTCACCGCGTTTTTCGATGAATTTGGCGATTGGACTTGCCGGTGACAACGCTTCCAACAACTCCAAACGGGTATTGCCTGCCAGGATGAAGGCCACTTTCACTCCTTGGCTCCCAACTGTCTCGATTCCTTCAAGTTTCAATTTCAACGTTTCCGTGTAAAGTGGCAAGGTCTCCTCCAGTGACTTGACGGCAATACCTATATGATCGATATTTTTAATCATCATAAAACCCCCATGCTATGTATTATTGGATGACTCCATTAGAATACTACTAATCTTGCATTAAAGCCTTTTAAGATTCGGAATAATATGAACATTATACTTTTACTTGTTTCTACTAAATGTTCAAGTTAAAATAAAATCAATTAAACTGTTTTAAGGGAGAGAGCATATGGGAAACAAGAAAGTCAGAAAAATCGTCGTGTATTTAATGCTTATCTCAATGTTATTAATGAGCTTATTATCAGGTATCGCATTTCTTTTGTAATAGAAACCGTTGGGAGGGGAGCAAAGCTTCCCTCTCTTTATTTTATCGCTCCATTTTTCTTTGCCAACGTTTCGAAATCCTCGTTCGATATGGTGATCAAAACTTTAGTGCCGATGGGGACTTTTTCGTACAAACGCTCTACATCGGATTTATGCATCCGTACACAGCCATTTGAAATGTATTTACCAATTGATGATGGATTATTCGTACCATGAATGCCGTAAATCCTCCCATCGGTATTTCGTGCATCGAATCCAATCCACCGCGACCCCAGAGGGTTCCTGGGATCGCCGCCAGGAATATTTTTTTTCCGGTAATATGGATTGACTGCCTTTACCTTGACCGTGAAAATCCCTTCGGGTGTAAGTTCCTGACTCTTTCCCGTACCGACCGGCAGAATTTCCTTGACCTCATTATCATCAATGAACGCCAATTTATTGTTAGCTTTATTGATGATGATAAACGGATCGCCAGGCTTAACCGATTGAGGTTGGGCCTGTACCTGCAACGGCCACAAAAGTAGCATAAGCAACAAAGAAAGAATCCATTTCATGTTGTATCATTCCTTCACTTTTTTGCTTAGTTTAAGCCAAGTGCCTCTTTTTCATTCGGTTGCCTTTCTGCTTGGGTAGTCCCTTGAAGGAATGCTTCAACAATAAATAACGCTCCATTTCCTTCATGAGCTGCAGTAATGCGGCCCTGGATTCGAACTCTTCCCTTGTCTGCGGCAGTGCCATTCCCCTAAAATGAATCTCCATTTCTTCAAGCTTCTTCAGATAAAGAATGGCCGTATTTTGTGGGTGGACGTTTTCTGCCAAATCTTCTATAAAATCAGCCACTATTCCGCTTTGCTTTACGACCAATGGAATATTCGTGACAAGGGGCAGAATTCGCTCAATTATTTCAAATTGCTTTTCACGCATTTTGAAATAATGGTAATACAGGTCTTCCTCCCTTAAAAAATGATTTTCCACGTCCCTGAAGGCAAGGCTTTTGGCTTGATTAAGAAGATTGGCCGTTTCGGTGATTTCCTTACCATCCCATGTGTGATCATTATCCCTTAAATAGCGGACAATTCCCATCAAGATCGCACTAAAGTTCGTTTCGATGCTTTCCTGGTAGGCCAGCAGTTTGTCATCGACACTGGGCATGTACAGATTCATGACAAGCGCCACACCAACTCCAACCGCGATTAATATCGTTTCATTGATCAGCAGGGAAAAAGTGATGTCACCCGCCCCGTATAGATGCATGATGATGACGCTGCTCGTCACAATCCCCTCATTAATCTTCAAGGCAACAGCCGTTGGAATGAAAATCAAGAGAATCAAACCTATTATCAGCGGATGGAATGCGATGAAATGAAAGAATAGGGATGCATAGGCCATTGCGATCAAACAAGCTAAAAACCGGTGCCAGGAGGCATACACCGACTTCTTTTTTGTAACTTGAATGCATAAGATCGCAATGATTCCCGCAGCAGAGAAATATTCGAGATTAAGCATTTGTGCAATAATAATTGCCAGGGTGGCCCCCAAAGCAGTTTTAATCGTCCTGTACCCGATTTTAAACATTGTTATGTATCACCCGGCTCTTTCTCTATCTATTATAATACTATCAGGAAATCAGATATTTTTACAGTCCTTTACGAGTTAAATTTCCATTTTTTCTAAATACATTCACACAAAAATACATTATAGGAAAAAAATAAAAAAGGTAACCTAAACGTTACCTTTTTTACAATTATATACTATTTTCTTCAGCTTATAAAACTTTTTCCAAGAAGTCTTTTGCACGCTGGCTTTTCGGATTGGAAAAGAATTCTTCCGGAGCACTTTCCTCAACAAGCAGACCCCCATCCAGGAATAGTACACGATCGGCCACTTCCCTGGCAAATCCCATTTCATGCGTTACGATCAGCATGGTCATCCCCGTATGTGCCAGTGACTTCATAACCTCGAGCACTTCTTTTACCATCTCGGGATCAAGCGCTGAAGTCGGTTCATCGAAAAGGATTACTTCCGGGTTCATTGCCAATGCCCGCGCAATCGCGACCCTTTGTTTTTGCCCGCCTGATAGACGATTAGGATAAGTCGATTCTTTATCGGACAAACCTACTTTGTTCAAGAGTTCACGAGCTTGTTTTACAGCCTCGGCCTTTGATAGTTTTTTCACCTTCATAGGTGCATATGTCAGATTCTCCAGTACGGTTTTATGCGGAAATAAATGAAAATGTTGAAATACCATCCCGACATTTTCACGCACTTTCATGATATTGGTCTTTTTTTCAGTGATGATTTGATCTTTAAACATGATTTGACCATCAGTTGGAGTTTCAAGCATATTGATGCAGCGTAAGAAAGTTGATTTTCCCGAACCGGATGGGCCGATGATTGCTAACACTTCTCCCTGCCCTATCTCGGTGCTGATTCCTTTTAATACTTCGAGCTTACCATAGTTTTTTTTGAGTCCATCAATTTTAATCACTGCGTCTCATTCTCCTTTCAATCACTTTGCCTAAGATGGTGAGAACCATGACCATCACATAATAAATGAGACCGGCAAATAATATCGGCTCGAAGAATTTATATGTCTCACCGCCGACAATATAAGAACGGCGCATGATATCCCCTAATCCAATAATTGTGACAACGGCTGATTCCTTGGTTAAGGAAATCAATTCGTTCACAAGCGATGGCAGGATATTCTTGATGGCCTGCGGAAGGATAATATTTAGCATCATACCTGAATAGGGAACCCCAAGTGCAAGCGATGCCTCTCGTTGGCCTTTATCGACAGCTAAAATGCCTCCCCTGATAATTTCAGAGATGTATGCCGCTGAATTTAGCCCGAATGCTAAAAATGCTGCTTGGAAGGCTTCGATTTGAATCCCTAATATTTGTGGTGAACCAAAATAAATCAGCATTAATTGCAACACCAAAGGTGTACCGCGAAAAATGGATGTATAAAAGTCAGCAATCCAATTTAAGGGCTTAATTCTGCTGATTTTAAGTATAGATAGTAAAATTCCCAAAACAAATCCGATTACGGCCGCTACCGCTACAACCTTTAATGTTGTCGGTATCCCCTCCAGGATATATGGAAGGGAAGGCATAATCCTTTCAAATTCCAGATTCACTCCATTCATCCTCTCTTATGAAGGCCTTTATACCAGGTCCTTCCTCCTGCTTCATTTTATTAACAATAAAGCGCGGAAAAACGTTCAGAAGGCATACTCAATCTCTTCTGAACGCTTTTCATCTCTCTGTATTATTTAGTTTCACTGCCACCGAACCATTTTAATATTAACTTTTCCATTTCACCGTTCTCTAACATTTTTTTCAACTCGGCATTGAATTCTTCAGTTAACTTGCTTCCCTTTTGGAAAGCGATAGCCGAACCAGCATCTTGTTCACCGGACTCGATCAAATGCCCCACCAAATCTTTATTATCATTCAAGTAGCCTTTTGCAACAGTATCTTCCATGATTACGGCATCGAAACGTCCTGTTGACATTTCTTGAACAACCTCAGGTATACGATTCCGTTTTTCAATTTTCATCCCGATATCTTGGGATTTATTCAAGTCATTTGCCAATGTCTCCTGAATGGATGCAAGCTGTACGCCTACGGTTTTCCCTTTTAAATCTTCAACAGTTTTGATTTTGCTGTCCTTTGTCGTGATGATCATGTTTTTAGCTGTATAGTAAATATCACTGAAATCGACTGATTGCTCACGTTTTTCAGTTGGAGTCATTCCAGAGATAACGAAATCGACCGATTTATTTTCCAGAGCAGGCACAAGACTATTAAAGTCAATGTCCTTCACTTCAACCTCATAACCTAATTTTTTTCCGATTGCTTTAGCGATATCGATGTCAAATCCTTTAATTTCATCACTTTTAGATGTTTCAACATATTCAAATGGCGGATAATCCGCAGATGTTCCCATTACCAGGACCTTTTTGCCGTCTGTACCTGCTGTGTCCTTATCTTCTTTCCCCGATGTTCCGCATGCTGCTAAAATACCTACTAATAAAACAGAAGTAAGCAACAATGCTAACTGCTTTTTCAACTTCATTATTATTCCTCCAAAATGATATTTTCAATTCTCTTGTTATTGAATTTGGTTTAGTTAAAATTTGAATAACTAATATTCATACACTAATGTGTATTTTAACACACTCTTATAATTATTCAATAACGTAAATAATAGATTTATTTTTCAGAATATTACTATAATTCCATTTCTAAATTTTGCGTTTAAAGCTCCAAAGGGAATATACCGGCATCCTTATCTATCTTCTTTCCTAAATGCCCCTGACTTATGCAAAATCCTGTATAAAAAAATCCGCCGAAAGGGCGGTTTTCAGACTGTATTCAAACTTCAAGAAAAGAGAGTTTGACTACGGTTTGTTTCTAAAAAAAACATTCAAGTTGATTTCAGAAATCCGCTCCCTTCCCGACGGCTGTCTGCCAAGCCTCCTCGCGCAAGCGCCTGCGGGGTCTCGGCTAGACAGTTATTCGGAAGGAGTGTCGCATATATCTTCAATCCAATAAGGATTTCATCCCCTATAAAAAAGGTAACATTCATAAAGGATAGCCAAGTCTTCTTTTTATAATCATGGTTCGGGATGAGACTACTTCCGAACCCCCTTTTGTCGTCAAACTAAAACCCGCCGATTGGCGGGTTTTTTAGCTATGGCTATGGGCTTACACTTCTTCGCAATATTGATCGAAGTAGTCTTGTAATTTTTCTACTACAGACATCGGGTGGTGCCCTTCAATCTCATGACGCTCTATCATGGTGATGATTTTTCCATCCTTCAGCAATGCAAATGATGGTGATGACGGCGGATACCCTTCGAAATAATCACGGGCTTTTTCCGTCGCCTCTTTATCTTGCCCAGCAAAAACGGTTACAAGCTGATCTGGGCGTTTATCATTATGGATTGCATGAGCAGCTGCAGGTCTAGCAATTCCCCCAGCGCAGCCACAAACGGAGTTTACCATGACAAGTGTCGTTCCTTTTTGCGCAAATACTTCCTCTACTTCCTCGGGAGTAGTCAATTCTGTATATCCAGCAGTCTTTATCTCATCGCGAGCCTGTTTGACTACGTCGTTCATTAAAAAATTAAAATCCATATTCATGGCATTTGCTCCTTCCAAGTTTTCTCTTCAACCCTATCATAACAATTGCCACTTCTTGATTCAATAAATTTACCTGTTAAAACCGCATAAACCGTTTCGAATGAAATAGAAGCGAGAACCATTTGCGAAATAACTAGGCATACAAAAGGATGGGGCATGCCAGGAGACATTCCACGCTGCCCATCCTATTTCTTTTTTAATTTGATTTAAATGTTTCTGTAAAAGATCCAAAGGCCTGCTTAACAGCAGCAGTGACCGTTTTATTCCCTGACATCACTTGATTCTCGAGTATAGGGAGAAGACCTTTGACGGTTTCATTTTTATAAAACATCGTTTTAAGCTGGTGATCAATCAATGAATAAAGCCATTCCTTAGATTGCATTCTTCTCCGTTCTTGAAAAACACCCGATTCTTTGGTCATATCGGAAAATTCATTCAAAACATCCCAAAGCTCAGGGATTCCTTTACCGGTGATGGCGGAACAAGCATATGCCTTTCCTGCCCATCCCTTTGTTGCAGGCTGAAGGAAGTGCAAGATTCTGCTATATTCGGATTTCGTCCTAATCGCTAGCGGAATATTCTCTCCGTCGGCTTTATTGACCACAATTCCGTCCACAAGTTCCAGAATCCCTTTTTTCATCCCTTGTAATTCATCTCCGGCACCTGTTAGGACAAGGAGCATGAAAAAGTCGACCATACTACGTACTATAGCTTCACTCTGACCGACACCGACAGTTTCGATCAGTATCACATCAAATCCTGCCGCTTCACAAAGCAACATCGTTTCCCTCGTTTTGCGGTGAACTCCGCCTAGAGTGCCTTCGGATGGTGAAGGTCTTATGAAGGCATGAGGGTTTCTTGCCAGTTCCTCCATCCTTGTCTTATCACCTAATATACTTCCGCCATTGATCGAAGAGCTTGGGTCGACAGCTAGAACGGCAACCTTATGGCCCCTGTCACATAAGTAAGTTCCGAACGTCTCGATGAAGGTGCTTTTTCCGGCACCGGGCACTCCGGAAATCCCGATGCGAATCGAGTTCCCTGTATGTGGAAGGATGGCATGCAATAATTCCTGTGCATGATCCAAGTGGTGTGATGCATTGCTTTCAACCAATGTAATCCCTTTAGCTAGCTTGGCCCTGTCCCCTTTTATGATTCCCTCTTTAAGTTCATGGACAGGTATGTTTACATTATGTTTTTTGACGAATTTGCTTTTTGAAGGCTTGTTTTGGCTGGCTGCTAATTCCACACCTGGCTTTAATGAAGAAGCAAAACCTTCCTGATTGTTAAGATCGACCCATTCCGGCTTCTTGTCTTCACTCATTATTGGGCCACTTCCTCATATCCGAGGCGATTGTATATTTCCTGAAGCACTTTCTTCGCTGCCTGTGGTATGACCGTACCAGGTCCAAAAATGGCTGTAGCCCCATTTTCCATTAGGTAATCATAATCCTGTGCAGGGATGACGCCGCCTACGATCACTATTATGTCCTCACGGCCCAAGTTCTTCAGTTCCGTCATAAGCTGCGGCAACAAAGTTTTATGGCCGGCAGCAAGCGAACTCATTCCGACTACATGCACATCATTTTCCACGGCTTGGATGGCTGTTTCTTCCGGTGTTTGAAATAATGGACCGATATCGACATCATAGCCTAAATCCGCAAACCCCGTTCCTACTACTTTAGCTCCACGATCATGACCGTCCTGACCCATTTTAGCCATTAACAATCGCGGCCTTCTTCCTTCATTTTCAAGGAACTCTTCCGTCATGCGGACGACTTCCTCAATTTCCGCTTCTTTTGAGTAGGCCGAGCTATATACGCCGCTGATGGAACGGATCGTTGCTTTGTGACGTCCAGCAACCTCTTCGATCGCATCGGATATTTCACCTAATGAAGCCCGTACTCTTGCAGCTTGCACAGCTAGTTCTAGAAGGTTACCTTCGCCAGTTCTGGCAGCCATGGATAGCGCTTGAAGAGCTTCATCCACCTTTGCCTGATCACGTTTCGCTTTTAATTCGCTCAAACGCTTAAGCTGACTTTCGCGAACTACCGTATTATCAATCTCCAGTATTTCAATAGGATCCTCTTTTTTCAAACGATACTTATTGACGCCCACGATCGTTTCAACTTGAGAATCGATTTTAGCCTGACGCTTTGCAGCTGCTTCCTCGATCCTCATTTTTGGAAGGCCGGTTTCAATCGCCTTCGCCATTCCACCCAGACCTTCGATTTCTTCTATGTGAGCCCAAGCCCGGTCGATTAATTCATTAGTGAGCGATTCTACATAGTATGAACCCGCCCATGGATCGATTACTTTTGTGATCCCGGTTTCCTCCTGCAGATATAACTGTGTGTTACGGGCAATGCGTGCCGAGAAATCAGTTGGCAAGGCAATGGCCTCATCCAATGCGTTCGTATGCAGGGACTGTGTATGCCCAAGTGCAGCCGCATGCGCTTCAATAAGGGTCCTAGCGACATTGTTAAACGGATCCTGTTCGGAGAGGCTCCAGCCTGAGGTTTGGGAATGCGTCCTCAATGCCATCGCTTTATTATTTTTCGGTTCGAATTGTTTCATCAGTTTTGACCAAATGAAACGAGCTGCCCTCATTTTCGCCACTTCCATGAAATAGTTCATTCCTATGGCCCAAAAGAATGAAAGGCGCGGTGCAAATTTATCGATATCAATACCTGCTTTCATTCCGGTACGTGCATACTCAAGCCCATCCGCCAACGTATAGGCAAGTTCGATATCAGCCGGCGCCCCCGCTTCTTGCAGATGATAGCCGGAGATGGAAATGGAATTGAACTTGGGCATATATTTGGATGTATACTCAAATATATCAGCTATGATTTTCATGGACATTTCCGGTGGATAGATATACGTATTTCGAACCATGTATTCCTTTAAGATGTCATTTTGAATTGTGCCTGAAAGCTTATCCTGTGTTACGCCTTGTTCTTCCGCTGTCACGATATAAAATGCAAGAATGGGTAATACAGCACCGTTCATCGTCATTGACACGGACATCTGATCAAGCGGAATGCCGTCGAACAGGATTTTCATGTCAAGAATGGAATCAATGGCAACTCCCGCCTTCCCCACATCACCGACAACGCGTGGATGATCGGAGTCATAACCACGGTGTGTAGCTAAATCAAAAGCAACTGAGAGCCCTTTTTGCCCCATCGCCAGATTACGCCTGTAAAACGCATTGGATTCCTCGGCAGTCGAAAAACCTGCATACTGACGTACCGTCCAAGGACGATTGACATACATGGAAGGATAGGGCCCTCTTGTAAAAGGAGCGATGCCTGGCACACTCTCCATATGCTCCAAATCGCGATTATCTTCCTCAACATAAAGCGGTTTGATTTTTATTTGTTCATTGGTTTCAAACAGAAGATCCTCCATGTTTTTTTCAACTGCTTTTTCGGCTTCCTTTTTCCATGCTTCCACCGTACCTTTAATCTCAGGCTTAGCAGGATTTATAGCAGAAAAATTCGGTCTTTTCATTTTAGTTCACCCCAAGATTCTGCAATAATTCCGATAAAATGGATATTGCATTTGTTTTAACATGGACAAAATCTTTGACTCCGGCTTCATTTAGTGTAATCTCCAATTCTTCTTTTTGCTTGCCGGCACAATAAATAGTGATTTCAGGGAATTGCTTTTTAATTTCTTTAATGGTGGCTGGTGCTAATTCCGAATAGTCAGCATCACTGCCGCAAACACAATAGATAGGGAGCTTGGTCGCAGCTACATAATTGACTGCTTCCTCCACGGTTTGACACCCCTCACTGCCGTTCGTTTCAATACCACCTGCAGCAGCAAGACTTTTAACGAAATCTGCACGAGGTTTAAAGGATTTGAGATTTTTCAAATTAATCAAACCAATAGTTGGAGCCGTTCCACTTATTTCTTTATACTTTTCACTGCGTAGTCTTATCTGTTCGAACTGAATGGATACCCGATTCATGTCAAGTGGGGTAATGCCAACCGGCTTCTCAACGTTCATATATGACACATGGTTATTCCGTGTCGGGGTTTTAATCTTATCAGCGGGATTCGGATAGACATTCGTTCCGATGATGCTTTCTTTTCTGAAAGCCGCATTTTGGACTCTTCCTTGGTAAACTTCAGCTATTTCTTTCTGAAGGGTGCCTTGTTTAATTAGCTCAAGTATCCCTCCAGCTGCATCGATTTCAAGGAATTTTGCCCAAGCCTTTTCAGCCAATTCATCCGTTAGTTGCTCAACATACCATGAACCGCCAGCAGGATCGACCACTGTTGTTATGTTTGTTTCTTCTTTTAAAATCAAGTGAGTGTTACGGGCAATTCTTTCTGAAAAATCATCGGTTTCACCAGTTGCATGTGTGAATGGATGAATTTGAAGGTATTGAATGCCTCCAATAGCTGCAGCGAAAGCTTGATTTGTGGTCCGAAGAATATTGACATGCTGATCATAAAGCGTTTCTGTCAACTCGGAAGTAACGGCATGTATCGCCATTTTAAAATGATCCGATGCCGTTTCGAAAGCTTCTGCAAGTCCTGCCCAAAGCCTTCTGGCAGCCCGCAGTTTAGCGATGGACATGAAGTAATTTGAATCCAAAGCAAAAGAGAATACTATTTTTTTGGAAACCGAAGCAATGGAAAGCCCTTGTTTTTGACCTTCCAATAGATATTGGACGGCAGCCGCTAATCCATAAGCTATTTCTTGTACGGCATTAGCTCCCCCATTATGGTAGACTGCCGTATTAATCAAAATTGTTTTTAAATCCCTGCCTACACTCTGATAATCTTGGATCGTCTTCAGCCAGTCTGCAAAATAGTTATCCGTATCTTCTGGCAGCTGACCGCAAATGAGCCATTCTGCAATGGGATCTTCAGCAATAACGCCTGTCAATTGGGTATTTTGTGCTTCGGCTACCGCCTTGAATTGAGGGAATAATCCTTTTTGTTTCCCCTTTAAGTCAATGAAAACCGGAATTCCTTTTAATGGGATATCCTTAAACAATTTTTCTGCCCTTGCGCCCTCGGCAAGCAATCGTGCAGGGTATGCCACGACATTTTGACCGCGTTTGAATGAAGCCTTCATCTTTTCATTTGCTTCTTCAGCCGTGATACCGCTTACAGGTTGAACGACAAGCCAAGGTTTTTCGTGATATCCCGTTGGGGAAGTTCCTCGGGTGAAAGGGAAAAATCCTGGTAATTCAGCTACTTTTTCCGTTGAATCCTCCGTTTCTGTATAGAGCGGTGATAAAGTGATGCCCTCATATGTATTCGTTTTTAATTTTTCTACACTTTTCCCTTTTAAACTTGTTTCCGCAGCTTCTTTCCACTCTTCAAAAGAAGGCTTAGGAAAGGTTATGTTTTTTACATCTTTCAGTTCCATCTGTAATCGCTTTCTTATCTTCTGCCGCATCATAAGCCCTGTCCTTTCATTGGGAGAACGAACGCTCAGTCAGTTTTGGATAAGAAAACCACCCTCCCGTCAATTTGTTCTGGATTATACTAACATTCTACCATAATTTTCTTTAAATTTAAGACAATAGAAATTAGCAAATCGGTTATTAGGGAAACCACTAGCCTATTTCACCTTTTTTAAATCAAGTACAGCCGCTGACCTGTATTAGAACAGCCCTTAATAAAATAATAGCAAAAATAAAATTTTTGTCGATGTTTTTCTACGGAAAAGAGAAATGACAGGGTCTAAACCTTGGCGAATCAATAACTGCTGGATTAAAAGATGGTCAGGAACCACCCTCGTCACCATAGTCATTGTTTCTATCAAATTTTTTTGAAAAAGGTGATTGGAACGGGTGTGCACGACTCCAGCAGGAATAGCGCGTCCAAGGAAAGACCCCATAGGCACCAAGAGTGCCGAGGGCAACCCGCCCGGGAAATCGAGTGCGGAGTTCCAATTAACGGGCAAATTGTACCAATTAAAAAAACTGTAGGCAAACTCGTTTTTCATCGAGTTTGCCTACAGTCTGAAGGTACAACCTTCCGGTCATCATTTTAGTATATGGAAGTGTTATCTTTGGAAATCTTTTCGATGATTTCTTTAACCCTTGCAAGGAATCGTCCGCATACCAGTCCGTCCAAAACACGATGATCAAGTGATAAACAGAGATTCACCATATCTCGTACTGCAATCATATCATTTATGACCACTGGACGTTTTACAATCGTTTCAACTTGTAAAATGGCCGCCTGTGGATAATTGATGATTCCCATGGACTGGACAGAACCGAATGAGCCAGTGTTATTAACAGTGAACGTACCACCTTGCATATCCTCCGCTTTTAACTTACCGGCCTTCACTTTGGATGCAAGTTCCTGTATCTCCCTTGCTATACCTTTAATTGATTTTTCATCGGCATTTTTAATGACCGGTACAAATAAGGCATCTTCGGTTGCAACGGCTATGGATATATTGATTTCTTTCTTTTGTATGATATTTTCGCCTGCCCACATCGAATTGAGCTCTGGAAATTCCGTAAGAGCTTGAGCAACCGCTTTGACGAAAAAGGCAAAGTACGTTAAATTATAGCCTTCTTTTTGTTTAAACTCGGATTTAAGATTATCACGCAACTTCACCATATTGCTTGCATCAACTTCCACCATCGTCCAAGCATGCGGAATTTCGTGCTTACTTTTCAACATATTGGATGCAATTGCCTTACGGATGCCGGTAACAGGTATTTCCTTGTCCCCAGCCGCAGTCGGCATGTTAGGTACTGGACTGGCTTGACGATTAACTTGAGGTGCGTTCTCTACAGGTGCCGAATCGGATATGGCGGAAGGCTCATCCGCCTTAGGAAGATTCCCTGATTCAACAAGTTTCAGTAAATCTTTACGGGTGATCCGTCCCTCATTTCCCGTTCCTTTAACTTTCGAAAGATCGATTCCATGCTCCTGGGAAAGTTTTAACACAGCTGGCGAATAGCGAGCTTTCCTTGATGGTTCGGCCGACGCTTGCTGCACATCTCTTATAGCAGGTGCATCAACAATTTCCTCACTATGAGAAACTTGCCCAGCATTTCCGTTATCCGTCTTTGCCGCTTCAACTTCAATCGAGCAAATGACTTCGCCGACTGCCAATGTTTGATTCTCATCCGCTTTCAATTCCTTGATGATGCCGGTAAAGGAAGAAGGAACCTCAGCATTTACTTTATCCGTCATCACTTCAGCTAGCGGGTCGTATTTCGTGACATGATCCCCGGGCTTCACAAGCCATTTACTGATGGTCCCCTCTGTGACACTTTCGCCTAGTTGAGGCATCTTCATTAATTCCATAGCCATAATTCGTTCCTCCTTCTTAACAGTCATTAATACTCGGCCAATTCCCTCATTGCTTTTTCCACCTTATCAGGATTGACCATAAATTGTTTTTCCATCGTAGGCGCATATGGCATGGCAGGTACATCAGGTCCGGCCAACCGCTTTACAGGGGCATCCAAATCAAAAAGGCAATGCTCGGCAATGATGGCTGCAACCTCACTCATGATGCTTCCTTCTTTATTATCTTCCGTAACCAGTAATACTTTCCCCGTTTTAGAAGCTGCTTCTATGATAGCATCCTTATCCAAAGGGTAGACCGTACGCAAGTCAAGAACATGTGCAGAAATTCCATCTGCAGCTAATTTTTCAGCTGCCTGAAGGGCAAAATGCACACAAAGGCCATAGGAGATGACAGTAATGTCTTCCCCTTCCCTTTTCACATCCGCCTTACCGATGGGAAGGACATAATCTTCAGTCGGTACCTCACCCTTAATCAAGCGGTATGCGCGTTTATGTTCAAAGAAAAGCACTGGGTCTTCATCGCGAATGGCAGCTTTAAGCAACCCCTTTACATCATACGGAGTGGAAGGCATCACAATTTTCAAGCCCGGCTGATTGGCAAAAATCGCTTCAACCGATTGTGAATGGTAAAGAGCTCCATGAATTCCTCCTCCATACGGAGCACGGATTACCATAGGACAGCTCCAGTCATTATTAGAACGGTATCTAATTTTGGCTGCCTCTGAAACTATTTGGTTAATGGCAGGCATGATGAAATCAGCAAATTGCATCTCAGCTATCGGCCGCAGCCCATACATGGCGGCTCCAATTCCCACTCCTGCAATTGCAGATTCAGCGAGCGGGGTATCGATGACCCTTGCTTCACCGAATTGGTCGTACAAACCATTAGTGGCTTTAAAGACCCCACCTTTTTTTCCTACATCCTCTCCCAATACGAATACACGGGAATCGCGTTCCATCTCTTCCCTCATTGCCATTGTCACGGCATCTATATAAGAAATCACTGGCATTCTATTACCCCCTTACTTTTGTGCATACACATGATTCATAGCACTTTCAGCCTTCGGATATGGAGCATTTTCAGCATAATCGGTTGCTTCATTTACTATCTTCATGACTTCATCATTCATTTGTTTCTCAAGGCCATCATCCATGATTCCCACTTCTTTTAAATACGCTCCAAATGTCATTATCGAATCCTTCGTTTTGGCTTCGGCCACTTCGTCCGCAGTCCGGTAGCTTCGGTCATCATCATCACTTGAATGAGGCGTGAGCCTGTATGAAACGGTTTCTACAAGTGTAGGGCCTTCTCCCCTTCGTGCACGGTCAGCCGCTTCTTTCACAGCTGCATACACTTCCAATGGATCATTGCCATCCACCGTTATTCCAGGCATCCCATAGCCAATCGCCCTGTCGGAAACATTTTCACACGATAGCTGTTTCTCAATAGGAACGGAAATCGCATACTTATTATTTTCGCACATGAAAATGACCGGTAGCTTGTGCACACCTGCAAAGTTGGCCCCTTCATGAAAATCGCCCTGATTGGATGAACCTTCTCCAAACGTTACGAATGTCACCAAATCCTTACCTTCCATCTTCCCTGCAAGTGCAATTCCAACAGCATGCGGGACCTGTGTCGTTACAGGCGATGAACCAGTGACGATCCTATTTTTCTTTTGACCAAAATGACCAGGCATTTGGCGCCCGCCGGAATTGGGATCTTCCTCTTTCGCGAAACCTGAAAGCATCAAGTCTTTTGCGGTCATTCCGAAGGTAAGAACTACACCTACATCCCGATAATAAGGCAGTACATAATCCTTTTGCCGATCCAGCGCAAACGCAGCCCCAACCTGTGCAGCTTCTTGCCCCTGGCAGGAAATCACGAAGGGAATTTTCCCGGATCGGTTTAAAAGCCACATGCGCTCATCAATTCTGCGGGACAAAAGCATTGTCCGATACATATCTAAAACCGTTTCCTCATTTAAGCCTAATTGTTCATGACGTTTTTCTACCATCATAAAACCTCCTGACCTTATTCTTTATGAATGAATGGCACGTCCATCGACAGCAAGGGCCGCCTCTCCGATTGCTTCAGAGAGACTTGGGTGCGGATGAATTGTCTTGCCTATTTCCCAAGGTGTCGCATCAAGCACTTTTGCAAGTCCGGCTTCTGAAATCATATCCGTAACATGTGGTCCGATCATATGAACGCCCAGTATATCATCCGTTCTCTTATCGGCGATGATTTTGACAAAGCCATCCGCTTCCCCGAAAACAAGGGCCTTACCAACTGCACGGAATGGGAATTTCCCAATTTTAAGGTCATAGCCTTCTTTGTTTGCCTGTTCTTCCGTCAAACCGACACTTGCAGCTTCAGGGCTTGAATACACACATTTTGAAATGAGCGAATAATCCAGCCTTTCCGGTTTTTGGCCTGCGATATGTTCAACGGCCGTAATACCTTCATGGGAGGCAACGTGAGCCAACTGGAGACCGCCAATACAATCACCGATTGCATAGATATGTGATTCCTTCGTTTGGAAGAAGTCATTGGTTTCAATAAAGCCTTTTTCTTTCACAATTTCCGTATTTTCAAGGCCAATCCCTTCAACATTAGCTGATCTGCCTACGGAAACCAGCATTTTTTCAGCTGTGAACTCCTCCACCGAACCATTGACTTCTGCAGAAATGGTAACTGAATCATCCGTTTTTAGGGTTTCAGGCAATACCTTCGCACCTGTAACGAATTTGACGCCTTTTTTCTTTAAGAGACGAAGCATTTCACTGGAAATATCATGGTCCTCAGTCGGGATGATTCTATCTGCATATTCCAGCACTGTCACTTCCACACCAAAATCATTGAGCATCGAAGCCCATTCAATGCCGATAACTCCACCGCCTACAATAATCATTGATTTTGGCAGGCTCTCAAGCTTTAGAGCTTCATCCGATGTAAGCACCAATTCCCCATCAATAGCTAAACCGGGCAGTGTCTTCGGACGCGAACCGGTAGCAATGATGACATTCTGAGGAATGAGCATTTCATTTTCACTGCCATTATTCATTTCCACGGAAATTGTCCCAGGCATCGGTGAAAATATAGAAGGACCAAGTATACGCCCTAACCCTTCATAAACCGTTATCTTTCCTTGTTTCATCAAGTGCTGAACACCTTTATAGAGTTGATCGACCACTTTATTCTTTCTTTCCTGCACCTTAAGGAAGTCTACCTTTACATCCCCGGTAACTATACCGAATTCCTCACTTTTCACTGCAGTCTGATAAACTTCCGCACTCCTTAAAAGTGCTTTCGAAGGGATACAGCCTTTATGTAGACACGTTCCGCCGAGCTTGCCTTTCTCCACGACAGCCGTTTTCAATCCTAATTGAGCAGCCCTTATTGCCGCCACATACCCGCCAGTTCCTCCTCCGAGTATAACGAGGTCAAAATCTTCAGCCAAAACCACTCCTCCTCACAAATACATACTATTTGTCACCATTTTTACTTGGCATATGTTTATTACGTTATCCATGTTGAAAATTCCTGTGTTTAAATTAAAAAAACACAGGAATCTATATCTTGTGAAACTACAATCATTTTCTTCCATTCAAGATATGTTTTTCATTTTGCAAGAATTGGCTCCTTGAATTCCTCATGCGGGCAATTCGCTCCTCTGCCATCCTATCCGCTGCTTTATATGTTGGGATTTGATCGCGTTTTGCAATCTCGATGACTCTTTCAATTGTATCATAAACCGTTTCCACTTTCTTAAGGGCTCTTTCCCGATTATATCCTAAAAGCTCATCGGCCACGTTTATGACTCCACCTGCATTAATTACATAATCAGGTGCATATATAATACCTTTTTCATGAATTTGATCGCCATGAACAGGTTCCTTTAATTGATTATTGGCCGCACCAGCAATGACCTTCGCCTTGATTTGATTGATTGTATGATCATTTATGACAGCCCCTAATGCACAAGGTGCATAGATATCACAGTCGACTCCATAAATTTCGTCAGGATCAACTGCAGTCGCCCCAAAGGATTCAACCGCACGGGCCACGCTTTCTTTATTGATATCCGTAACGATCAGCTGGGCGCCCTCCTCATGAAGGTGACGGCATAAGTTATAAGAAACATTCCCGACGCCTTGGACCGCAATCACCCTGCCTTCTAAAGAATCAGTTCCGAATGCCTCTTTCGCAGCAGCTTTCATACCGCGATATACCCCATAGGCAGTTACAGGGGAAGGATTCCCCGAAGAACCGAATGCAGGGGAAATCCCAGTGACAAAATCCGTCTCCTCATGAATGAGGTCCATATCCTCAACCGTTGTACCTACATCTTCCGCTGTTATATAACGCCCATTCAGCCCTTGTATATACCTTCCGAAGGCACGGAACATTTCTTCATTTTTATCCTTACGGGGATCGCCGATGATGACAGTTTTTCCCCCGCCTAAATTCAAGCCGGCAGCTGCGTTCTTATATGTCATTCCTCTTGAAAGCCTTAAGGCATCTTCAATGGCATCTTCTTCAGATGCATACGTCCACATCCTTGTGCCTCCAAGCGCAGGTCCTAACGTCGTATCATGAATGGCAATAATCGCTTTTAAACCCGATTGTTTATCCTGACAGAATAACAATTGCTCGTAATCATACTTTTCAAGATATTTAAAAATTTCCATAAAGGAATCCTCCCTAGATGTTTTATTACATATCAGATATGAGAACACTGAATTACTCCTCATTCTTATTTGTTACTACGTTCATTTAAAATAAAATCCGCTACTAGCATGATATATTCCCCACTGGGGAATGGTTCCCGTTAAAGAACCATTCACTTTTAAATATGCAAATAACATGCCAATTAAATACATAATGCGAGCCTTTTTATCCAAATAAAGGAGATGCTGGTTAATATGTTGGGCAACTATAGCCTATAACAAATTCAAAAAAATTTCATGTTAGAAGTGGAGTCTCGCTTAAATTAAAATAAATCAGAAAATTCCACGCAGTTTTTTTCATAGTACGCAATTATTTGCGTGCAAAAATTTTCATAGTTTTAGTTTTTCAATTTTGTAATATAGATTTCTAACTGAAATCCCCAGCGCTTTTGCCGTAAGTGTTTTATTTCCCTTGTGGGCATGGAACGCCTGCTGAATGATTTCGGCTTCATACTGGTCTATTATCTCCGAGAGCGGTTTCCCCGATACGTAGCCAGAAGGCTTCAATAATAATTTCTCCTGTTTTACTGGAATCTCTTCGATAAAATCCGGAATATGTTGTATATCAATGACCGTCTCGTTCAATTTCATGAAAATGATTGCCCGCCCCAAGATGTTTTCCAGTTCCCTGACATTACCCGGCCAGTTGTAAATTTGCATTTTATGTATAGCTGCTGCTGTAATTCCCTCTATGCTCCGTCCATACTCCTGATTGATTTTATTAATCAAATGCTCCGCCAATTCTCTCAAATCTTCTTTTCTCTTTCTTAATGGTGCAATGAAAATAGGCATGCGGTTCAATCTGAAATACAAGTCTTCCCTGAATGATCCGTTTGCGATGGCCTGTTCAAGATTGATATTCGTAGCGGCTATTACCCGGACATTGATGGGGATTGGCTTCGTCCCCCCCACTCTGATGATTTCCTTTTCTTGTAATACCCGAAGTAATTTAGCTTGGATGTTGGCTGGCAATTCACCAATTTCGTCCAAAAAGATACTCCCTTGATTTGCCTCTTCAAAAAAACCGACCTTTCCCCCCCTGCTTGCCCCAGTAAAGGCTCCTTCATCATAACCGAACAGTTCACTTTCAAGTAATGATTCCGAGATGGCTGCACAATTTACCCGTACGAATTTATTGAATTTCCTATCGCTCGCATTATGTATGGCATGTGCAAATAACTCTTTGCCGGTCCCTGATTCCCCTCTTAATAAGACAGTAGCAGGTGTTCTTGCCGATAATTTCGCCTGTTCAATGGGAAGCTTCATCTCTTCGGAAGCCCCAATTATATCATCAAAGGAATATTTAGCCTGCAATGTCCGGATAATCTGTCTTGCCCGATTCAGTTCGTGGGTCAAAGCTTGAATTTCCGATACATCATGAATGACGCCAACGCTCCCTTTCAGGCACCCATCCACAATGATTGGAGCAACATTTACGATCACTTCCTTATGTTTTGGGCCGACACGCATATTGACACCCCGAACAGGTTTTTTTGTCTGAAGCACTTTCATATGCATACTTTCACCTTCGTAAATATCGATGGAAGCCGGCTTACCGATCACTTGGGTCTTTGTTAAGCCGGTGATTCTTGTATATGCCGGATTGATCAAAAGCCCCCTGCCTTGTTCGTCCACAACAGATATGGCTTCATCACTGGATTGAATGATCGCCTGGAGCATCGTCTGTATCTCTTTTAAATCAGTGATCTGCTCTGCCAATTGTACAGCTTCCGTTTTATTCCTAAACATGGAAAAAGCCCCTATGATTTCTTTATCGGCATTCACAAGAGGGATCCTTGTCGTTATGAGTTCCATCCCATTGCTAAGGGTGATTTCCTGATTTACTTCTTTTTGGTTCGTTTGCATAACTGACAGCAAGCCAGTAGAAGGGATGAAATCTTTGATATGTCTGCCAATCACATCTTCACGCTTTGTGTCAGATGCACGTTCCGCACTATCATTGAACATGATGATGAATCCTTCATGATCAATCACCACCATTCCTTCACTGGTCGTATTAAGAATCAAGTCCATTTTTGCCGAGGCATTCTCCAATTTACTTATTAATCGATTTTTCTCTTCAAACAGCTTAGTCATAATGAGGGCAACACTTCCAGGAATGAGAATCGTTTGTTCGCCCATGTCCCTTTTTATCTTTTTATAGACAGATGGATCTCCGGTCGTATCAAAAATGATGTCCAAATCCCGCTCCAATCCCACGCTCCAATCAGTCACTGTAGGAATCCTTCGTTCATTTGCTGCAAGCATCCCTTCAGCAGATTCATTTGTATCAGCCATACAAACAATGGAGAATACTTCACTTTCCGAGAGGAGTTTCAACACGGTTGTCCCTCCCACTCCTCCCCCTACTATCATGACCTTTTGCATGAGCCATCCCCCTTAAGATATAATTACCCCTTTTAATAGATCGTTCCCTGCAATTTTTTTCATACTCCCAACCATTTTACCATATTGGCTCCCTTTAAAAACAGCCACCAACTCCCAGTCATTATCTTGATTCCCGGAACTTGACAAATAATTTATATCCTTTATCATTTTTTAAAGACGGAATTTTCGGAAGGGATTTGACCGCATGAAACGTTTAATCGCTTTTTTGATTCTTTTTATACCCGGAGCCTTTGCTGCCTATGGCATAAAAATAATGAGGGACATGGTATTCGGTATTTTACAGCCTCCCTATCCATTCCTTTGGCTGCAATTTTTAATAGGGCTGCTCATAACGATTGGCGGAATAGCCTTTATCGCCGGCTTCATCCTTCATCGAGACCGAAAACAAAATAAGGTCCAAAGCAGGTTCACTAAATTTTAAACGTAAATAGAAGGTGCCATATCTCATATGGCACCTTCTTTTTTTATCTTGATTTCAATCCTTCTCTGATTCGTACGGCTTCCTCGGGAAAATCGGTAATGATGCCGCTGCACCCCAGTTTGAATAACCGCTTCATCTCTGCTTCTTTATTAATGGTATATGGCCGTACAGGAACACCCATACTCATCGATGCTTGAATTAGTGCATCAGGGGCAACCCTGATATTTGGGTGGATCGCACTACCGCCTATTGCCTTGGCATATATCCACGGCATGTATAGACCATCCCTATAAAGCGGTGCGGTTTCCAATTCAGGGGCCAATTGGTGGCAATTGACCAAACTGCAATGATTGAATGAAGAAAGGATTACCCTTTCCTCCATTTCGTAAGTACGGATGAGCCGGATGACTTTCTCTTCTAAGCCTGGATACAGAAAAAGAGTATTTTTCAATTCAATATTGCAAAAAAGCTGATTATCGTAAAGCCAAATAAACAGTTCTTCAAGCGTCGGAATCTTTTCTTTTCCCAATTTACCCTTATGGGTTGCAGAAGCATTAAGTTTTTTTAACTCCATCAAGGTCCGCTCTTTTACATACCCCGAGGCATTCGTTGTACGATCGAGCTTTTCATCGTGAATGATGACCACTTCCCCATCTTTCGAGAGCTGGACATCCGTTTCAATTCCGTCCGCCCCGACACGGGCAGCTTCTTTGAACGCCGCCATCGTATTTTCCGGATGTGTACCTGCAGAGCCTCGATGCGCAAAGATTAAGGTCATGATGAAACGCCGCCTCTCTCAATAATTGTTATATCCCAATTTATGAACAGAAACAGCAAATTATTTTCATCTAGATCAATCCTTCAATCAAAATGCAGGTGGTTATTTTCTGCATAGAATGTTCCTTTCGTCAGAACACCCAATTTCTTTTCCAAGCTTTTGATTTGCAAGCGGATATCCGGGAAGGACATTTGACCAATCGTAATTTCCCCTCACCTTTTGATTCAGGCATGTCCATGATTGACTTCCATTTTTCGTCCAATTGATATTTGAGGCATCATCCTCTCGAATTGATTTTTTGTTTGTTCGTATTGAAAACTTTTCTCACCCAATCGTCCCGGAGAATTTCATATATATCCAGCTTTTCCTTCATTGATTCAAGTTCCATTATTTTTGATTTATATAAAAGCAAAATCTCATTCAATTCTTCTTTAAAAGATCACGGTTAAATCCCTTCACTATTATTAACGTTTTCCGTTCCATTCGATTCCCGATTACTGCCGCCCTCACTTTCCATTTGCTTCAATCACGCCGCCGATTAATTTCCCCTTCTTTTCAACCGTGAAGATCGGCTTTCAGGAAACTCCCGCTGGTTTTCTGTCCGGTCTTTTAACCACTGCTACCTACTTCGTCTAAAATGATTTGTACCGCTTTTTCGACCAAACAAAAACGCCTTTTATTTATGGGATTTCCTTTAAAATCCAATAAATAAAAGGCGTTTAATTTTTTAAACCGGCGTAAAAATTTTGAAGTTGCCGATTAGAAAAAATCAAGAAGCAACTTCTTCCTGTCCTTTACCTCCAGAACGGAGAGTTCCTATTTATATTTAGCGGCTCTAGCCTTTATATGGTCAATTGTTACCCTGAATCCTTACAACCGGTTTTTCCCTACCCCTGTCAAGAAGCTTTATGTTCTAGGCGCAGCTTATCGGCAACCATGGCAATGAATTCGGAATTTGTAGGTTTTGCCTTAGTCATGCTTACGGTATATCCGAAAAGAGATGATATGGATTCTATATTTCCACGGCTCCAGGCCACTTCAATCGCATGCCGGATAGCACGTTCGACACGGCTGGCCGTAGTATTGTATTTTTTTGCGATATCCGGATATAAAACTTTGGTGATAGAACCCAATAGTTCAATATCATTATATACCATCGATATCGCTTCCCTTAAATACAAATAGCCCTTAATATGTGCAGGCACTCCAATCTCGTGAATGATGCTTGTGATGCTGGCATCGAGGTTCTTCGGCTTGGATTCATTTTGGGGACGATAGCTAAATTGACTATGATTTTTTAAAACCGCCTGCCCTTTACCGCTTACCTGACGTATGTGATTGGCCAGATTTTCCATATCGAATGGTTTCAGGATGAAGTAAGACGCACCCAAATCAACAGCTTTTTTCGTTACATCTTCTTGACCAAATGCAGTAAGCATAATCACATTAGGCATAGCACCCCGTTTTACTTCACGAAGTTTTTCAAGTACACCTAACCCATCCAAATGAGGCATGATAATATCGAGGATCAATATATCCGGGTCAACGCTTTCAAGCATCCCCAGGCAATCTTGACCGTTATGTGCCACCCCAATTACTTCCATGTCTTCCTGTGCAGAAATGTATTCATCCAGAAGGCCAACAAGTTCTCTATTATCATCTACAACGCACACCTTAATTTTTTTCACGCTTGATTTCCTCCTCAACTACAATTGGTCTTTTTTTCTATATGACTAAATTCTATTGTAATTGAACTTTTCGACAATGGAAACTAAATTCCTTTTATTTTTGAAAAAATATAAGGAATTCAATATTATTCTCCGGATATCTCTTGTTTTCGACTTCGTTTGCTATTCGAATAAAGCGATTGTCGAAAAATCTTCATATCGTTATCATTTTATCACATCGTTTCAAAAAAGCCTCTATTTTTTAAAGAAATCAAATTTAATTCCTACCCAAAACCTCTGCTAACCATAACTTTCCATTAAAAAGGGGCATCCAAAAGGATACCCGGATTCTTAGCTTGCCTTTTCAAAATTATTTTTGTCGTATATATTTATACCGGCTTCGTTTAACATCCATTCGATATGGACTCCATACCCACTTGTAGGATCATTAACGAATACATGTGTGACTGCACCGATTAATTTCCCATTTTGTATGATAGGACTGCCGCTCATACCTTGAACGATCCCACCTGTTTTTTGCAGCAATTCTTTATCCGTCACTTTTATGACCATACCTTTAATTGCAGGAAACTTCTGTGGTATGGAACTGACGATTTCGACATCGAATTCCTCCACTTTAGAACCGTCCACCACTGTAAGGATTTTTGCTGGTCCTTCCTTTACCTCATGGGAAAGGGTGATGGGGAGTGGCTTGTCGTTAATTCCATTTTTATAATCTTGATTTAATTTCCCAAAAATTCCAAAGGGACTATTGCGATTGATATTTCCTATTTTTTCTTTATTAGAAGAAAAGCGTGCCAATTTTTCTCCGGGATCACCATTGCTTCCTTTTTCGATGGATGTGACCGTCGATTGAACAATCTGTCCGTCCTTAACAACAATCGGCTTTTTTGTGTCCATATCGGATATGACATGTCCCAACGCCCCATATTTTTTTGAATCCGGGTGATAAAACGTCATCGTTCCGATACCAGCTGCCGAATCACGGATATACAAACCTAATTTGTAAGTTCCTTCATTCTTATCTTTTAGAGGTAATAGGGTACTGTGGAGCACTTCATTATCACGGTTAATGACAAGATTCAACGCCTCACCCTTTTCACCTGCCTGCTGAACAAAAGGGGTTACATCCCCCATCTTCTTTATCGTCTGACCATTGATTTCTGTAATAATATCACCGATTTCAATTTTCGCTTTTTCTCCCGGTGATTTTTTCCCCTGCGCAGTATCAATAAGATGATGACCTACTACGAGCACCCCAAGAGTATTAAGCTTTACTCCAATGGATTGGCCACCAGGCATGACCTTAAAATCTTTTAACACCCTGATGTCGACCTTTTTGGCAGGCAAGCCTGCTACATCCAGTAACACTTCATTCGTACCCGGTTTCTCAGCACCAAGTGTAATCGAGGCTTGTTCATCATGAAGCGAAATTCCATCACTGGATCTCGAAGTTTTTGCAGAAACAGGCAATGACTTGGAAATACTATATTGACTTCCTTCAAATAGTACAAGATGATTTGGAATTAAAAAATATTCACGAGATGGCTGGTATAACCCTAATGTTAATAGCGAAACAAGGAGAATTCCACCGATGATTCTGTTTATCCATATAAATTTCAATCCATTCACTCTCCTCGCTCTCTGAAACTTAATGGCTACACCTTTAATTTAGCCCTCATGACAGTCATTTATAACAGGTGCAAAAAATAAAAGCTATCCGTTTTTGGATAGCTTTACAATGAATGCTTATGATTAGTTTAATTAATCTACTTACCGGCCCTTCAAGTTGTTATCTTCAGCCTTTTGGCAAGCTGGATTAATTCATTTGCATGTTGTTTAGTCAAATCCGTTATCTCTACTCCTGAAATCATCCTGCCAATTTCTTTTATTTTTTCAGTTTCAATTAACGGCTTTACCGAGGTATTCGTGCGTCCGGCCCTTACATTTTTCGCTATGAAAAGGTGAGTATCCGCCATAGCTGCCACCTGTGGCAAATGGGATATGCACAGTACTTGTGATCCAGTTGCCACTTTATAGATCTTTTCTGCAATGGATTGCGCAACCCGTCCGCTCACACCTGTATCCACTTCATCAAAGATAATGGACGTTATGCCTTGGTGCTTGGAGAATATGCTTTTCAATGCAAGCATGATCCTCGACAGTTCACCACCAGATGCGATTTTAGATAGAGGTTTTAATGGTTCACCTGGATTGGTGGAAATATAAAATTCCATTGAATCCAGCCCTGACTGATTGATGCCCCTATCTGACAATTCATCGAAAGTATAGGCCGTTTGAAGGAAATGTGGTTCGAAAATTGTCTTTTCCATGTATAAATCTTTTAATTCCTGATGAATCTTTTTTGTTAGCTGCTGAGCGAATTTCTGGCGAAGTTCAGACAGGTTCTTTGCTTCGACAATTAAATCTGCCTTGATGGATTTCATTTCCTTTTCAAGCTTCGCTATATGGGTTTCCCTATTTTGAAGTTTTTCGACTTCTTCTTCAATAGCGGCCCCATATTCCAGGATTTCCTCGATGGTCCGCCCGTATTTACGCTTTAATTGATTTATTTCATTAAGGCGACTTTCAATGAATTCCACCCGTTCTGTATCATAATCCAAAGAGTCTAATTGGTCACGGATGTTAGACACAGCCTCTTCAAGCAGGAAGTAGCTATTTGAAACGGTTTCAGAGCTGTTCTTTAAACCTTCATCAAGCCCTGCCGCTTCCTCCAAATTATTCATGGCTACGGAAAGCCAATCAATTGCATGCTGCTCACCATTTAAAGCATTATAACTGGTTTGCAGCGCTTCATGGATTTTTTCAAAATTATTAATTTTCTTCCGCTCTTCCATCAATTCCTCATCTTCGCGTAATTTCAAATCAGCTTTTTGGATTTCATCGAATTGAAATTGGATCAAATCAAGGCGGTGGACCATTTGCTGTTCATTTTGGCTCAAACCATTCAATTGTTTAGAAGCGGTTTCATAACGTTTATATAGCTTTTGGTATTCAGTGAGTGCAGATGCGATCTTTTCACCGCCGAATTGATCGAGCAGTGGAAGATGGAGTCGTTCGTCCATTAATTCCTGATGTTCATGCTGGCCATGGATATCTATCAACGTCCGTCCTATCTCACGTAAGATGGCAATCGTTACAAGCTTTCCGTTTACCCTGCAAACGCTTTTGCCGCTCAGTGAGATATCCCTTCGAAGTATCGCCATCCCATCATTCATATCGATGCCAAACTCTTCCGCTTTGGCAAAGACGGGGTGTTTTTCATCTTCAATTTGGAATAATCCTTCTATTTCAGCCTTCGACTCACCATGCCGAATGAACTCTGCAGAACCACGTCCCCCCACCAAAAGATGAACGGCATCTATTATGATTGACTTCCCTGCCCCTGTTTCTCCTGTCAAGACCGTCAAGCCTTTCTCAAATGAAACGGACAGGCTGTCTATGATCGCAAAATTCCTAATCGATAGTTCTGTTAACAAACTAGGTCACCTCACAACATTATTAGAGCATGTCCAAGAATTTGCCGGAAATGATCTTTGCATCTTCCTCAGAACGGCAGATAATTAAACAAGTATCGTCGCCGCCGATCGTTCCGAGTATTTCTTGCCAATTTAAATTATCAATCAATGCACAGATTGCCTGGGCATTACCTGGAAGCATCTTCATAACCAGTAAATTGTTGGCAGAGTCAATGCGTACAAATGCATCGACAAGGATTCTCTTTAATTTTTGAAGTGGATTGAAACGTTGGTCGGCCGGCAGACTGTATTTATATCTTCCATCCGTTAAAGGCACTTTTACAAGGTGAAGCTCTTTAATATCCCTAGAAACAGTGGCTTGAGTTACATTGTATCCAGCTAATTTCAATTCTTCAACTAACTCATCCTGGGTTTCGATATCATTATTCGTTATAATGTCCCTTATTTTTATATGTCGTTGTCCTTTATTCATAAGTAGAAGCACCTCTTCTCAACTGTTGCTCATTTAATGGTAATGGTTCACTTTCATTTCTTACTTAAGCAGTCTGTCCCAATATGGGATTGCTTCAATCATCAGTACGTGCAAATAGGCCGCTTTTGAAAGTGGCTAATATTAATGTTATCGGATTTTTATGCAATTGTACAACTTTTTTCTCTAAAAATGAATATAAGTCTATTATTTGCACTTACCTATTTTATGTATCCATCGATAAATGATTCAAGTACACGATGCACAATGTATAGTTAAAAAGCTCCTTTAGCCAACCATTCAGCCAAAGGAGCCCATACAAAGTTCTAACTATTCTTTTTTAAATTGGGCATGGGCCTCTCCAACGATGTCATCAACCGTTTTCGAAAGCAATATCGTTCCCACTTCCTTTGAGCCTTGCCAATGTAAATGAAGTAAAAATTCAATATTTCCATCACCGCCGGTAATCGGCGAGAAAGAGGCATCCTTAATATCATAGCCTTCCTTTAAAGAAAAAGAAATGATCTTATCTAACACTTGTTTATGGATTTTGGGATCACGAACAATCCCCTTTTTCCCCACTTGATCCTTACCAGCTTCGAATTGCGGTTTAACCAAGGCAACGACATCACTATTCGGGACGAGCAAGGTCTTTAGCACCGGTAAAATTAACGTAAGCGAGATGAAAGAAACATCAATGCTTGCAAAGTTTGGCATCTCCCCATCGAGATCGGCGGGTGTAACATAACGGAAATTGGTCCGTTCCATTACTTTTACCCGCTCATCCTGCCTAAGCTTCCAGGCAAGCTGATTATAGCCGACATCAAGCGCATAAGACATTATGGCGCCATTTTGCAAAGCACAATCCGTGAACCCACCAGTTGATGAACCTATATCAAGCAGTATTTTTCCATTCACTTGTAAATCGAATTCCCTTAATGCCTTCTCAAGTTTAAGACCGCCTCTTGAAACATAGGGCATGACTTTTCCTTTGATCGTAAATTCGAGATCGACCGGTACTTTTTCCCCCGGTTTTTCGTACCTTTCTTCATTCGCGTAGACAAGACCTGCCATAACCATACGCTTCGCTTTTTCACGTGTATCGGCCAGGCCTTGTTCTACAAGTAATACATCTACTCTTTCTTTCATCACTTTCATATTGTCAGGCCCTTTTTTCTTTTTTGGGTGTTATCATTTTAATCTTTTTGATGGCTGTCTCAGTCGTTAAACCGATTTCTTCAAGAAGTTCATCGACACTTCCATGTTCAATGAAATAATCAGGTATTCCCATTCGATCTATAATTGCCCCATAAAATCCTTGATCATGGGCATATTCAAGTACAGAGCTACCAAAACCACCTTGAAGTACCGCTTCTTCTATTGTCAAGATTGGCATTTTTTCACCAAGGAGACTGCTTAACATGTTCTCATCCAAAGGCTTAATGAACCGGGCATTGATCACCTTAACTGAATAATCCTCTTTCTCCAGCAGTTCTGCCGCTTCAAGAGCCATGGGAATCGTTGTTCCGAACGTTAAGATCGCAGCATCCGTTCCTTCTTTAAGAACTTCCCACGAACCGATTGGAATCTGCTTTAATTCGGTATCCATCACAACTCCCCAACCATTCCCACGAGGGAAACGCATAGCAATCGGACCATCATTATATTTTAAGGCTGTATTGACCATATGCTGACCTTCGTTTTCATCCTTAGGCATCATCAACACCATATTCGGAACATGGCGTAAGAATGCAATATCGAAAACGCCTTGATGCGTTTCACCATCGGAACCAACCAATCCGGCACGATCGATCCCTATGAATACGTTCAAATTTTGACGGCAGATATCATGAACGACCTGGTCATAAGCTCTTTGCAGGAAGGTTGAATAAATAGCCAGGAAAGGTTTCATTTTTTGCGTTGCCAATCCTGCAGCAAAAGTTGCAGCATGCTGCTCGGCAATCCCTACATCATAGAAACGCTCTGGGAACTCTTGAGAAAAGCCCACCAACTTCGATCCTACGGGCATTGCAGGTGTAATCGCGACAATCCGCTCATCGTCACGAGCCAGCCTGCTGACAGTATCACTTACAAGAGCGCTCCAAGCAGGACCTTTACTAGGGGATTTCACAAAATCGCCAGTCTCGATCTTATATGGACCTGTCCCATGCCAGTTCCCTGTTGTATCCAATTCGGCAGGTGAATATCCTTTGCCCTTTTTGGTGATGACATGCAACAGTACAGGTCCCTTCGTTTTCTTGGCATATCTTAAATTCTCCAGCAATTCTTCATAATTATGACCATCTACCGGTCCAAGGTATGTGAAACCAAGCTCTTCGAAAAAGATTCCTGATACCAATAAGTACTTCATGCTATCCTTCAAGCGTTCAGCTGTAGCTGCAAGTTTACCACCGACTGCAGGTATTTTTTTCAAAAGCAGCTCCAATTCATCTTTTGCCCAGTTATATTTACCTGCTGTCCGCAATCTTCCCAATATCGTGTGTAAAGCACCTACGTTAGGGGCTATGGACATTTCATTATCATTCAGGATAACGATCATGTCCTTTTTTTCATCACCGATATGGTTCAACGCTTCAAGCGCCATTCCGCCTGTTAGTGCACCGTCCCCGATTACAGGCAGAATAAAACTGCTTTCACCTTTGATATCACGGGCAGCCGCCATTCCCATTGCAGCTGAAAGGGAAGTCGAACTGTGACCTGTTTCCCAAACATCATGGGGGCTTTCAATCATTTTCGGAAAACCGCAAAGACCTTTATATTTCTTTAAGGTGTCGAACTCTCCTGCTCTGCCAGTCAGGATTTTATGGACATAGGATTGATGCCCGACATCCCATAAAATTTTATCATTCGGACTGTCGAATTCTTTATGCAAGGCTATAGTCAACTCGACGACACCTAAATTGGGCCCAATATGCCCACCCGTCACCGATAATTTTTCCACAAGAAATTTACGTACTTCCACACTTAACTCAACAAGTTCTTCATTATTCATCTTCTTCAAAAAAGAAGGGTCTTTTATAGATAGAAGATCCAAACAGGACCACTCACTTTCTGTAATTTTCGGTTGTAAGCATAAACAAAGCCTCATTAAAGAGGAATGGATGACTAGACCGAAAAATTGGTTTTAAGTTAAAAAATAGCCGCCAACACCCAGGTGATTTCGGCGGCTTATCATACCTATTTTATCACGTATCTCAATAAAAAAATTCATTTTGATTTTCACATATTTTTGCACAATGAGTATACCATAAAACCTCAATTGATAACAAATTTAGCCACAATCAATGATTACGGTTCGCTATTAAATCAGTTAGATCGTTCAACAAACCAGTTTGTAAGGTTGTTTTTCCTAAAGCGGCATGGGCAAGTTCTATATGATGTTCCAACTTTTCCTTTGCCCCTTGAAGCGTAAGTAAAGATGGATATGTACTTTTATGATTCCCCACATCACTGCCAACCGGCTTGCCGATCAACTCGACCGACCCTTCAATATCCAGGATATCATCGCGAATTTGAAAAGCAAGCCCCAGGTGGTATGCAAAGTCACGTAAATGCAGTTGCTGTTCTTCATTCGCCCCGGCTAATATAGCACCGGAAAGGATGCTTGCAGTCAATAACTTCCCTGTTTTATGTTCATGTATATACTCCAATTCCTGAAGGGTCAACTGTTTATTTTCACCTTCCATATCCGCAACTTGACCTCCAACCATTCCTTCGGCTCCGGCAGAATTCGCAATTTCACTTACCAGGTTCAGCTTCATTTCAGCCGTCACCTCGGGATCGATCATATCCGTCACCAATTGAAAGCTATATGTAAGAAGCGCATCACCCGCCAGTATTGCTACCGCTTCACCGAACACTTTATGGTTCGTCGGTTTTCCGCGGCGGAGATCATCATCATCCATCGCCGGAAGATCATCATGAATCAAAGAATATGTATGAATCATTTCAATGGCAGCCGCTGCAGGAATCCCCATCCTCAAGTTTTTTCCAAAGGCCTCCAGAACGGCAAAGACCAATAACGGGCGAATCCGTTTACCTCCTGCCTCCAGTGAATAGACCATGGCTTCTTTGACCACTGCCGGAGCTTTAAGTTTATTGACATATTCCACGATTTCCCGTTCTATAATCGCCTTATATTCTTTAGAAAACATTTCAAAGGACTCTGTACCCATGTCATTCTTCCTCCTGTACAGCGAAGTTTTCAAGTTCCCCATCTTCGCGTAAAATTTGAGTCAACTGATCTTCAACTGCCTTAAGCTTTGAATGGCAAAGCCTTGATAAATCCATTCCTTGTTTATATATGGAGATGGCTTCTTCCAAGGGTACATCGCCTTCTTCCAACTGCTCTACAATTTTTTCGAGATTCTCCATCGCTTCTTCAAATGTAGCTTCCTGTTTTTTTGTCATGGTTCAATCCGCTCCTTTATTTCTTTAATTTCACATTCAAGTGTTCCATCTTTTATCGAAACCGCTATCTTATCCCCTTTGGATACTTGCTGTGTACTTTTCACTAATGTCTCATCCTCAGCAAAAACCAATCCATAACCCCGTTCCATGATTTTTAGTGGACTTAGGGCAGATAAAGTGGCAGTTATATGGACGAACTGCTGTGATTTTTGCCGATAGATGGCTTCCATGGCCCTACGTAAAACCTTTGCATGCTGCTGTAATTCATCTTTCGCATTTTGCACAGCTTGTTCAGGATGCTGCTTTTTCAGAATATCGTTCAGCTGATTAAGCTCATCTCTCTTTTTCATGAAATACCGGGTGCTGGTCCTTCCTAGCCTGTCCATCGTCTTGTCTAGCTGTTCCAGCTTCTGTTCATACATTTTATGTGGATAACGGAAGGCATAAGACCTCTCCATCCTGGTCAACCGGGTTCGTTCAAAATTCACCGCTTCTTGAATGGAGCGGGTCAATCGGTTCTTGCGGTTCATCAGGCGTTCGAGTATTTCATTCAAGTGAGGAACCGCTAACTCTGCTGCACCAGTCGGTGTAGGAGCACGCATATCGGCGACAAAATCAGCAATTGTAAAGTCGGTTTCGTGACCTACAGCAGAAATTACCGGTATATCGGAATCATAAATCGATTCAGCCACAATCTCCTCATTAAACGCCCATAGTTCCTCGATCGATCCACCGCCTCTTCCGACAATGAGAACATCGCTTTCCGCCCTTGCGTTAGCCATGGAAATTGCCTTGGCAATCGATTTAGCTGCATTATTCCCTTGTACAAGGGCTGGATAAACGATGATCCTGGCAATTGGATATCTCCGCTTGATGGTTATCAGGATATCCCTTAATGCCGCTCCGGTCGGCGATGTTATGACACCTACAGACTTAGGGTACTGCGGGATCGGCTTCTTGTGTTCGGCCAAAAACAAACCTGCCGCCTCCAGCTTTTTCTTCAGCTGTTCATAGGCAAGATACAAATCCCCCACACCATCAGGGGCCATGCTTTTCACATAAAGCTGATACTGTCCTCCTGCTTCATATAATGATATATCACCCTTAACAAGTACCTTCATGCCATTTTCGGGCAGGAATTTCATCCCTTTATTATTGGCGGCAAACATAACGGAGAGGAGTCGGGCTTTCTCATCCTTTAAAGTAAAATACATATGTCCGCTTGTATGTTGTTTGAAATTCGAAATTTCACCTTTTATGTATACATTTTGCAAATGGGGGTCGGCATCGAACTTCCTTTTGATGTACTTCGTTAAAGCCGACACACTCAAATATTGTTGGTTGCTCATATCATGTCTCCTTCCGATGGAAATCGGATATAAAGAAAACCGCTATAGATTACACTTGAAACTTGATCAATCCATGAATGGAAAAAAGCGGTCTCCCGTTATTATAAAACAAGAGGTCCGCTTCTTTAAAATAATTTAACGTTTTTTCAGCTTTTTATTGCTTGCTCGTACTGTTCATGTGCTTTTTGAGCAGATTTGACCGTATTCTTCATAAGCATCGTAATCGTCATTGGACCAACGCCTTTAGGAACAGGTGTAATGTATGAAGCCTTATTTTTCACTTCATCAAACGCCACATCACCGCAAAGCTTCCCTTCATCATTCCTGTTCATTCCGACGTCAATGACGACTGCGCCTTCTTTAATATGGTCACTCGTAATCGTGTCCCTCTTTCCGACAGCTGCCACAACGACATCGGCTTGCTTTGTATAATAGGCAAGATCCTTTGTCCGTGAATGACAGTATGTAACGGTTGCATTTGCATTTAAAAATAATTGTCCGGCTGGTTTTCCGACGATATTACTTCTCCCTACGATGACAACATGCTTACCTTCAAGGTCATAGTCGATATACTCAAGCATCACCATGACGCCGTATGGAGTACAAGGTAAAAAGGTATCTTGCCCTGTCATCATCCGCCCAATATTAATCGGGTGGAATCCATCAACATCCTTTTCAGGCGAAATCGCTTCAATGATCGCTTTTTCCTGAATATGTCCAGGCAATGGCAGCTGCACCAATATACCATGAATGCTGTCATCCTGGTTTAATTCAGCAATGCTCTGAATTAATTCCTCCTGCGAGAGCTCCTCAGGCTTTTTAATCAATACGGAATGCATGCCCAAATCCTCACAGGCCTTTTGCTTATTGCGCACATAAGTTTGTGATGCTTGATTGTCACCCACCAGGATTACAGCCAAACCCGGAACGATATTTTTTTCACGTAATTGTTGAACTTCCTTACTGATGTCCTGCCTAACTGACTCTGCAATTTCTTTACCATTAATGATTTGAGCTGACATGTGTTTATTCCTCCCAAGTTAATTTCGCTAAAGAAATTGCTGCGAGAATCCTTGTTCAAGGCTGCAACTTTAGCTGCCGCTTTTCACCTTTACCTTGGATAAAACGGCATTTACAAAGCTGCTCGATTGATCATCACCGAATTTCTTAGCAATTTCAATAGCTTCATTCATTGCAACACTTACAGGAACATCTTCACTGTGAACCATTTCATAAACCGCGATCCGCAGTAAATTCCGATCAATGTTCGCCAGTCTTTCCAACGTCCAATTCTCTAAATTGTCCCTGATCATTCCATCAATTTGTTCTCGATTTTCCGTTATCCCCATTACTAATTTCCTGAAATATTCATCAGTTGGAGCACCATCCAATACGCTTTCCATTGCTTCTTCTGCATTCGAGTTGGCAATATCTATCTGATATAGTGCTTGAAGGGATTTTTCACGGGCTTCTCTTCTTTTCATAATCTTACTCCTTTAACATCTACTATTATATATGAAAATGCTAGAACAAACGAACATTAAATAACATTTTTTCAAAAATATTAAGATTTTCGCTATTTTTTTTAAAAAATCAAGCTAAATCCCACTAAATTCAAGGCCAAAAGGTTCAATATCTTGAATCAAGATAACATCTCAAGATTACTTTCCAATTAAACGGCCAACACAGTCCCATACTTTTTGAAAGTGTCAAAAAGCTCATGCCTAGCTTTCATGCTCATATTTCACCTTTTACACTCTAACAGAAATCACCCTTGAATTAAAGGGAAACTTCCAGACACCGCTTTATTATGTTCATTTAAATTTAATATTATAAGCAGGCTCCAAATTAGGGGTATCACGGAGTATACATTCAAAAAAACAAAAACCCGGCTTTTTGCCGGGTTTTTGCAGGTGTGAATCGAATGAACACTTACACTTCTTGTTCGTAATCCGCTTCTTGTTTAGCGTTTTCAAACGCAATGCCCACTACATGAATGTTCACTTCGCCAGCGTCGATAGCGGTCATATTCAACAAAGCTTCACGAATGTTATCTTGCACTTCCTGAGCAACTTTCGGAATTGAAACACCAAACTTCATGACACAATAAAGTTCGACTTTGATGGATTCTCCCGTTAAGTCCACTTTAACACCTTTACCGTGGTTCTTTTTACCAAGCTTTTCAACAACACCCGTAGCGAAATTCCCGCGCATATGTGCAACACCTTCAACTTCCGATGCAGCGATACCCGCAATAACCTCTATTACCTCAGGCGCAATCTCCACTTTGCCCAGCCCACTATTATAATCATTCATTTCCAGTAATTGGCCTTCCATTTCACTCATTCAAAAGCACCTCCTGTCTTCCTTTACATTATGAGTTCATTACATCATATATTTCAAGGAATTTGGTATTAAATTCCCCGGAAACAAATTGTTCATGTTGAAGTAACTTAATATGGAAAGGAATTGTGGTACTGATCCCTTCAATGACAAACTCACCTAAGGCGCGTTTCATCTTCTCGATCGCCTCTTCTCTAGTCGATGCATGGACGATCAATTTAGCGATCATGGAATCGTAATACGGCGGTATCGAGTACCCAGGGTATGCCGCGGAATCCACACGAACTCCGTAGCCGCCTGGCGGTAAATACATTTGAATCTTACCTGCGGAAGGCATGAAATTCTTTTCTGGATTTTCCGCATTTATCCGGCATTCGATAGACCATCCGTTAAAAGTGACATCTTCTTGTGAAAGCGATAGTTTGTTACCTGAAGCAACTTTGATCTGTTCTTTAATCAAATCCACGCCCGTTACCATTTCCGTAACTGGGTGTTCAACCTGGATACGTGTATTCATTTCCATAAAGTAGTATTTTCTATTCACATAGTCATAAATAAATTCTACTGTTCCGGCACCTGAATAGTTAACGGCAAGTGCAGCCGTTACTGCCGCCTGCCCCATTTCCGCACGTGTTTCACCATCCAACGCTGGTGACGGGGTTTCTTCAACAAGTTTTTGCAAACGTCGTTGGACCGTACAATCACGCTCACCTAAATGGATTGCGTTGCCATGATTATCTGCCATGACTTGTATTTCAACGTGACGGAAGTCCTCGATGAACTTTTCAATATACACGCCCGGATTCCCAAATGCCGTAGCGGCTTCCTGTTGCGTAATGTTAATGCCCTTGATGAGATCTTCTTCCGTCCTCGCAACGCGGATACCTTTACCGCCTCCGCCGGCAGTAGCTTTGATGATGACTGGATAGCCCATTTCATTAGCTAGGGCTACACCCTCATCCGTATCTTTAATTATTCCTTTGGAACCTGGAACGATCGGTACACCAGCTTTGCGCATGGTTTCCCTTGCTACGTCCTTTGTTCCCATTTTATTGATCGCTTCGGGGCTAGGACCGATGAAAATGATATTGCATTCACGGCATAGCTCAGCAAAGTCGGCATTTTCAGCTAGGAATCCATATCCTGGATGAATTGCATCAGATCCCGTTTTCTTGGCTGTGCTGATAATGTTCGTTGTATTCAAATAACTGTCTTTTGATAATTTAGGACCGATACAATATGCTTCATCTGCAATTTGAACATGCAATGCTTCTTTATCTGCTTCTGAATAGACTGCAACAGTCTCGATTCCTAATTCCTTGCATGCCCGGATGATTCGGACAGCAATTTCCCCGCGATTGGCAATTAATACCTTTTTAATCATTTAGAAACAGCTCCTCATTCCGGCTTTACTAAAAATAACGGTTGACCATATTCTACAAGCTGCCCTTCTTTTACAAGGACTTCAACGATTTCACCGCTTACTTCAGCTTCGATTTCATTGAAAAGTTTCATGGCTTCCACGATGCAGACGATGGAATCCCCCGTTACTTTATCACCTGTTTTTACGTATGCAGGTGAATCTGGTGCAGGAGATTGGTAGAATGTCCCTACCATCGGAGAAGTGATTTTATGTAAATTTTCCTGTTCGCTGACTGCAGCGGCAGGTTTTGCTGGTTCAACAGCTTTCGTCACTGCAGGAGCAGGGGCCGCTGCGGGCTTGACCTCTACAGCTGCATTGGCTTGAACAACATCTGGAGCAGCTACTGATTGTAATACTGTACCCGCTTCAGTTTTTTTCAATTTAAGTTTCGTTCCTTCATTTTCAAAAACGAATTCATTGATATTTGATTGATCGACTAGCTTAATAATTTCACGAATTTCTTGCACTTTCATTTTGTGGCACCCCTTGTCTAATTTAGTATGAATTTGTGTGAGGCAATAATATTTTATGTAACCATACCCTTAGCTTATCCTACTTTGTCCAATACTGCACAAAGTAGCCGCTTTCTTTATGAGAATGCGAATAAACTGAATACAAACCTCATCTGTATTATAACAGATATTTCACTTTCTCAAAATATTGTTTCCCGAAGAAAATTGAAAAGTTTATGACCAGCTTCTAACATCATACAATATTAGCTTATACAAATTCAATGATAGATTAGTTGTAACTTATTATCCATACTTCTATCTTACACCTTTATTATAATATTGTGAATATTTTTCAACTGGGGCACCTTAACGCCTTCTCTTGAATTTTGCCTTTAATTCCTAAAAAATCAGCAATAATATCCATTTATATTACTTTTCTAGAATATTACGGATGGTCATTATCACCATTTTTATTTGAGTTCCTTATGCCAATTGACATAAAAAAACTTTTCCTCTAAAATTTCCAGATTGTAAGATAGTTTAAAAAAATCATAATAAAAAAGCCTCCTTTTTTTTACTAAAGAGGCTTTCAAAATTTTATGAAGTTGAACTGTTCTGTATCAGCATTTTTTTCTGTATGTGTGTTTACTTTTCCGGTTGGAAATCGACCACAACATTTTGTGCATCGCTCACTTCTTTCCTTACAAGGCGAATAATGTTATTGGCCTCTGTTTTCGTTTGTTTATCGGCCTTGACACTCACCTTTACATCCGTACCGTCCACCCGGACCAGTGCGGCATTGTAATCCATGGCAACTATTAAGTTTTCGATGATATTTTCTTTTACTTTCGTTTCACTTAATTGTTCGATTTTTGCATAAGCCTCGTCTCTTTCTTCAGCTGATAGTTCTGTGTTGCCCATCTTTGCAGTCAATTCTTCATTCAGCTTCGCCCGTTCATCTTCGATCTGCATCCTTAACGATTCGAACTCATCTCCAGATGCAATGGTCACAGATGAACCTTCTGTATTTTTGGTCGTTTCTTTTTCACTTTTATTTTCCCCTTTTGTATCCGCTTTGTTCTCTGTTTTAGTTTCTGCTTTATTTTCTTGTTGCTCTGTTGCCGTCATATCGGCGGCATTTTCTTCAGGAGCGGTTAGATAATAGACTGAAAGCACAACGACCAAACTTAGCATAGTCAATAACCAAACGGTTTGTTTTTTTAATAACATGTAGATTTTCCCCCTTATTTTTTAGGCATGACAGAAACCCTGTGACTCGGTACATCAAGTGAGCGTGTGACAGCTTCGATGATCCACTTCTTTATTTGAATGTTTTCGGCCCCTTTAGCGACAACCAGGACTCCTCGTACACTAGGTTTTTTCGTTTCCGAAATGATCGGTCCTTCTTTTTCACCGCTCTTGACCAAAACTAGCTGTTCATCAACAGATGTGTCTTCGACCGTCCTTTTTCCGCCTTCCTGGTCGGTTTCTTCAGTGACTTGTTTTTGGGTGACTTTGTTTCTTTCATATACTTTTTTCTCGGATGCATCGACGTAGATCACGACTTTTACATCCTGGACGCCTGCGATGGATTCAAGCGCTTCCTTCATTTCATTTTGAAGATATATTTCATAGTCTTTTGTTGTCTTGAATTCTGATTTCTTCTGGCCGAATGTTTCAACATCCCCCTCATCACCCTGCTGTTTATCATTATTGAATACAGTCTTCACTTCAGGTGTTTGTCCAGTCTGGTTGGTGGTTAACAAATTCCCGGCCATCATGATTCCCGCTCCCAAAAGGACAACTATTAGAGCATAGACATACAGGGAAGGCTTTTTTTCCTTAGGCTCTTTTTGGTCAGGGTCTTTATTTAATAGTTTTTGCAGCCAGGATAATGGACCTTTGTCTTTGTTCAATACTCAGTCACTTCCTTTCCCCGGCGATTTCAATGATTTCTTCATCAACAGACCAACTTGTTGCCAGAAACCTTTTGACAGCATCCAGATTGGCATCATTCGAAGTGGATGATGGGCCATCTGCATTGATATCAACCTTCGCTACTGCCTCTATCTCCGAGTTTTCTTTCCCTTCTGCCTTTTCCAATGAGATGGTTATGTTCTGCAGATCATCAACACCCGGTTCTTCCTCATTCTTGACCCCTACATCAATTGAACTAATCTTCATGTTATAATCCACCATCAGCTCCTCTTCCACTTCTGCCTGTAAGTCAACAGCCATTTGTTTTAAAATATATGCACCCTGGGTAGCTTGTATTTCTTTTTTCTTCATTTCTGTCAAATTTCCTAAATCTTTTTTTTCCTGATCCTTAAATTCACTAGTAGCCGCAGTGAGAATATCGTCGAAATCCATATTGAATAATCCCAATATAGGAGTGATGATGATTGCAATCAGTAAAAGTCCGATGACCATTTTTGCATACTTCTGTAAAGCTGAATTGGGAAGAAGCATATCAATCACAGTAGCCAGCAATACAAAAATGATGATGTTGGATACCCAGCCAGCTAAAAAACTCACCAAGCCCTCCTCCTTTCTAACGAACCATCAGGGTAATGTTTCCAGAGGCGATAATGACCGTGACACTTAAAAAAAACATGAGTGAGACAATGGCCAATGCAGCGAAAATATAAATCATGCTTTTACTTATAATGTCAAGGCATTTTATTACAGGACCTCCGCCCAGCGGCTGTAAAAGACTCGCTGCCAATTTATATACAAAAGAAATCATCAAGATTTTTATGGCGGGAAATGTGGTAATGAGCAAGAGAATGATGACGCCTGACAAGCCAACAGTATTTTTTAAAAGAACGGAGGCACTGATGACCGTATCCGTTGCATCGGTAAACATGCGCCCTATTACCGGTATAAAGTTACCTGTCACGAATTTGGCTGTCCTGATGGTCACTCCGTCTGCTACAGCTGACGATGCTCCCTGAACGGAGATCACACCAAGGAATATGGTCATGAATGCTCCGAGGATACCGATGGCAAAATTACGGAGAAGTTGTGCCATCTGAGTCACTTTGTAATGTTCGGTCAGCGTGCTGACTATGCTTAAAATCGCTGCAAAGAATAATAACGGAAGGACGACAAACTGGATCAAGATGCCGCTTGTATTCATCAAAAACATCAATACCGGATGAAAGAATGCTGCCGATACAAGTCCGCCTGAAGCAGCTATCAATGCCAAGAGTAAGGGGATGAGCGCCATTAAAAAGGAAATCATCAAATCTATCGTATCTTTTGTATATTCCATCGCCACATGAAAACTGTTAAGTGCCAAAATGATCAGCACCATATAAACGATTGCATAAGCGACCTTACTTACGGAGCTTTGCTCGAACGCATTCTGCAAAGACTGGAGGAACATGCTGAAAACGGTTAATAAAATGAGTGATCCCAGCAGCTTTCCATTCACGAGCAGTTCATGAAAGATGAATTTTGTCATTCCCTTTATCCATTGGTCAAAGGAAAATTTCTTATCGCCGCTGACAAAATCCATGAAGCTCCCTTTCTGGCTTTCCGGTAAGAATCCTCCATATTCCGTAACGATGTCATCCCAATATTGTTTGAGCTCATCGACACCCAGCCTTTCTATTTGGGCTTGTACCAGTTCGGACTGCATGATCGGCTCTTGATCATTTTTGCTATTTTCTGGATTTTCGGCAGCTTGTCCAATAGATGCATGCAAAAAAAAGAGTAAAACGAATAGAATGGATAAGTAAGGCATCCGCTGCTTCATACATTCACCTCATTGACTAGTAGGAATAATCCGTTAACTTGGGAGCATCTGTAAAATCGTTTCGATAATGACCGTCAAAATCGGAATTGCCATGGCAAGGATCAAGATTTTTCCGCTCAATTCTATTTTGGAAGCTAGCGAGCCTTGCCCCGCATCTTTTGTAATTTGAGAAGCGAATTCTGCAATATAGGCAATTCCGATTATTTTTAAGATGGTCTCTAGATACACGGTATTTACATTCGCATTAACTGCAATTTTTTCTAACATCAAAATGATTTCGTATATTTTGTCAGCTAAAAAAAGAAAGATGGAGCACCCTGCAAAAACGACTAGCAGGAATGCGAAATTTGGTTTTTGCTCTTTGACGATCAGTGCCAAAAAGGTGGCAACTAGGGCAATGGCCACGATTTTTATGATTTCAATCGCGAATCCCTCCCTTACTGAAATAGAAATACAGATTTAATTTTTTGAAATAAATCCTCTACAACAGAAGCAACCATGAATAAAATATAGATAAATCCAAAAAGTGTCACCCACTGGGCATATTCCTTCTTCCCAACCTGATCGAGTATCGTGTGAAGAAATGCCACAACTAGCCCAACACCCGCTATTTTAAATATGATGTCCACATCAATGCCCATTTCCATTCCCCCCACATATTCCTACATCAGCAAGATGATCAATAATAGCCCTGTTAAAAAACCAAGACTTTTCATCATTTTTTCATATTTCCCCTGTCGGTCGAGTGCATCGCTCTCTTCCCGTTCCAAGTGTGCCATCGTTAGCATGATTTGCTTTTGCTGATGATATTTATCGCTTTTTCCAAGCGTCTCCCCAAACTGTGAAAGAATCTCGAATTCTCCCTGTTGTAAAGCAAGGGATTGCCATATTTTCTTTAAACTATCATCCCATGCTTCTTTGACGGTGGTCTCACCTGACTCGAGTCGATTTGCAAATGTATCGAAAAAGATGGATAAAGGTTTGGCCATCTGTTTAGAAAGTTTCCTTGCCGCTTCTTTCAAGGGTGTATGACCATACATGATTTCAGCTTCAAGCGATTGCATGGCGACTTTCAGCTGTCTGAGTTGACGAGGCCTCATACTTAATTTTTTCGCAGCTTCGAAACCTGCCCATGTCGTTGCAATAATAATTATCGCTGCTCCTATTATCTTAAACATGCGGGTTCACACCTTCTCCCAAGAAAATGGGAACCCCCGATGCATCAAGGACTTTGTAGCTCCGCTTACCGGATTTACTTCTCTGTAATTCTATAAAACGTTCAAAGATGTTTTGCTTTAATATTTCGGCGATAAAAGGTCGCTTCTTAACCTCATCCAGTGTATGGCCATGTGTGGTTATCATAAGTTTAATGCCTGCATTCACCGCTTCCAGCACAGCCTGTGTATCTGCTGCACGACCTATTTCATCCACGATCAATACATCCGGGGACATTGAACGGATCATCATCATCATCCCTTCCGCTTTAGGACATCCATCGAGCACATCAACCCTTGTTCCAAATTTGAGCTGCGGCACTCCGTGAACACATCCGGCAATTTCCGAGCGCTCGTCCACTATCCCCACCTTTTGAGGAGCGATGCCGCGTTTTTCATTACCACTGGATATCATTCTTGCAATATCACGTAATATGGTCGTTTTTCCCGTTTGCGGAGCACCGATCAACATAGTATGCTGCCATTCTTCGTCATACAAATATGAAGTGAGTGGTTCAGCTGCACCTATTTTTTCACGCGCAACCCGAATATTGAATGAGGATATATCCCTGATCGCTTTGACCGACCCATTTTCAAGGATCACCTTTCCAGCAAGCCCCACCCGATGTCCGCCCGCTATGGTTATATAACCTCGCTTTAATTCTTCCTCAAGTGTATATAACGAAAATTGACCTATTTGATTCAATAATTGATCTGCATCCAGATGGGTCACTTCATAGGAAAAGAAGTATGGTTCCCCTCCCACGATGACCTCAAGCGGCCTTCCAACCCGAATTCGCAGCTCTTCCATCCTATCGATCATCATCGGTGTCATACCCCGGAGTTGCTCGTTTAATTTTTTCGGTAAAAAAGAAAGAATCGTTTCCATTTTGACAATCCTCCTGTATACACCACTTTCAATAAAATATATGCCGACAAGCCCATAATGATGACAGGCTATTAAAGAAACAGACCGATTATTGATTTTTTATATCTTCCCGGTTCATAAAAAAAAAGACCGAGAAATTAATCTCGGTCTACAGTGTTTTTATTTTAGAAAGTTCAAGCTGCATCCCAGAAAATCCACTCCCATTCCGCCGACTGTCTGCCAAGCGTCTTGGTATCTCGGCTAGCCAGTTTTTCAGCAGGAGTGCCGAAGTCTTCTTTTCCAGGTAAGCATTTCCTCGATAGAACCCACAACAAACGGAGGCCGAGAAATTAATCTCGGCCTCCTTTCATTTATGCACGTGATACGTAAGATCCTTCATTAGTGTTGATCAATAATTTGTCACCCTGGTTGATGAAGAATGGAACTTGAACCGAAAGGCCCGTCTCAAGTACGGCTGATTTCGTGCCGCCTGAAGATGTATCTCCTTTAATTCCCGGCTCAGTCTCCGCCACTTCAAGTTCCACTGTGTTTGGAAGCTCGACCCCAAGTGTTTCCGATTGGAAAGTCATGATATGTACTTCCATATTTTCCTTAAGGAATTTAAGTTCACGTTCAATGCTTGAAGCAGGCAGTTCGATTTGGTCATACGTTTCGTTATCCATGAATACATGGCTATCTCCACTTGCATAAAGGTACTGCATCTTGCGGTTTTCAATATGTGCTTTAGCGACTTTTTCACCAGCACGGAATGTTTTCTCCTGGATTGAACCCGTACGAAGGTTACGAAGTTTAGAACGTACAAAAGCTGCACCTTTCCCAGGTTTAACATGTTGGAACTCGATAACCTGCCAAATTCCATTATCTACTTCAATTGTAACACCCGTGCGAAAATCGTTTACAGAAATCATAAATTTGTCCTCCTACATGTACATGTTTACAGAATGATTAACTCTTTGGTTGAATGAGTAAGTGCTTCGTTACCTTCAATTGTAACGATTGTATCATCTTCAATCCGCACTCCGCCTACACCCGGTAAGTAAATGCCCGGTTCAACGGTTACAGCCATACCTGGTTCTAAAATGATATCAGACCTTAAGGATAATGCTGGACCTTCATGAACTTCAAGACCGATTCCATGTCCGGTCGAATGACCAAAATACTGCCCATATCCCTTTTCTTCAATTAGATTACGAGTTAGTGCATCCGCTTCCCTGCCAGTCATACCAGGTTTGATCCCAGCCATTCCCCGCAGTTGAGCTTCCAAAACAATGTCATAAATATTAATAAGTTCTTCACTTGGCTTGCCAACTGCTAATGTCCGAGTGATGTCAGACACATATCCGTTATAGTATGCCCCGTAATCCAATGTGACAAAATCGCCATTTTCGATGATTTTATCCGTAGCCACTCCATGCGGAAGTGCGGACCTTATGCCGGATGCTACAATGATATCGAAGGAAGAAGAGGTTGCCCCTTGTTTCCTCATAAAGAATTCAAGTTCATTGGATACATCCAGTTCCGAGATCCCTGGACGCAGGAAATCCAGGATATGTGTAAACGCAGCATCAGCAATAGCAGCCGCTTCCTTTAATATCTTAATCTCTGATGAAGTCTTTATCAAGCGTAAATTCTCAATGACACCTGACACCGGCGAAAGTTGACCATCAATGGCCGCCTCGTATGCCTTATATGTAGCATAAGTCAGGTGCTCTTGCTCAAAGCCCAGCTTGCCGATATTCATCGCTTTAGCCTGCTTGCCTACTTCTTCGATGATGGTTCCTTTATGTTGAACGATCTCATAATCCGGTGCCTGCTTGCCCGCTTGTTCCACGTATCGGAAATCAGTGATGAATTTAGCTTCTTTTTGGGAAATAAGGACAACGCCTGCACTTCCCGTAAAATTGGTCATGAATCGGCGGTTATATGTACTGGTGATCAAAAAACCATCAATGCCCACCTTTTCCATTGAGGCCCTTAAGCGCATTAGTTTATTCATTTAATTTCTCCCCTTTGCAATCTTTGTGATCGCCTGCAACGCCAATTCATATCCGTGTATCCCCAAGCCGACAATCTGTCCCGCCGATACCGCTGCGGTCACTGATTCATGCCGAAAGCTTTCACGGGCATGTATGTTCGAAATATGCACTTCCACCACAGGAACATCAATTCCGGCTATTGCATCACGAATCGCATAGCTATAATGAGTAAAAGCTCCAGGATTAATAATAATCCCGTCGATCCCATAATCCTCTGACCAATGTAGCTTGTCGATAATCGCTCCTTCATGGTTTGTTTGAAAAGAGGTTAATTCCACATTTAACCCTTGAGCTTGCTGCATCAATTGTGCTTCCACATCCGCAAGCGTCGAGGATCCATAATGCGCAGGTTCCCGCTTCCCCAAGCGATTTAAATTCGGACCATTGATTAGTAAAATTTTTGTCATCATCAAACACCTGCTCATGTTAAAAGAATGCTTTCCATGAACATTCTATCATAATTACAAATTGTCTTACTACTTTTTTACAACCAATAAGCAATCAGCTTTCCGACTGCTTCTCGGCTTTGTTTTTTTGGCGCATATATTCCTGATGATCGTATGATATAGAAAACCCTATAAAAAGTCCGTATATAATAAAAATGCAGATACTTGTTATAACCGTATTTGCTGACATTTTAGAAAAGGTTGGCAAATCGACGAACATCGGTTTTAGGACAAATACCAGCAAAGCCCAGCAAACCACTCCTAAAAAAATACCCGTAAAAGTACTCTTCATCCTTTTAAAAAGACTATAGTATAAAAAAGCGATCCCCACGGATAGAATCCCGAATAAAATTATGGTCATTACCGTACCGAGCCACTGATCGATCCAAGTCATGTTGGACCATGAAGTTAGTATGAATTTTGGGCTGAAATCCATAAAATTAAAATAATGGGCACAGATACCGATAAAACTGGCTAAAGCCCCCCCAACAAAACCGACAGCAAGTACATTGTAGATTAACATGCTTTGATATCCCTGTTGAATTTGTCCATTTTCATTAGAAGACATATCAATCACCTCCGCTACGTAGTATGCCCTTTGTTAATTAGAACTATTTTTTTTTGTTCTTAGGAAGGAGAATCACTAGAGGTTTTGTGATTTATTCTGTATGATTAAATCATAAATAATCTACTTTTTTCAGAGGAAAATACCCATCCTCTGTGGAAGTTTATAATGTACACAGGATACTACCTTCCTGTGATTTAACATTCATAAAGTAATCGCAGGGTTAAAGCTTCCATTCAATTTTATTGGAACGCCTTTAAACCCTTGTGATGCTTGATAATAAACATGTTAGCACCCTTGAGAGAGCTACGTGAATAACTATTAGGTTGGTGTAGAAATGTCTGAGGTTCAAAAACCCGTTTATGGAGGGCAGGCTGTAGTGGAAGGCGTCATGTTCGGCGGCAAACATCACACAGTCACTGCGGTACGCCGCAAAGATTCAACGATTGTATATTATCATCTTCCGCGTGAATCGAAACCTGTTGTCAGCCGCTTAAAAAAAGTACCGTTTCTACGCGGTATCGTATCACTGATTCAGTCAAGTGCCACCGGCTCGAAACATCTAAACTTTTCAACTGAACAGTATGAAGAAGAAGACGGGGAAAAGCAGGAAGAAAAGAAAAAAGAAACGAAAGAATCTTCTAAAATAAGTGTTTGGCTGGGAGTTGCCGTAATCGGTGTTCTTTCCTTCCTATTCGGGAAGTTGCTTTTCACTTTGATTCCAGTCTTTCTTGCCGAATTGACAAGACCCAAATTCAGCGGCCATATGGCCCAGGTTTTAATGGAAAGCTTGTTCAAGTTGATATTATTGCTGGTATACATTTACGTAGTATCCATGACGCCTTTGATCAAGCGTGTCTTTCAGTATCACGGGGCAGAGCATAAGGTGATCAATTGCTTTGAAAGCGGAAAAGAATTGACCGTAGCAAATGTGCAGGCAAGTTCACGCCTTCATTATCGCTGCGGCAGCAGCTTCATTCTATTTACAGTCATTGTAGGCATGTTCGTCTATATGCTCGTTCCGACCGATCCATTATGGCTCCGTGTCGTGGATCGAGTATTGCTAATCCCCGTCGTGCTTGGCATAGCCTTCGAGGTACTGCAGTTGACCAACAAAGTAAGGGATATTCCCTTTCTTCGTTACCTCGGCTATCCCGGCCTTTGGCTTCAGTTATTGACAACCAAAGCCCCTACCGATGATCAAGTCGAAGTCGCATTAGCATCCTTTCAAGAACTGTTAAGGATGGAAAAAGAAACAGAAAAAAGTTTAGAATCCGATGTAATTGTGTAAAACATCTATACACATTTTGATTATGGAAAATCATATACTAACTATGGGAATGCTCTTTACTTTTTTTCAAATATTTTACATTAATGATGTTTAAAATAAGCTAAAAATGCTTATGATGCTCTTAAGGAGGTGTCTTTGTTGAAACGTTTCATATCTTTCATGATATACGGAATCATCGCCCTCGGAGTCCTCGGACTAATGAGCCGACTATTTAATGACCCGATTGGCTTTTTTAGAAACATTCTCATAATAGCCATTGTCGCAGGGATTATTTATATGATTTATACCGGATTAACAAAGGGAAAACCAGTTAAGAAAGAGCAGCAAGCATTCCGAAAGGCTGCCCGTCAATCGAAAAAAAGGCTAAAAAACCGAACTTCGAAAAAAGATAATGTGGCTAGCTTCTCTGCAGCAAAATCTTCAAAGAAAATAAAATGGAGAAAGAAAACGGATAGTCACTTAACCGTCATCGAAGGGAAAAAGAATAAAAAGAAAAATCGGGCTTCTTTTTAAGAGCCCGATTTTTTATTTACAATCAATAAGTCCATTTTTTAAGGAATTCTCTCGTGTACTGCCTGCCCAGATTCATCAATTCACCCTTTGTTTCATCATTCAGATTGAAATCCATTGCAGAAATTCCCTTCATCGGGATAAATACAATATTATGGACGTGTTTCTTGGAAATATACCTTGCATCATGGGCATCTTTCATCGTTTTGAATAATGCGGAGAACAATTCAACCGCATTATCGACCTCATGCGGTTTCCATATCTCATCGACACTTAGCCGCAAACCGATGACTGGCCTTTCCTTTCTTACATGATCGGAATTGAATAGCCACATTGGAAAATTGCTTAACACACCTCCATCTACAAAAAGGAACTTGCGTTTTCCGACATAAAGTTTGACTGGCTCAAAAAAATAAGGAATGCTACAACTCATTCTTACTGCCTTTGCCACTGGAAAAGTGCTCGGATCAATGCCATAGTTCGGTAAATCATCAGGCAGTACCACCAATTTCCCATTTGTAATGTCAGAGCTTATGATTCTGAGGGATTTCGGTCGAATATCCTTAAAGGTGACTACATTCCTTTCGGCAAGTTTACCGGCGACCCATGTCTCCAGTGCGTTGCCTTTATAAAGGCCAAGTTTCCAGTATAGAAGGATCCATTTGGCAAACGGGATAGGCAAAATACCACGCCTTTTGTCCAGCAGGGTGCTTAAATCTATATCAAGAAAAAGCTTTTCCAATTCTTCACCTGTGTACCCAGCTGCTACGAAAGCTGCAATTATGGATCCTGCACTTGTACCGGCTGTTCGATGGAATACAAATCCCCGTTCTTCTAATTCCTGCAGGGCTCCCACTAAACCATAGCCTTTAATCCCGCCTCCGGAAAAAACGCCGTCAATAATCATAGCTGCCCTCCCCTAATCCGGTCTTTACATTTCTAAGCAGGATTAGAGCGATTTATGACAGTTTTTAATAGAAAATTGCCTTGATTAGGTAAAATACTGAATTTCCGCTTTAGGGAAGAATTCCGCGATATACCCACGAATGGTCGTTTCCAGTTCTTCGGCTTCTTCTTTTTGATAAACATATTTACCAATTCCATATCGGCCCCATTTATATTTACGCTTTGTTTCGTCCAGTTCCAATTTTGTTTTCGGGTAGTTTTTTTGAATCACTTTTTTTGCTGGGCCAGTAAACCGATGCTGAATTAATTCGAAGGTCAAGTCAGGGATATCCACCCCATTCAAAGCCTCACTCAACCGTTCGAATAATTCATGGTAGCCCTCCTTCCATGCTTCATGACGATATATTGGAGCTACGATAAAACCGAGGGGATATCCTGCCCCTGCCACTTTACGTGCCGCTTCCATCCTTTCTTCGAAGCTCGAAGTTCCGGGCTCGAAATTCTTTATCACATAACGTGAATTTATACTGAAGCGAAATCTTGTTTTTCCATTATGTTCAGCATCCAACAGATGGTCGACATGATGAAATTTAGTTACGAATCTTAGAACCCCATATTCACTTTTCCCAAAATATTCTATAGCCCTTTTTAACGAATGTGTCAAATGGTCAATTCCGACGATATCCGATGTACAGGCTGCCTCAAAACGGGTAATTTCAGGCTTTCTCTCATTTATATATTTTTCGGCTGCTTCGAAAATCTCATCAAGATTCACATATGTCCTAATATATGGTTTTGATCCGAGTGTCGTCTGTAAATAACAATAGTGACAATGCCCCATACACCCTGTAGCAAGAGGTATGGCATATTCAGCAGATGGCTTTGAGGAATCGAATTTCAATGTTTTTCTGATTCCTACCACAAGCGTCGATTTGGCGACACGATATTTTTGCAGATCATTTTCTCCAGGTAGATCCCTAATTTGGTTATGCGATGTGGTCTCACGGATTTCAATGTTCAAATCTTCAAATTTCTTTTTTAATTCCCGGCCAAGCGGGTATTCCAGTGCCCTTGGCTCAATATATACTAACTGTGGCATAAATGGTTTCATTTCGATCTCCATTCTTTTATCGATTTGTTCATATTTTCAATCGAACTACACAATCTAATTCATAAGGATAGTTTTTCTTTATTCTGTTAGCCTCATGATTGTTTATACTTGGAAATTCAAAATGAAGGAGATGCGATATGGTTAATAAACGAGACTTCTTGACAAATGGAACGGGGAAACAAGCGATCACCGTCCAAACAGATAATAAATATCCAAATCCAAGGAATATACCTGGAGACTCGGTCGATGAATTTTCGGTATTGAAAGATGGCAACCAATATCTAGCTGAAAAGGAAATAGGGCAGCAAAATGAAAATGGTTGATTGAACGCAAAAAGAAGACCGAATTTACGAGGATTCGGTCTTCTTTTGCTATGTAACTGAACAGGCTGTTACTTGAAAAAAAAGCCGTTAAGATAGCTTTGCAGCATACTTAACGACTTCCCTTCCATCAGCTTATAGCCCGCATTTCAATTGCGCTCCGCAATTTGTGCATGTATTGCATCCGCCCATTTCCTGGACTTCACCTTTACGGCAGACCGGGCAAGTGTTACCCACTTCCGATCCAATTGTAACATTCGTCGAACGCAGTTCATTTATCGTATCGACCAAAACAACTTTCTTCTTAACTTCCACATCTGCCAATTCATCCATTTCAAGCTGCTCGTCCATTTGGTTTTCTTCCGCTTTGAGCGTAAGGACCTGACTGTCACGGCTTCCGTCCACATATACAGTACCGCCTTTTGCTCCGCCTTTATATAGACGTTCATATACTTTTTCAACTTGTTCGACCGTATATCCTTTTGGCGCATTGACTGTCTTACTGATCGAACTGTCAATCCAGCGCTGAATGATGCATTGAACATCAGCATGCGCTTCCGGGGCTAATTCCATAGCGGAAATGAACCATTTTGGAAGCTCTTCTGTATCGGCTTCCGGATGACGTTCCAAGTATTCCTGTACAATGTCAGCCTTCACCTCTATGAATTTACCCAGACGGCCGCTGCGGAAATACGTGAAAGAGAAATATGGTTCAAGACCTGTTGATACCCCAACCATCGTTCCTGTGCTTCCTGTAGGGGCCACTGTCAATAAATGAGAGTTACGGATGCCATGTGCAGCAACACTTTCCCTGATATCTTCCGGCATTTTTTCCATAAACCCAGTTTGGGTGAAACGTGTTCTAAGCTCATTGGTTTCTTCGTCCGTTGACCCGATCAGGAACGGGAAACTGCCTTTTTCTTGAGCAAGTTCCACGGAAGCCCTGTAAGCAGTAGTCGCAATCGTTTCAAACACCTTGTCAACCAGGATATTTCCTTCTTCAGAACCATATTCCGTTTCACAGTAAATCAACAGGTCATGCAGACCCATTACACCAAGTCCAACCCGTCGCTCGCCCAGTGCCTGTTTTTTGTTTTCATCCAAGAAATAAGGAGTTGCATCAATGACATTGTCCTGCATACGCACACCGACTTCGACGGTTTGCTTAAGTTTCTCGAAATTAACCGTTTTGCTATCTTTATCAGCCATTTCAGCCAAATTGACTGCCGCAAGGTTACATACTGAATATGGGGCCAATGGCTGTTCGCCACAAGGGTTCGTGGCAACGACCTGCTGACCGTATGCTTTGGCATTCGTCATTTCATTAGCATTATCGATAAAGAAAATTCCTGGTTCAGCAGAATATGTCGCACAAATGTTTATTAAGTTCCAAAGCTCTTTAGCTCGGATTTTACGGTAAACACGGACTTTGTGACCCATTTTTTCCCATTCACGAACATCACCGACATTATGCCATTCTTCATTGTAAATGGCCATTTCTTCGGCATTATAGCTCTCTACATCAGGAAAACGCAATTCGTATTCCGCATCTTGTTCCGCCGCTTCCATAAATTCCTTAGTCAGGCAAATAGAGATATTGGCTCCAGTCAGAAAATCCGAATTATGGACACTGTACGTTCCACCTGTACGGATCTTTTCTTCTGCATCCCTAATGATTTTCTCACTGAACCCACCTTGGCCAGGAATCTCCTTATAATTGATGATCCCTTGATACATAGCCGTTTCCTGTTCTGTATGCGGCGTGAATTTCAATTTATCCGTCGCATATTTCTTGATGGCTTCATCTTTAGTGTTTTCCACTAGGTAACGCAGAATCCTTGGATTTTGCATTTTGGAAATGATGAACTCCGCAATATCAGGATGCCAATCAGCAAGCATGATCATTTGCGCGCCGCGTCTGCTGCCGCCCTGTTCAACAAGATGCGTCAGTTTTGCAATATCGTCAAGCCATGATACTGAACCCGAGGATTTTCCATTCACCCCTTTTGCCAGAGTGTTTCTTGGACGCAGTGTCGATCCGTTCGTACCCACTCCGCCGCCGCGGCTCATGATCTCCATCACTTGTTTCCTATGTTCTGAGATCCCTTCACGTGAATCCGGTACGAATGGCATTACATAGCAGTTGAAATAAGTAACGTCCGTATTGGAACCTGCACCGTATAATACTCGTCCTGCCGGGACGAAATTAAGGTTCTTTAATTCTTCATAGAATTTATTGAACCATTCCGTTCTTTTTTCTTCCGTGGTTTCCACTGATGCCAAGCCCGTTGCATTACGTTTCGCAATTTGTTCATAATATATTTCAAGCGGCTTTTCGATTATATCCAACGGACGGTTAACAATTCCCGTCTCCACTTCTTCCGGATTATCCAATACGCCACGGAATTCTTCATCCACCAATACCTTGGCTTTTTTGGTTTCCCAATCAATTTCAACGATGTAACCGAGACCCCTTGCCGGGAATTTCGGATCTTCCTTAATCGTCAACACGACGAAATCGCCTGCCGAGAGTGTGATTTTTTCAGTATCCTTAAAAGAATAGCGGTCAAGCATGACTAGACGGGACACTCCCTTATGCGCCATTTTCATATCAGCAGTTACAGGGTGAACCTGGGGAAATAAAGAAATATCCTTATTCAACCTTTCTAGATCAACCTTTAAAGCTTCTTTTATTACAACCGACATAATTCCCTCTCCTTTATATGTTTCAAGATCCGTTCTTGCTGCCGCAAAAATCCTTATGTAGCCTTACATGTCCGTTTCGCTTAACAAGTACCCTAAATTTATCATAGCGAAACTCAAAAATCAACATATAGTGTCGCATTAAATATTTCAACTACTATATATTGTGTTTGTTTTGAATAACTTTTAATTTTGTCAAACGATAAATCAATTAATATAGTTAGCAAAAGGGAGGAAAATGTCGATTTACGATAATTTTTCATCAGATTTCAATTAATTTGGACCTTGCTTTTTCCCCATCCCTTTTAGGGCTTATCCCTGCAAGGGATACCTTATTTAGTCAAAAAATCTGAAAAAACTTTTTTCTTTTATCACTCTTATTATCCCACTTCTTCTATCTCATGAAATTCCATTCATCGCTTTCATATTTACTTTCTGCAATGGCCTTCACTTCCTGTAATTGCTTTTCGGTTAGGACGTACGGCTCTAAATCAATCGAAAGTCCTTCGGCAAAACCTTTTTCAAAAGCTTCTTTCGCTTCAGGGATGGTAACCTTTCTTCCAGCAATGTCATTTATGGCCACAGCTTTATTTTTTAAGTTTTTTTGCATTCTCTCTTTAACCCTGTCATTTGAGAATTTAAATACGCTAAAAAGCTTATCATCATCAAGATCAAGCAAAATGGACCCGTGCTGAAGGATGACGCCTTTTTGCCTGGTTTGAGCGCTGCCAGCGACCTTCCTGCCCTCGACGACCAGTTCATACCAGCTTGGAGCATCAAAACAGACGGAAGACCTGGGCGATTTTAAAGCCTCTTTTTCCTGATCGGTTCGAGGCACGGCAAAATAAGCATCCAATCCCAGATTCCTGAACCCCATTAATATTCCTTCAGAAATGACACGATATGCTTCAGTAACGGTAGTTGGCATTCCCGGATAGGATTCTGGAACGATTACGCTATAAGTCAATTCATGCTCGTGCAGTACCGCTCGTCCTCCTGTTGGCCTGCGAACAAAACCAAGGCCCTGCCTTTTGACCTCTTCCAAATCAATTTCCGCTTCAGCCTTTTGAAAATAACCAATCGACAATGTTGCTGGATCCCAGCCGTAAAAGCGTATGATTGGCGGAATTCCACCTTCGCTTTGCCAGTTTAACAGTGCTTCGTCCAAAGCCATATTAAAACCCGGTGAACAATACCCCGAATCTATAAAACCCCATTTTTCTTTAGTCATCCTTACCCCTCGTTTCAATAGACTGTTTTTCAATCCCCCACAAAAAACTCACATGTAGTAGTTTAACAGACTTTAACACTCTAAAAAAGAACGTGCTATCAAGTCGATGAAGAATTTGATGAAAATTCTTTTTGATTATTGGGTAAAGCAATTATATAATAAGGATTGTCTGTATTCGTTAAGGTAGAAGGGAGTTTTTATGTTTGGAAATATTATATACACTGCTCATCATCTTGGGAGTGGTTATTGCGTATTCACTTTTTAATTGGTACCGCCAGCGTAAAATCGTTAAAACATTAACACAGGACGAATTTATCGCTAACTACAGAAAAGTGCAGCTAATCGATGTGCGGGAACCGAATGATTTCGATAATGGTCATATCTTAGGCGCAAGAAACATCCCTATGACTCAAATGAAAACCCGCTTGGTCGAAATTAGGCCGGACAAGCCTGTATATTTGTACGCTCAGAGCGAAATCATCAGCGGAAGAGCTGCAGCCATGCTATACAAAAAGGGCTACAGGGAACTTTTTCACCTAAAGGGCGGTTTCAAGATGTGGACCGGGAAAATCAAAGCAAAGAAATAAGCCCCATCTCCGCATGGGCTCTTTTAAATTAAAAAGACTTCTTGTGCATCATACGGGCTTTAGGGAATGAAAGTTAACTGTTGAACTTTAATGAACTCTTACATAAACATGAAAAAATCCCCGCCGGCAGGCAGGGATTTTTTTCGTGCAAGCTATCAGTCTATGCTTGATAACGCAGAACAGGTTTTCTTGCAGCAAGAGTTTCGTCAAGCCGCTTTATAACGGTTGTATGCGGAGCTTCCTGAACGATTTCCGGGGTTTCTTCCGCTTCCTTGGCAATCTGGATCATCGCATCGATGAACGCATCCAGCGTTTCTTTCGACTCGGTTTCAGTCGGTTCTATCATCATTCCTTCTTCCACGTTCAACGGGAAGTAAATGGTCGGAGGATGATAACCGAAATCCAGCAATCTTTTGGCTATATCGAGGGTCCTTACCCCTAATTTCTTTTGACGGCGTCCGCTTAATACGAATTCATGCTTACAATGACGATTATATGGTAAGTCAAAAAATGGTTCCAACCTACGCATCATATAATTGGCATTGATGACCGCATTCTCGGTGACGGCTTTAAGACCATCAGGCCCCATTGACCGAATATACGTATATGCCCTCACGTTTATCCCAAAATTACCATAATAAGGTTTTACCCTGCCGATGGATTGCGGACGATCATAATCAAGAACGAATTGCTCACCTTGTTTGACCACAAGCGGTTTAGGCAAGTAAGGGATCAAGTCCGACTTCACCCCTACAGGACCAGAACCCGGGCCGCCGCCGCCATGCGGGCCTGTGAATGTTTTATGGAGATTTAAGTGAACCACATCAAAGCCCATATCACCCGGTCGTGCTTTTGATAGAACTGCATTCAGGTTGGCTCCATCATAATAAAGCTTCCCACCTGCGTCATGGACAAGTTGGGCCATTTCCAAAATATTTTCTTCAAACAATCCCAATGTATTGGGGTTCGTCAGCATCAAGGCCGCGGTATCCGGTCCGACAACACGCTTTAAATCCTCAAGGTCGACTAACCCATTTTCATCCGACTTCACTGTAATCGTTTCAAGCCCGGCAACAGTTGCAGAGGCAGGATTCGTACCGTGTGCAGAATCAGGTACAATCACTTTAGTCCGTTCTGTATCGCCATTCGCTTCGTGAAAAGCGCGAATCATCATCAATCCAGTCCATTCACCGTGAGCACCTGCTGCAGGCTGTAATGTCACTTGGTCCATCCCGGTGATTTCCGTTAAGTGTTCCTGCAAATCAAATAATAGTCCCAATGCTCCCTGAACAGTAGCCGGATCCTGATATGGATGGATATGGGCAAAACCGTTGAAGCGCGCCACATTTTCATTTATTTTCGGATTATATTTCATCGTGCATGAACCCAGCGGATAAAAACCCGAATCCACCCCATGATTCCGCTTGGAAAGTGCTGTATAATGACGCATGATATCAAGTTCGGACACCTCAGGAAGTTCTGCCTCTTCTTCACGGATGTAGTCGGCAGGAAGAATTTCTTCGAGCGAAATAGTTGCAACATCCATTTCTGGCAGACTGTATCCGATTCGACCGGAAGTACTGATTTCAAAAATGAGTGATTGATCTTGATTATTCATGTTGATCCCCCAATTCCTGCGCAAGTGCATCAATTTCTTCTTTAGTTCTAAGTTCAGTTACCGCGACCAGCATATGATCTTTCAGCTCAGGATAAACCGTCCCTAAATCGAAGCCGCCGATCATCCCTTTTTCAAAAAGGTTTTTATTGATTTCTGAAAACGAAGCAGGCAGTTTAATGACAAATTCATTAAATGAAGGACCGTCGAATATCACTTCCACCCCTTTTGCCATAATTGTTTTTTTCGCATAATGCGCTTTTTGAATATTTTGCACAGCCATTTCTTTGACACCCTTTTTCCCAAGCGCGGTCATTGCGACAGAAGCTGCCAAGGCATTCAAAGCTTGATTGGAACAAATGTTGGATGTGGCTTTGTCACGGCGGATGTGCTGTTCACGAGCTTGAAGGGTCAGTACAAACCCCCTTTTACCGTTTTCATCCACCGTTTGACCGACGAGTCGTCCCGGAACTTTCCGAACAAGTTTATTGGTAACGGCAAAATAGCCACAATGAGGTCCCCCAAATGCCGCTGGAATGCCGAATGGCTGGGCATCCCCCGTTACGATATCTGCACCGAGTGCTCCAGGGGGTGTCAAAGCTCCCAATGCAAGCGGGTTACTGGAAACGATAAACATGGACTTGACACCATGAATGATTTCCTCCATTTCTTTCAATGGCTCGATGCGGCCAAAAAAGTTCGGATATTGCACAATCACTCCTGCAATGTCATCATTCGCCAATTCCCTTAAAGCAGCTAAATCCGTCACACCGTCTTTATAAGGAATTTCGACCACTTCCACCCGTTGCCCTTTCGCATATGTCTTCACAACTTCCCTTGATTCAGGATGAACGGTTCCTGAAATGAGAATCTTCTTGCGCCGCGTCTGGCCTGAAGCAAGCATGGCTGCTTCGGCTAGCGCCGTCCCGCCATCATACATGGAAGAGTTAGCTACATCCATTCCCGTCAATTCGCATATCATCGTTTGATATTCAAAGATCGCCTGAAGCTCGCCCTGTGAAATTTCTGGCTGATACGGTGTATAAGCCGTATAAAACTCTGAACGGGATAAAACATGATCGACGATGACCGGTGCGTAATGATCATAGACACCCGCACCAAGGAAGGAAGCATAGTTTTTAAGGTCCGCATTCTTGGCAGCAAGCCTTGATAATTCTTTCATTAATGCAGGTTCCGATTTAGCAGGCTTAATATCGTATTCTCCTTGAAAACGAACGCTTTCAGGGATATCATTGAAAAGTTCTTGAGCAGAAGATACCCCTATCACTTCCAGCATTTCTTGTTTATCTTGCTCTGTCATAGGTAAATAACGATGTTTCATCTAATGACCATTCCCCTCTATTTACGTGGTTTTTTATAAAAAGGTGTTTGTATGATAACGGCTTTCAAACGCTTGGAACGGATTTCCACTTCGACTTCCGCATCCAGTACCGAAAATTCCTTATCGATAAGTACCAATCCCACGTTTTTCTTCAACGTGGGTGATTGGGTACCGGTCGTGACCTCACCAATGACTTTATCACCGCTGTAGATCTTATACCCATGACGCGGAATGCCACGGTCAATCATTTCAATTCCCACAAGCTTGCGGGGAGCTCCATTCTCCTTTTGCTCAGCAAGAACGGCTTTCCCGAAAAAATCCACTTCCTTATCCACTTTCACTGCAAAACCAATACCGGCCTCTATCGGGGTGATGTCCGCTGAAAGCTCTTGCCCATACAGCGGCAGTTTCGCTTCAAAACGCAGTGTATCACGAGCACCTAAACCAATCGGCTGAACCCCCTCTTCCTTTCCGGCTTCCATAATCGCCTTCCAAAGGGCAGGACCATTTTCACTGTCACTATATATCTCAAAACCATCTTCACCAGTGTATCCAGTACGGGATACCAACGTGGAGATACCGTTAATCAGGACGTTTTCCTTGAACTTGAAAAATCCAATTTCACTTAAGTCAGTATTTCCCGATAGTTTTTGTAATATCTTTTCTGCAGATGGTCCTTGAAGTGCCAGCTGTGTATAGTCACTCGATACATTCGTAATTTGGACATCTTCCATTAAATTAGCTTGAAGCCAATTGAAATCTTTTTCTGTATTCGCTGCATTGACCACGAGCAGATAGTCATCCTCTGCCCTTTTATACACGATAAGATCATCAACCGTGCCTCCGTTTTCATAACACATGGCGTTATATTGGGCACCGCCCTGCTGCAGCTTTGATATATCATTAGTCAGCATCTTCTGTAAAAAGGAAAGGCTCCCAGGACCCTTAACATCGACTTCCCCCATATGGGAAACATCGAATAACCCCGCTTTTGTACGTACGGCTTCATGTTCGTCCTTAATACCCGAAAATTGGACAGGAAGTTCCCAGCCGCCAAAATCGATCGTTTTACCTCCGTATTCACGATAAACCTCAAATAGTGGTGTTCTTTTTAAATTGGTCAAAAAATGACCCCCTTCAGATTTTTTTAAAAAATTAATTGGCTTCATTATCAAAAGCTTCTTGTCATTTCGCATCAGGTATATCCTGATTCATGATGTGAAAAAAGCACAAAAAAGGACAGAGAAAGCCCATTTGAGCTTTTTCTCTGTCCTGAAACCTGAAAGTTTACCTATGTAATAGGTTTTCCCCTTTGGTGGCCGTCCCAAAACGGGCGGCGCTCTCCAGAGTTGCGTCCAATAAGAGTTCTTTTGCCTGAGAGATTCACTGCTAAGTTTGCTCCTTCGGCGCTACATCCGTAGTCTCTCCCCTTATCTTCACCCGCATATGAATGGTTCGCCAATGAAAGGAAGCGAAATAGCCCCAAGCATCGGTAAAACCTTTGAGCATCATGTAATGCATTCTCTGCCAATTCTCCTAAAACTTCAGAAACCGTTTGAGTGTCTCCTTCAGTAATCTTGGATAAATTAAGAGCCTATAGCCCATACTAAGAAAACGCGAACTGCAAAATAGATGTACAAAGATTCTTTGTAGCGTTTGGAAATTGAATTTTCTAAATATACTTATATCCTACCCTAAGAAACTTATCTCTGCAATATCTTTTGAAGAGAAATATTTTTCTTACTTCACATACGAAATGTTCGGGTTTTGACCCTTTATTAAGGAAATTATGATTTAAGAGGGAGTTATTTCTATGAAAATCAATATATCCTTCAATTCTGAATGGAATGACGAGCTTCTGCAAAAAATGGAAAATGACGGTCCATGGGGAAATTGGGATCTTTATAAGTTGGCGGTTCAAATGGAGGAAAATCTTATCATCCCTGATTTTGAAGGTTTACAGGCGCCCAAGCACCTTCCGCAGTTAACCCCGCTTCCCCATCAATTGGAAGCAGCGAAGCAAGTGGTGGAAAAGATGAATGGAAAGGCCATTTTAGCTGATGAGGTGGGGCTCGGAAAAACAATTGAAGCAGGCTTGATCCTAAAAGAGTATATGATTAGGGGCCTTGTAAAAAAAGTATTGATCCTTGTTCCAGCCTCCCTTGTCACACAATGGGCTTTTGAATTGAATACCAAGTTTCATATACCTGCAGTCGTTCAGAGAAAAAGTTATGTTTGGGAATCCTGTGATGTAGTCATTTCATCCATCGATACAGCGAAACGCGCTCCACATCGAGATATCATTTTCACTCAGGAATATGACTTCATCATTATTGATGAGGCTCATAAACTTAAAAATAATAAGACGAAGAACTATAAATTCGTCCAAAATCTGAAAAAGAAATTTTGTTTACTCCTGACAGCCACTCCGATTCAAAATAAAGTCGAGGAGATTTTTCACCTCGTTTCGTTATTGAAACCGGGCCACTTGGGAAATGCTTCGCTCTTTTCGGAAAAGTATAAAGGGAAAGGCCGCAACATCATTGAAGATGAACACCTAAAGGAACTGGTCAATACTGTCATGATTCGAAACCGGCGGGCCGATACTGGCATTGAATGGACAAAACGGCATGTGGAAACCATCACCATTGAATTTTCTCCAACGGAACAGGCATTGTATGATGCTGTTTCCAAATTCAAGCCTATTTCGGATGGATCAAAAGGAAGCGCCTTTTCGGCTCTCACCCTCCAAAGGGAAGCATGCAGCAGCAGAGAGGCGGTCTTTTATACTTTAAAGAATATGAAAGAAAAATATGATCAGCCTTCCCCTGACTTTTTGGCAAAGCTTGATGATTTATTTTCTAAAGTGAATGAAACAGTTCAGAACTCCAAGGCTGAAAAAGCTTTGGAACTGATCAAGAAAATTGATGACAAAGTGATTATCTTTACCGAATACCGGGCGACTCAGCTATATCTCCAATGGTACCTACAGCAGAATGGAATTTCTTCGGTTCCTTTCCGAGGCGGTTTTAAGCGCGGAAAGAAAGACTGGATGAGAGAATTATTCCAAAAGAATATACAGGTATTAATTGCAACAGAAGCTGGCGGGGAAGGGATAAACCTTCAGTTTTGCCATCACTTGATTAATTTTGACCTGCCATGGAACCCCATGAGGCTCGAACAGAGAATTGGACGGATTCACCGCCTTGGTCAGGAAGAAGATGTAATGATTTATAACTTTGCCACGAAAAATACAGTAGAAGAACATATTCTGAAGTTACTATACGAAAAAATAAATTTATTTGAAAAAGTAATTGGAGAATTGGATGATATTCTAACCAAACTGGATATTAACAACATTGAAGAATATTTAATCGATGTGGTCGGCGAGTCCAAAACAGAGGGCGAAATGAGGATTAAGATGGATAATTTTTCATCATTAATCCAATTCGCCCAATCCATGAAGGAAGGTGAGGTTCATGCAGCAACGGGAAATTCATGATTTTTTAAAAACTTACTTTCAGGCCAACGATTGTGAAATACTGGATAATGCGCCGACCCACCTTACAGTCCAATTGACGATTGAAATGGATAAAGAATTGATGAACAGACCCTTTTATTGGCATTATCTAGAAAAAACAGGTGGCGTTCCGAACCCAGCACAGATGACTTTCATTACCGATCCAGAACAGGCTCCAGCCGATTTAAAGGGAGAAATGATTCATTTTGGCTCCCCACGCCTACATCAGATTATTCAATCAACCAAAAAGCTGGCAGGATATACTAGACTTTTTGAGGATACTCCTCCACCAAAGGGCGGCGGAAATAATCCTTTGTTTCCTTGGCTGACCCTGAATGTGAAAATATCCTATCAATGCGACCGTAAAAAAGATACTTTCATGTCGATCGGATTGAATTTAATCTCGGGTGAAATCATGGAAAGGTTTCACCATCGGGTTTTACCTGTAAAGGTCACCCCAAAAATACCGGATTACTCCTTTACGCTTTCACCTTTAATCATGCCCAAGAGTGGATTGGCAAGACTGGATACATACATCAGGACCAGTTTCGAGGATGATGACCATTCCTGGGCGGAGGAAGCAATGCTGCGCTGGCAGAATGATTTGAATTTATTGGAGCATTTTTACAAGGATATGGACGAAAAAAGTGAGAGTTATTATACCGAGAAAGAAGCACTAAAAGCCCAATATGAACCCAACATCAGAATATCCATCATAAACGGAGGATTATTTTACCTGTCAGATAGGGCATTGGGATAAGTATAGAACGAAAAGAAACAGATGTCCTAAGTTCGGGACATCTGTTTCATTTTTTGATATTTTTCCTTACGAACATCGACAAAGCAAAAGGGACAATGCCAAACCAATGGGACATACCATGATTTTTATCCTCTTTTCTGTGACGGCGCTTTTCTTTTCGTTCTTTTTTCGTCAGATTAAAATACTCGACAAGCTGCTGCGTCAGGTATTTGATATAAGCGTTTGTAGACATTTAAAATCATCACCCTATGCAAAGTATGTCCGGTTTACGCTCCTTTTATTCTTTCGCTTGTACCCTGAACACGTGAACCTGTCGCGTTCCGTTTAAAAAAAGTGTTGATCTTGCGTATTACACCGCTTGCTTTTCCAACCATTCCTTCACTTGCCCAGCTTCTTTATCGTATTGAATGATGACCCTCCCCTCGCGATCATTTTTGGTCGTGGAAGAAAACTCGATATAAACGTAAGGGCCTTCTTGTTTCATCAAGGAATACCGCACCACACCATTGGGATATGAAATTTCCCCCTGGATGATTTTTGGAATCTCTTCGCCCCAATCTGCCGTCACATCCTTGATGGCTAGATGGACAAGGTGATCGGCCACAAGCGATTCTTCCACTTCTTTATAAAACTTTTTATCAATGATAAACTGGTCTATCATTAGGATCGTGAACATGATGAAAACACTCGCTACAATCATGACCATCGGGAAAACGACTCCTTTTTGATTATTCATCGACTTTCGCAACATTCCTAATGAATGGGTGAAATCTTCGACTGAAGGCAGTCCCTGCTTTATCCGTTATATTTATTACAATGGCGCCGCCATCCTTCTCAACCTGAAATTCAGAAATGTTCTGCAAGATGACCTCATGCCCCATTCCATTCACTCGTCTTCGGACCTTATCTTCATATTGTTCATACGATGATAATTGCTCACCTGAAAGCAAATATAATTTATTTCCCATTACATCCTGAACTTTGGAACTTCGGACCTCCTGCTTCATTTGCATGGTAAAGACCTCCCACTCTTTAGGATGCAATTTATCAACGAATCCCATTTGGGTGTGAATGATAGAAAAAAGCTGTAGAACAAAAAGGGACGTCGTCATTAAAATCATTAAAGAAAAAAGCATTTCGATCATCGTAAAGCCATCATTTTTTCGCAGCATCACAAATGGATTCCAGATTACCCGATTCATCTTCATAACGTACACACCCTTCAATCATTCCCGGGAAATCCCCATGGTCCTTCCAAACCAATTCATAGGATTTTTTTTTATAAATGATCTCCTGACCAACTGCTTCTATCTCCCCATCCATAAACGCCGTCAATCTTTCATATAATAAATGGTGGGCTTCTGTCCTTACGGCAATATCTTTCCGATCCATCAATAACACTTCAAGAATTGGCAAAATGGCAAGGACCAGGAATATACAAACGGCAAAAGCGGCTATCAGCTCAAGGTAGACGTAACCTTTACAATTTCTCAATCCTGAACCTCCCTTTACCGATATTGAGGATCAGCTTGTACTTTCCCTTTGAGGTGTCAATCATAATCGTTCCGGCTTTTGAAGCATTTCCGTACTGATTAAAATGAAAGCTGAACCCCAAAGTGCCACTTAAAAACTGTATATCCTTCGGTATGCTTCTCTCTAGGACGACCCCTTCCTTATATGACGAAACGGTATAAACCTTTTGGGTATTATCAATATGGAGGTAAATCAAGCTCTCATGACTGATGGCATACTGTTGTGCATAGAAAAGATCCTCATGGAATTGAGAAAGGAATAGCCTATTTTCCATTCCTTTTGTGAAGCTAGGATATAGATTAGGACCGATGGAGATCAGGAGTACAAAAATAGCGAGGACAATGAGAGTTTCAGATAGTGTATACCCCCCATTGGAATGCCGTATTTTCGCTTCTCTCCTACTCAACGACCGTTATCTTCCCTTTACTATCCAAACTAATATCATCCCCATTAGGACAGGATGTCTGTTTGAGATAGCCTTGACTTTCCAATTCACCGATACTTCCGGGCAGTTTAGCATTGTCGATCTCATAAGCCTGTACCTGTGCTTGGGCCATCTTCACGAATGCTTCACATCCTTTAGACTGGATCGTTGATTGGTTCTTCGTGATATTGGGGATCGTTATAATCAAAAGGATGGATATTACCAGTAAAACAATAAGCATTTCAATTAGTGTAAAACCACGTTCATTCATTTTTTTCAACATATCATCATGCTCCTGAAACCATCTGAATACCAGATGACCTTCGAGCATTTTCACCTCCTGAATACAAAAAAATGAAATCCTATATACCTTCGAGCAGTGAGAACATCGGCAGCAAAACTGCCAAATAAATGGATACGATCAAAAGACCTATAAGTGAAAACATAAGAGGCTGAATGATTTTCAAGATTGCATTCATTCTCTCTTCAATTTTCTCCAGTAAAAAACGACTGTAATGAAGCAGCTCCGCATCAAGTCTGCCGTATTTTTGACCATTTGCAGCGACCACCGGTAAATTCCTATCAAAATATGGGAGCTCACGGAAAATCATTTCAAGTGATCTGCCCTCGATCAAATCATCCTTAATGATATTGCATAGTTTTTGATAAAAAGGCTGCTGTTGATTTATCGAGAATAATTTGATGCTATCGTTTATCGATAGCCCTCCTGAAAGTAAGCCACTGAATTGGCTAGCAAAAAAATAAGTTTCGTATAATTTGATGAAGGTCCCGAATATCGGAATTCCCATCAAAATCCTTCGCTGCCTTAATGGGCACAATCCGTTAAACCAAAATCGTTTGAGTACATACAAGAATAGGAGCAATCCGAGTAAAAAGAAGGGGAGTGCTGGAAGAATGAATGTGGAGGCTGTCATTAATTTTAAGAGTGCGTGCTGATCGACATCCATCGTGAAATAGATTGTCTGGAATTTGGGAAGGAGAACACTCTGAAGGATATAAAAAACGATGCTTACAAAAAGGACTAAGAATACGGGATACACCATTAACTTTTTTACTTTATCCATATCCTCGGTTCTTTTCTTCCAATATCGCCCTCCTTCTTTCAACGCCCGTTCCAGGTCGCCATATTGTTCTCCATAAAATATATAACTTACAAGCTGCGGATGAAAACCAAGATGGGTCAGCACCATGTGCAACGGGTAACCGTTCCTTAAATCCGCTTTAGCCTGAGTGAAGTCTTCCGCTTTCTTCTTTGATCCCTGAAACTCAAGAAAATGTAAAGCATCCGCCAAAGGATAACCATGATTCAATAATTCACCTAGCTTCGAAATAAAGACTGCCTGCTCTTTTACCTTCCATTTACTTTTTGGTTTCATCATATACCAGCCGTTCATATTCCTCGGAATCCACATAGCCCATTGCAACCGCTTTTCCGATTTCATCCTTCAATTGGCGGTAGCTGACCGTTGCCCTTCCTTTTTCATTTCCCATTATCCCGAGAACCTCAGCTAGGCTTTTTCCATATAGCAATTCATATACACTTGCCCTTTTATTCCTGGCAGTCATTTTGCAAGGTAAAGCACAGTCCCCTTTACATGGAAGACATCGCAATTCAACCAGCCGCTGTGCTGTCACGCCAATCAAACTCTGTTCAACCTCAAGCAAGCTGACACCAAATTCCAGTAACCTGGAGATGGCCCCTCGGGCGTCCCTTGTATGCATGGTTGTAAGTACCAAATGACCGGTCAATGCGGCACGCACTGCGATCTTGGCGGTTTCTGCATCCCTGACTTCCCCAACCATGATCACGTCTGGGTCATGCCTCAGAACAGCTTTTAGACCGACAGAATACGTAATGCCCGCCTTTTCATTAATTTGGACTTGCAATACCTTTTCGGATACATTTTCAATGGGATCTTCAAGTGTAATAATATTTCGATTGATCATCTCATTGGCATGGTGAAGCAGGGAATATAGTGTCGTGGTTTTTCCACTGCCAGTCGGGCCGGTAAATATGAGCATGCCATGGGAATGCTTCAGGAGCGCAATCAATTTTTGAACGGTGCTTGGAAATAAGGATAACTGTTCTAGAGGAAGGATATTCTGCTGGGGTATTAAGCGGATGACCAAACTTTCGAGATGGGCAGTGGGTAAAGTGGAAAGGCGGAGTCCGACCACCTGGTTGGCCAAATTGATGGTGATGGCACCACTTTGGGGCCTCCTTTTCTCCCCTATATCCATCGAGGCAAGAAACTTCAAATGAGCGATCAGCCTCTCTGCTTCAAAGAATGATAACGTTTCCTTTGGAACAAGCTTATTGTCTATCCTGAATTGGATGAGAGGTCCCTCCCTTCGAAAAAAAATGTGGATATCCGATGCCGATTCCTGGACAGCACGGGTCAGTATTTTTTCTGCGGTCTTTTCAATCGATATCAATTCATTCATCACCTCCTATGATTCTTGTTGTATGGATTCGACAATCCACGACAAATTCCTGCCTTCAAAAAAAAAAAAATTCCCGAAAAAAATCGAGAATCATCTCACATGCTCATTTTCAAATCAAGACTTTTGGAAACCAAATTCCTTAATGCGTCTACATTATGACCAATCACCAGTTTTTGCCCGTCTATGAGAATGGGCCTTCTTAATAACTTCGGTTCTTTTGTTAATAATTGGATTGCATCGGAAAGCATCATTTCGTCCATATTAATTTGTAAGTCTTTGTATGCTTCACTTCTTGTTGCTAAGACTTCATCAAGCCCTTCCGATGTCAATTCAAGAATTCTTTTTAACTCTGCTACAGTTGGAGTCTCTCTGAATAAATGTCGCTCATCGAAGGAAACATGATTGGCCCTTAACCATTTTTTTGTTTTGCGGCAAGAGGTACAACTTGGATACGAAAAGAAAGTTAACTGTGCCATACTAATCACTCCCCGTTCACAATTTGTATACATTATTAATCTATGTAACGATTGTATAACATTTGCACAATTGTTGTATAGATATTTACTTATTAATCCGCTTTATTTGTGAACATTTTATAAATTAAAGGGAGTTTGCTCTTTCTTTTATTCCATTTTTTTCTGCCTGCATTATAATGGACATAGTTAAACTATGGAATAGCAGGAGGAAGTAATGGAACAAACGTTAAAAATAACAAACGTGTTAGCTGATCCCACCAGATATAATATATATCAGTATATTGTGAATAAGCATGGTGATGTATCGGTACAGCAAATCGCCGATTCTTTTAACATCCATCCAAATGTGGCCCGTTTGCATTTGTCAAAACTGGAGGATATCGATATGTTGACCTCTGATGCCCGAAAGACCGGGAAAGGGGGTCGTCCCAGCAGACTTTATCGATTATCCGATAAAGTCATTCAGCTAAATTTTCCATATAGGAACTATCAGCTGCTGTCAAAGATTGCCATCAAGACGATGATGACATTAGGGGAACAAGGAAAACAGGCACTTTATGAAACAGGAAAAGTATTCGGGGAGGAATTGATCAATCAGCAACTAGCCTTGACATCGATCGATGGACTTGGTTTTGGGGAAAAGGTCAATATGCTTAAAAATGCGGCTACACTCGCAGGATTATCTCCTGAAATACAAGCAAGCGAAGAAGAAAATAAAATATACTTCCGTATCTTCAATTGCCCGTTTAAGGAAGTGGCTGAAGTGGAGCCAAGAACAATCTGCTCCATGCACAATTCATTTTTAGAAGGTATGTTCGAAGCCTTGTTTGAGAATGTCAATATTGTGGAATTAGAAAATATGATGTCCAATTGTGCAACATGCTCATACCAGGCTTCGGTTCTCACATAGAAACAAAAGGCATCCTTTACATTACCTTACAATTTCATTTATAATTATTTTGAATGTACACGTCTAGACATAAGGAGGGATTCGGGTGGAACGCATGTTCAGAGTATGTGGATTTTGGACAGGAATTATGGCAATTTTCTTTTATCTTGGCCATATGCATCAAACGTCTTTGCTTTTCTTTGCACAAACGATCTTTTTTGTACTTTTAAGTTATTTGAAATTATCTGAGCGCATGTATATTTATGTTTTCGGCGCCTATCTTACCGTTTTCTTTGCAGGATTTTCCTACTGGAGCGTATTTATGATGACTCCGGGTACCGCGCATTAAGAACAAGCAATATTACATAACCCATGAATTTTGATTCATGGGTTTTTACTTGTCATCATTCAGGAAAGATCCTCACATCTTCTGCTATATTCTTTGTTTGGAGCAGCACTTTGAAATGTTCACTAAATCCCCCTGGAACGATTAGCCCCCGAATTGCACGATTGCGCTTTGCCGTTTTCGAGAATGGATCAGTTCCTTGATGGTCCTTCAATTCCTCCAATATCCCTGCTTTAAGCAAGAAATCATTTTGAAGAAATAGCCCCTGATTGGAAAGTTCCTTTCTTTTTCCAATCTCGAGTAATGTGTCAAAATGGATATGTGTCGTCAAATCCATATCACCAGGATACATAAGCGCATCTTTAATCATTTGATGCTGATGATAGCCCCTCAAGCTCCCTTGAAGATGAGCTGGCTCCTTCCATTCCCTTTCGGTATAGCCATAATCAATCGTAAGGAGAATACCCGATTCGATACAGGAAACGATCTTCTCATATTCAAGGACCATTTTTAGCGGAACTTCATATCGTTGTTTTTCATTTAAGGTGATAGTTCGTTCTGTAAGGTAAGATAGAATCTCAGGGTTGTCCAAAGGTTCCCTCTCTTCCACCAATTCGCCTTCCTTTTCAGTGACGAATAACTCTACCAGGGCTCCGTTATACTTTTCAATGACATGTACAGGCAGCGCGTCGAAAAGTTCATTTGAAAAGACGATTCCATTTACATTCGTCCATTTTTCTAAACTGGGGGCAGAAACTGCCTGTTTGAACATCCCTATACGTTCTTGCTGAACCTTTCTATGAAATGGACTGCCATCCACAAGGATATAAGTCAGAGAGTCCCATATCTCCGGTTCCATTTCTTTTATAAAAACAAGGATGTCATAAGCCAGTTTACCGTCCCCTGCACCGACCTCGATGATTCTTGGTGAAACTCCGCACCTTTTTATCAAATAAACGAACCACCTGGCCAGTGATCTCCCAAATGCATCCCCAACATTGCCAGACGTATAAAAATCCCCGCTTGAGCCAATTTTCTCTTTTGCGCGTGCATAGTAGCCTAAATTTGGCGTATATAAAACAGCATCCATATAGTCATGATAGGAAATCCTTTTTTGGGGGCTTCCTGCAATCAATTCCTTCAAGTGATTTTTCAACACAATAGCCTCCGTCTCCATGATCTTCCATCATATTGAAAATTAAACTTTCCTTTTTCTTAATAAAACGCAAGAATAAGTTTTTTTATCGACCAATTAAGGTTCACAAAATGTTCAATTTTTCATCTCACAGTTCTTAAGGGTGCCACCATTAAAAAAATGAATGCTTCCGGCAAATATTAATATATGCAACTTACTTTAGAGCAGGATCAGAAGAGTCATCCACACTAGGAAGATACCAGAAATTTCTTTAAGCCTTGTAAAGGTGAATGTCAAAACGTTTTTTTATTCAGTATAGTTGCGGAAATGACCCATTTCAATATTTTTACATTATATAATGCTAAAAATAAAACAGGTGCCATATGGCACCTGCAAAAGTCATTATCTCAAAAAGGGATTAGTATTCTTTTCATCCATAATGGTTGTGACAGGCCCATGCCCAGGAAAAACGATAGCATCATCAGAAAGTGTCAGCAGCTTCGTTTCAATGCTATTTAACAGCACTGCCTCGCTTCCGCCTATTAGATCGGTTCTGCCAACGCTTCCTTGGAACAAGACGTCCCCTGAAAAGAGGAAGCGTTCTTCCTTCACATAATACGAAACGCTCCCTGGTGAGTGTCCGGGAGTTTCGAATACTTCGAAAGTGAATCCTCCAATAGTAAGCTCCTGCTCATTTGCCAGGATGTGATCGGCAGGCTTCATTCGCATCGGATTTTCTGGGAACCAGTTTTGAGAACCATTCAACGCGGGATCAAGCAGCCACTTGGCCTCTTTTTCATGAATATATGCAGGTATCCCATAATGATCCCGAATAGCATCAAGAGCACCGATATGGTCAAAATGTGCATGTGTCAATAAAATCGCCAAAGGCTTTAAATTTTTTGTTTGTATGTACTGTATGATTTTCTGTGGCTCTTCACCCGGATCGAAAATGATGCAATCCTGTCCATCGGAGACTACATAACAATTCGTTTGCAGCGGGCCTAAAGGAATTTGTTTCCATTTCATTTCCATCAACTCCAATATTATTTTCTATCTTCATCTTACACTAATTATGCTGCTAATGTTAATCCAGTTTACTCAAGTCATAGAAGTGTCACCTATTAAACCTCGACAAATAATTGAAAAAATATTAAGATATTAACAAATGCAATCTTTTCTACATATTTTTGGTAGTTGCTTTATTCTCTGGGTATATTATTAGGGATTAGGTATTCATTACGGAAAAAGGGGGTTTTGACATGATATTAATGGTTGTTTTCGGACTTGTGGCTATATTAGCAGTAGCAGCTGTGTTTACCTCATTAAAAAAGAGAAACTTCTTAGGATTCATTTTTGCAGCCGGCAGTGCAGTCGTGTTTGGCTGGTTCACTGTCATGACTATCATCAACAGCGGTTTTCCTGTTGCCCATTGAAGAAAAAAGCTCGCCATCCGGCGAGCTTTTGTTATTTAGGTCATCATGTTTGTTTGAACAATCTTTGTATTTGATGGGTTTTCATATCAATGATTTTCTCAAATTGATATCCATATAAGCAGAAGTTGCCATCAAGCGAACAGCTTAATGGTTCATTTTCCATGTCCTTCATCAATTCTTCTTGTGTGCCTTTTTCCCAATTTAATTTAGTTAAGGTAAACCTTCCCTCATATTGGTCCGCATCTTTTGATTCATTAGGAATGAAGGTTATGAATTCCTTGTTTTTTTCAATGAAATCATAGGATGGGATCACCCAATCTGAAAAGCTTTTCAATAGCGGCACGGAAAAAGAGTGGATCGGCTTGTTTGTAGAATCATAAAATGCATATGTACCCCGATCTTTTTTTTCTGTCTCCACTTGAATCGTCATCAGCGCTTGTTTTATCTTTTTAAAGTGAATGACATCGAGCATAATACTGTCCGCTCCATCCTCATTCAGCGCTTTTCTTTCTAGGGGAGCCGTCAAAGCAGGTTCTTCCTTGTCCCAATCCAGAAACATCAATTCATTTTCACTTGCCCATTGAGCAAAGGGCTGCGGAAAGTCCAGAGTTTCCATAGTTTGTTCATCTGGATTCAACACATAACTGCTGTATGTCCAATCTTCATAAAAACTCGATACAAACAACTGGCCATCTTTAAATGAATTCCACTCATAAGCTAATTCATAGGCTGGGATCGCCACGGAATACAATGGATTTCCCGTTTTATCGAGTACTGTGATTGATGCCTTATCCGAAGAGGTGAAGGACGATAACAAGATATGCGTACCAGACGGACTGATCGATACTTCAGAAAACGCAAAAGCCGGCTGATAGAAAACGGAAGTATCATTCGTCTCCAAATTCCATGTCATCAACTGGGATAATTCATTACCATCCCGCTTCACAGAATATAAAATGGTTTTAGAATCCAGCCATCCAAAAATGGCTTCGATTTTTTCCGTTTCTGCAGTCGGGACCTTTAAATTGCTTACTGAAATTTCCATGTTGGATTGGGAATGTTCTTTTTCCGTAACATTTACGGGTTTACTAAGGTCCTTGGAAGGCTCACAAGCCGAGATAAGAAGGATAGTGGAGATAAATAATGGGACGAAACACAACATCTTACAAATGGAAAGCCGCATACAAAGTGCTGCTTTGGATACTTTAATCTCCACACACCTCCCACTTCAAAACTAAAACGCCTGGCATATGTGAGCGAGACATTAGAAAGAGAGTAAGGACTGACCAATCGAATCCTTACTCTCTTTCATTATAAAGTAAAAAAGAGAAAATGTGGCGGATAATGATCTTATATTTTTTTGGAAGTATATTCCTTAGGGGAATCCATCACATATATAGGCCTGCCATCAAAATCTTGACAGAATCTTCATATATACCAGGCAAATGGGATAGCGGAAGCGGATTGATGCCCTTTCCCAGTTCGATTGTGAATCCACCCCGTTTAAATTCCTGAATGAACCAATCTTTATACCCGGCATGGCTGTCAACATATTGTACGGCCCGATATCCGCTGCGCTCCTCAAACTCCCTCGCAACATTCGCTGCCTGTTCGGGCTCATGGCCCTCATATCCCCAATAGAATTCTTTTCCCTGGGTGTGAAGTGCAAGCACTCTTTCAAAATTCCGTCTTATTGCCAGCTCCTTCATGGCCAATGCTTCTGGTTCTGATAGCGCGGTCTCTCCTGGAAAATCCCTCGGGGCAGGAGCTTTTGGAATCTTTCTGCGCTTTTCGATCTCCCAATTGGCAGGATATTGATTATTCAGGTCTACACCGCGGATATTGGCTTTCCAAGCATAAAAAGCAGGATTACCATTATTTATTTTTAAAACATCAACCTTCCCCTCTGCCGCCTCCTTCCCCTTTAGGACAAGCTCGACTCCATCCGGATTCACCATTGGAACCATCGAAATGGTCATATCCCGATAGAAGGGCATACAATCCATTTCACATAGTGTACGATCATTCGTTACCGCCAGCAGAAAATCATTCAGCCATTTCATCAAAACTGCCGTAGTGATCCATTCATTAGCATGGAATGAACCGTTATAATGTATGACCTTTTCACCTTGACCGATTCTTACCTCAAGTAGTTCTTTTCCCAACACACTCCTCCCGATCGATTCAACCTTAATAAAGGGGTAATGAAAAGATAGAATATCGAGATCGTCAAGAAGTGATTGATATCCATAAGGCTTGTCGGTGACAATCATGGGATTCATCACCCGGACGGGTACGGAAAAAGGTTTTTGTCCATCTTGATTCAACAATATTATCCCATCGATGGGCAGGTGATATTGTAAAGCGATTTCGGCAAAATCAATATCTAACCGGGACTCTTCCTGAACAATGTACCCAGGTATCTGTACTTCCCTGCCATTTGGCAAAACCCCGCCAGTAATTGCGGGATTGGCATCCTCAATCAAAACCCGGGGAATTTGGAACAATTGACTGTAATATGCCAAATCATCCCCGCTTCTGCTCACAACTTTCATTCAGCCTCCGCCCCTTTCATTGTTTTATCTTTATGAGGCGAAAACAGAAAGATGTTCAGGAAGTCTAATGTGTTTCATAATTGTAGTGCTACTGATTCTCCCGAAAAAACAAAAAAACCTGGATTGTGCCAGGTTTCCTTTATCAACGTTGCTCATAAAATCGGAGCAAATCCCCATAAATGATTTTGTCGGAGTACTCCAAAAGCTTTTATTATTGGCATGGAAGGTAGCCGTATTGTAACCTTTTTCCGTTAAGATTTCGGGGATGGCTTTGTATTCATTTTGGGCATGAGTGAAAAATACGGCACCCCTACCTAAAGGATAGAGGGAATTCTCAATAATAAATTCTGAATCGGATGTTTTCCCCTGGCCAGTTTGGTGATAAAAGTTATTGAAATAATAGCTCTCTTTAATGAATTGGTTCAGAAAAGGAGTGATTTCTTCACCGTTGACAGTTTTATTGATGACAAAGCTTTGAGTGGATTCCAATGATACTACGATCATTTTTGCCTTTTGCCAGACCATAAAGGACATCATTAACCTCTTTTTGATTCGCACGGACATAATTTTAAATTTCCGTTTCAATCCTGGTCCCTCCTCATCGGAAAAGCGCTGGAGCCATGATGCAGAGCGCCTTAATCATGGGTCATGGTTCTCCCCTATGCAAAAGCAGGAACGATTGCCCCCGCCCTCAAAATGGAGGAATTTTTTGAAGATTCCATCCTTTTTTTTATAGCCCTGTTTTCAAAAAGGGCAGCAAGGGATCACGTATTCAGTTGGCTTTTAATGAGCCAGGCTGCACCTATTACCCCTGCATCATTGCCCAGTGTGGCCAGGCTGATTTTCGTTGATTTACTAACCCGTTTGAATGCATACTTTTCGAAGGCAGAACGGACAGGATCAAGCAAAATGTCTCCCGCTTGCGAAACGCCCCCACCAATGACGATTTTATCTGGATTCATGACATTCCCAACATGTGAAAGTGCCAGCCCCAAGTAATTGGCCACCTTATTTACCACAGCTTTGGACAAAGGATCACCTGCTGCAGCGCATTGGAATAACAGTTTGGAAGTAACCGCATTTCCCTCTTCGATTTTCTGCTGAAGCATGGACTGTTCATCGACGTTATTCAAGGCCTCTAAAGCCATACGGACGATTCCCGTTGCCGAAGCAACCGTTTCCAAACAACCAGTCTTACCGCAATTGCATGGTGCGCCTCCGTCCGTTACAACCGTTATATGCCCTATTTCTCCAGCAGCCCCACTGGTACCATGGACAATTTGCCCATTATGGATGATTCCGCCGCCTACACCCGTTCCTAAAGTTACACAAACGAGGTCTTTGGCGCCATTACCGGCACCTTTCCACATTTCGCCCAAAGCTGCCATATTCGCATCATTATCGATCACAGCCGGAAGAGATGTCTCCACCTCCAATAAATCTTTTAGAGGATAGTCCTTCCAGCCTAGATTGACGGCTTCATATATGGAACCGTTAACAAATTTAACGGGTCCGGGAGCACCCATCCCTATCCCTACTATCTTACTCTTCGGTTCATTAAGTTCCGCGAGCTTCGCATCAATTGCTTTAGCTATGTTAATCGTGATGAATTTTCCCTTTTCGGAGATGTCCGTGCCGATTTCCCATTTATGAATAATCTCTCCGTATAAATTGATCAGAGCCAGTTTGGTAGTTGTACCGCCTAAATCCACACCCATCAGCCACTTTTCCATCATTCTCACCTTTTTTATCAATTTTTTTTCTGTTTTTCCCTTTCAAGAGACAATTGCTGCCTAATTAAAAGAATCGCCATTTGATAATCTTTCGTATCCATCATCTGCATACGGTGGATTTCCCTTATTTCGGCTTCCATCAGTTCAAGCTCGGCTAAGCGATCACCAATATAAATAAATGTACCAAATCTTTTCAAGTATTGTTGAAGATCATAATATGTTTTCATAGTAAACCTCTTTACTCTTTTCTATAGGAAAGTATATCGAATCAGCCTCTTTGTAACAAGCGCCCATTTCCCCTTTGATAATTTCCCCCATCCCCCTCATACATGTCCAATTGTATTCATATGATGAAATATCAAGAATGTGGACTCTTTCGATTTGATTTAACAGCTTAATGTTTTTAATGCATTCATCACGCGTGAAAACGGAGGGGAAAAATGAAAGTACAATTGAAGTATACCGTCTTTTTGGTTTTAACCACCATTTTTGTCATCCTTTATTTATCGAATCATAAACAGACAGAGGAAACCATCATTTTTTTTCCCATCGATTCCTCGCTCCATTTTGACTATGCCTCCACCCACCTGACACCGAAGGGTACCGGGGATTCCACCTATACCATCACTTGGAGGGTGGAGTCTACTTTGGACCAGCCTGCTTACTTACGCCAAGACGTATCGCTTTTATACAAAAATGGAAAACTGGCAGGAGCTTTAAAAAATTGGCGCCAAAATAAACAAGAACTCTCTCAAAAAGCAAAATCTAAAGAATCCGAGAGCGGGCGTTATGAAGCGGTAACGTTTCATTATGCCGAAGTTCATCCGAGTGACACAATTTTCACCAGTGCCCAGCAGCTCAGTAAAGATAAACTGTATACAGTAACGACACCGGTTTTTCAATTTTTCCACCGTCCCCTTTCAGAAGAACAGGTTCAGTGGAAAAAAACGCTGGACGGCTTGACAGATCAAACGGTTCGAAATGGTTTGGAGAAAGCTGGTCAAGCTTTTCAGGTTAATCTGGAACAATACAATGTCATCTCTTTAACAGATCTGCCCTCAAAGAAAAATCAATGGCTTGCTGCCTTTCCCCAATTCAAACGGGAGGAAATCGTGGGAAAACTATGGGAAGGACTTTACAAAAATTATGTGTTGGGAATAAAAAAGGAGGATGGATCCACTGTGACTCCACAAGGTAGCACCATCCCCCTATTGCTTATGGCGAAGAATCAAAGTGAAATACTTGTCTTGTTTACCCTGAAAGACGGTACCCCAATCATGTTGCGTCAAAAGTTGTTATAGTTGCTTTTCAATTTCCGCCAGAAGTTTAGTGTATGACTTATTATCCGGGGCAAGCTCAATGGCCTTATCAGCTTGCTCCTTAGCTTGATCGAATGATTCGAGATTCATGTAGACTAAGGCAAGATTGTAATGGGCTTCATGCAAATCAGGATTACTTTCAATCGCTTTTTCATAATAATCCCTTGCTTTGTATATGTCCTTTTTATCAAAAGATAAATTTCCCAGCATAAAAAGCGATAGCGGTGCTTCAGGATTTGCATTCACATATTTGAATAGCATCTCTTCCGCTTTGTCCTCTTCATCATCATTTATATACTTTTGGGCCATTATGGCCATGGTATTATCGTCTATAGCTGCACTTTCCTGATGATTGAAACCAAATTGCAGCAGGGCATAGGTCAGTATTACCGTACCTATCAGAAAAGCCAGCTGCCGAAAGATATTCTTGGATTTTGGCAGGTGGACCACTCCAGCAGCCAGGAACCCTCCGATCAAACCTCCGATATGCCCTGCATTATCAATTCCCGAAACGGTGAAACCATATATTAAGTTAATGATGATCAACACAATCACCGATGAGCCCATCGAGCGCATGAATAATTTCGGATAGACGATGCCAAAGTACAGAAGTGCCCCAAAACAGCCAAAAATGGCTCCGCTCGCACCTGCGGATAGATTCGGGGTCATGATGAAGCTTCCTAAAGTTCCAGCGAAACCAGCGAATATATAGATGATAAGGAACCTGGCATTCCCATAAATCCTTTCAACTTCAGCGCCGATTAAATACAATGAAAATGTATTCATCAGTAAATGAATGAACCCAATATGGACGATCATCGGTGTAAAGAACCGCCACCATTCCCCTTGTATGATATAAGGGGAAAATTTAGCACCAAACTCGATCAAAGTTTTGGAATTGGTGCTGCCCCCATTAAACTCCATCAAGATGAATACAGCTATTTGTATCGCCATGAATATATATGTAAAGAATGGCTTATTGGCATTTTGAAATACCTTTTGCTCTGCCTTAGCCTTTTTGACTGACTCCGAGATGGCGGCCTTCTTTACTGCGAGGACCTTTTCCTCATCTATTTCATTTTCTTCAGGAATTTGAATTGAAAGTGGCTTTTTCAAAACAAGTTCAAGGTTTTGCAACGAATCATGAAAGTTTTCACTCGTTAGCAGAAACGTGTTAACATTCGATTTTTTAAAGGAAGCCACCCGTGAGCTAAATTCATGATCATCCACCGGGGCGAATTTACTAACATAGATACTTAATATGTTTATGGGCTTCTTGTATAATTTCCTTCTGATCCTTTCCCCATTCTGCAATGTTCGTTCGATATCGCGTTTCAGCCAATTAGCCCAATCCAAATCATGTCGAATGAGTCTCATGACTGGAAACTCCTTATTCTTATCGCTCTCAAGCCAAATCTCCTGATGGTTTTCCGTGACAGTGATCATTCGATAATCATAATGGGCAGACAACTCCCTTATGGTTTCCCAAAACAAATAATCCTCTTTAAATCCCAATGCCTTCCCCACTTTCCAATGAAACTTAAGCTTTTAAAATTCCTGTTTCTTTAATTAAAACTATAGACGAAAACATGTAAAAAGTAAAAAAGGAGACTGTTAAATTCCACTCCCCCCTATCCTTATAAATAAAAAAGGAACCCTTGATCAGGTTCCTTTTTAAGATGCCGGCATCCTCATTTAGTCTGAGTGAACATGCTTTGCATCATTTTATCCCTGAACATTGGCATATCCAAGGATTTAGTCACTAGAAATCTTCTCAGTATGCCGTTGGACAGCACAACATTTATCAGGCGGTACCGGTTTTGGTAACCTGCATAAACAACTAAACCTACCAAGAAGATTTGAATAATTAATCGAAGCATAACAATCCCTCCTATCAATAGTTTGATACAGGACAGGATTTTTATGAGCTAAAAGTGATAATTAATAAACTTCTTCTTAATGGGCATACGTGCGTATAACCCTGGATGGGGTAATGAGTTTGCCGACCGCTATATCATGTACCTCTATCGGGAGTTCATCCATTAATTGAAGCTCGTATGTAAGGGCCAATGTATTTCCCCGGTAATAGGATAGGAAACGGTCATAATAGCCCCCTCCAAAGCCTAGGCGATACCCTTCCTTGGTAAAAGCAAGACCGGGTACGATCAATGCATCCAAATCCTCTTTGCGAGCCTTGGCTGTATCAGCCACAGGTTCTAGCAATCCGTAATAAACAGACTCCAGCTGATTGAAGGACGAGATTTTTTTGAATTCCATTGTCTTTTTTTCAGGATCACATTTTGGTACAGCCACTTCTTTTCCTTCATTCCATGCTTGTTCGATGATCCGTACCGTTGGAACTTCAGGCGGGATGGAGATGGTGATGCCAATTGTTTCAGCTTTTTTCCATTCCTCCAGTGAAAATAGGTTTTCGGCGATTCTGTTCGATAGTTCCTCATGTTCTTCTTTAGTCAGCACCATTAAACGGGACCTGACTTCTTGACGGAGCTTATTCTTGTTTTCTCTCATCTCTTCCGACTCCTTTAGTCTACTTCTATCATTATCTCATAATATTTGTTCATTTTCGAAAATACCGTGTCGGAAATTGCCGAATCATTAGTGCTTTCTGAAAATATTCACTAAAGGAAAGTGAGATAGAAGGAATTAAAAAAATGAATAAAAAAAACAACAGGAAAAATCCTGTTGCTTACTTTGTTTCACGGTGAGTCGTGCTACGTTTTTCTCTTGAGCAGTATTTTTTAAGCTCAAGACGGTCTGGATTGTTACGTTTATTTTTTTTAGAAATATAGTTACGGTCTCCACATTCAGTGCAAGCTAATGTAATATTCACGCGCATTGTGTATTTCCCTCCAAACATATTGGCATTTTCACATAGGACTTTTCTATAATAGCATTATTCAATGCGAATTGCTAGTATGTTTTTTGGGAAATCCAACATTTACTTTTTTGAATTCTTAATTGTTCACGTTTTGCATCGTCAGGAGGAGCTGATTATTTATAACTTTCGCTTCTTCTTTCGTTTCAGCATGAATGACCCAAGCCACGGCTTCCACACATTCTTTCGGTAAGATTTCCGTCTCTAACGTAAACACGCTGGTCACTTCCCCTTTGGCGAGCGGTGAATAAGCCAGGAGCCCTTCTTTCAATGATTTGAAGCATCCCTCCTGATAAAGGCTTCCCTTACCTTGGATGCAATATTGAGAGATGCTTTTTCCTTTCACCAATCCACCCAATAAGGCAATCGATTGAGGGGCTACATGTAAAATCGCCCGTTCATTCGGACTGTAAAAGGCTACTGCCTGCCTTTCGAAAGCGTTTTCATAGTGAAAAAACACTTTAGGGCGCTTAGTCTCGAATGAGGTATTCCTAATCGTGAACTTCGAAAAGGTCACCTTCCCCTGGGTATATGTTTGTGAAAGTGTCCGGATCTCTCCATTAGGATGACTCATCATATCTTCCTCAGGATACCAATCAAAACTCTCATCCATCCATAGTCCAACCTTTAGTCCCTTGCGAAATATATCCTGGTTATCCTGCGGCATATACGCGAATAGCGAATTCATAATAATCATCCCTTCCCCTTTATTTATCCTTATATAACTTATCGTTAGGCGCTGACAGTGAAACAATCCACTATAGAATCTGCACACCATTTTCTTATAGGTCGACCGATTTTTAACTATTCATAATATTTTGTTTTTTCGATTTATTCTATCTTTATGTTAGCACTGAATTGGCTTATGGACAATAAACACTTTTTGTCGAATTTTATGTATGTTATCTCTCAAAGGTTTTTTTCCCATTTTAATACCTATTTTTTTTTCTTCAACGACGGTCATAAGGCTTTTCGACAATATTATTTAAAAAACAGACAATAAATGAAGTATAAGGCCCACTTAGAATAGGAAAATCTCCATTTTTTTAAAAATATGTGTAAAATATAAGTATATTGTCGAAATTTATCATCTGAGGTGAAAACATGGAAATACTTATCATCCTTCTTTTTTCATTAGCGATCGTCCTTCTCATCATTTCCTTTTTCGGTAAAGATAAAGTTGCCAAATTAGAAGAAGATTTAGAACAGATGACACTAACGTATATGCAGGATATCTATCAATTAAAGATGAAGGTGAAGATTCTTGAAGAGGAATTCGTTATCCAGGACGACATTGTTCCCCCTGTAAAGGATAAATCACCTGTCAATCCCAACGATATCGAACCCATTCATGAAATTCTAAAAAGCCAGGTTCTATCTTTATATAGTCAAGGTCTTTCTTTGGACCAGATCGCTAGACAATCCTCGTTGACGAAGGAACAAACCATATCAGTGATCGAGCAGCAAAGAGTGCGGGGTGAATGAAAATGAACAAAGCAAGACTGCAAGGTCTTTCCGCCGGTATCATTTTTACCACAACAATCTTTGCTGGCTTTTATTATGGCACCGGATTATCCGCGGGCACTCCCCCTACTGCTGAGGAAGCTAAGGAATTGCTCGTGAAGAAAGGATTCGTCGTTACACTCCCTATGCAGGAAGCTAAAGAGAACGTCCAACCAAAGGATTCGGATAAGGATTCAATGGAGAAAGAGGCTTCGAAAAAAGATCCTTCCATCGTCACCTATACAATTAAAGTGAAAACGAATATGACCACAACCGAAATTGCCGATAGCCTATACAAAGAAAAAATCATCGATGATGCTGCTGAATTCGAAGCTTACATGAATGACCGGGATTTCTCAAAAAAAATACAAATCGGCGAGTTTGTTGTTACTAATAATATGTCATATAGACAATTGGCCAATACTTTGACCCATTAATGAATAAGAGAGACTTTTAAATGGACGATGTCCGAGAAAAAGCCTCTCTTTTTTTTAATTGGGATGGTATCATTCATTCCTGCTGATATATCTGCCTCTTACCAGGAAGTAAATATTCTCTGCGATATTCGTTGTATGGTCCGCTGTCCTTTCCAAATATCGAGCAATTAAGGAAAGCTGTGTAACCTGCTGCAGGTTTTTTTCATCTGAAAGACGAAGGAGACTTCGAATCATATCTCCATAAAAGCGATCAACCTCATCATCCATTTCAATGATTTCCCTTGAAAGGACAACATCTTCCTTCTCAAATGCTTCTATTGAAAGTTGAATCATCTTTAATGTAATATCATGCATCTGCTTTAATGGTGTTAAAGGCAGAATGAATGGCTGGTCACCGATCCGGATGGATGCTTTAGCTATATTCACACCAAAGTCCGCCATCCTTTCAATATCCGAGGCGATTTTTATCGCAGCAATGATACGCCTTAAATCAATCGCAACCGGCTGCTGCTTGGCAATCAGTAAAATCGCAAAGTCATTGATTTCCTCTTCCAGTAAATCAGCTATCGTATCATCATCGATAACTTCAAGAGCATCATCTACATTATTGGTTTCTAGTGCGGCATATGATTTTGATATGGCACCTGAAGCTAAATTAGCCAATTTCACGATTTTCTCCTGTAGCTCTTTCAATTGAAGCTCGAAATTTTCACGAACGATCATTATCGCATCTCCCTTTCTCTTTAACCGAAGCGTCCGGTAATGTAATCTTCTGTTCTTTTATCATTCGGATTAGAGAAGATCGTGTTTGTATCAGAATATTCGATGACTTCCCCATTTAAGAAGAAGGCTGTTCTATCAGAGATACGTGCTGCCTGCTGCATGTTATGGGTAACGATGATGATGCTGAAATCCTTTTTCAGTTCTTGGACCAATTCTTCTATTTTCAAAGTGGATATCGGATCAAGGGCAGAAGTCGGTTCATCCATTAATATGACATCCGGTTCGATTGCCAAACATCTGGCAATACAAAGGCGCTGTTGCTGTCCACCTGAAAGTCCATATGCATTTTCATGAAGACGGTCTTTCACCTCATCCCAAATGGCTGCCCCTTTTAAACTCTTTTCAACGATCTCATCAAGAATTTTTTTATTTTTAATTCCATGGATCTTTGGTCCGTATACAACATTTTCATAAATTGATTTAGGGAAGGGATTAGGCTTTTGGAAAACCATCCCCACCTGTGTCCTTAAATCTTCCACCTTATAGGACTGATCGAGGATATTTTTATTCCTATATTTAATCTGTCCTGTCGTTTTCACATCCGGGACTAGTTCTATCATACGGTTCAATGTTTTGATGTATGTGGATTTCCCACATCCTGAAGGCCCGATGATGGCAGTCACTTCATTTTGATGCATATCCAGATTAATATTTTTCAAAGCATGGTTTTCTCCATACCATAAATTGAGATTGGATGTTTCATACACCTTTTCCATCAAAGCAGCTGATCCGGCATTTTCGATTCCGTTTGCCGGTGACTCTTTTTCTCTCGTTAAGGTCATATTCACGCTTCCTTCCTCCTATCAGTATCTTTTCTGGAATTTATTTCGAATAATAACCGCTATTGAATTCATGATTATTAACAGGAAGAGTAATACGATGATTCCTGCGGCAGCAACCTGCTGGAATTCTTCCTGCGGACGAGATGTCCAATTATAGATTTGCATTGGCAGCACTGTAAATGTATCCATGACCGATTGTGGCAGAAAGGCGATGAACATTGGTATGCCAACCACCACCAATGGCGCCGTTTCACCGATTGCCCTTGACAAAGCCAGTATTCCTCCAGTTAAAATGCCAGGTATCGCAGCCGGAAGGACCACTTTCAAGATGGTTTGCCACTTTGTTGCACCCATTCCAAATGAAGCTTCCCTTAAATCACGAGGTACGGCACGTATGGCCTCTTGGGCAGCTACTATGATGACCGGGAGAACGAGCAGGCTCATGGTCAAGCCTGCTGCCAATATGGACCGGTCCAAGGCTAGAGCACGAACGAAAACCGTTAAGCCCAGCAGTCCAAATACTATTGACGGGACACCTGCCAGATTGGAAATATTCACTTTGATAAAAGTGGTGATCCAATTCTTCCTGGCATATTCCTCTAAATATATGGCCGTTCCAACACCAAGCAGCAGGGAAACTGGAGCGACGACTGCCATCAACCATATTGAACCGATCAGTGCTGCTTTTATACCAGCCTCTTCAGGTTTCCTTGAAGCGAAATTCTGAAGGAAATCCCCATTCAGACTGCCAATTCCTTGAGTGAATATCCGATAAAATAAGATGGCCAATACGAGGAGGCCAACCAATGTTGCCAAGAAGAATAATCCTTTAAAAATCGTGTTAACAGCCAGCCTAGCAGGCATTTTTTTTGCAACATGACTTTTGTTTATCAGTTTCATGTCTTAATATTCCTCCCTGAACTTGCGAGAGATGAACTGCGCCAGTAAATTCATGACAAGCGTAAAGACGAACAGTGTCATTCCAACCGCATATATGCTGTAGTAAATCGTTGTCCCGTATCCTGCATCCCCCGAACTGACCTGAACGATATAAGCGGTCATCGTTTGAATCGATGAAGTGACATCCATGCTCATATTCGGGGTCGAGCCGCCGGCAACGCTCACAATCATGGTTTCCCCGATCGCTCTTGATAAAGCAAGGACGATGGATGCCACAATTCCTGAAATGGCTGCTGGTAATACCACTTTAATTGTCGTTTCAAGTTTCGTTGCTCCTAAAGCATACGCACCTTCGCGAATCGACTTAGGTACCGATACAAGGGCATCTTCCGACAATGAGGCTATCATCGGCATGATCATGATACCTACAACGATCCCGGGACTCAAGGCATTGAACATGTCAAGGGAAGGAAATAAATCCCGCAAAACCGGTGTTACAAAAGTTAAGGCAAAAAAACCGTAAACGATAGTAGGAATCCCAGCTAAAACTTCTAAAATCGGCTTAATGATTCTCCGTGTTTTCTCTGATGCATATTCACTCAAGAAAATGGCTGTTGCAAGCCCTACTGGAACTGCAACCACCGCTGCTATGACTGTTATCTTCAACGTTCCAACGATAAGGGGCATAATCCCATAGGAAGGTGTAGATGCAAATGGCAGCCATTTAGCTTCTGTAAAAAATTCGACGATCGATACTCTGTCAAAAAAGATAAATGTTTCAAATATAAGCGTCAAGATTATCCCGATTGTAGTAAAAACGGAAATTGCCGCCGTAAGGAACAAAAGCTTAGGTATTACTTTTTCCATATTTATTTTTTTCTTACTTTTCTTTTCCAGGATCATTTGCTGTACAGAATAGGTTTCTGTTTTTCTAAGTTCCAACTTGCATCCTCCATTTCAGACACGCAATATTTGGATTTACAAGCTGTTACCCCCGCCTTAATCGAATCAAGGCGGGATTTCAGTAGCCTGTAATATCGTTTATTTTTCCAGTTCTTTTAATTTATCAAGATCTTTCTGGTATTCTTCTTCCGGCAGGCTGATATAACCCACTTCTTCAGCAAGCTCTCCCGCATTTTCAATGACGAATTGAGTATAATCTGCGACTTGTTCTTTTTCAGCTACAGACTTATTAGCTACATATGTGTAAAGTGGACGTGATAATGGTGCATACTCCCCACTTTTGATCGTTTCATGTGTTGGCTCAACAGCACCTTTGCCATTGTCGATGGAAATGATCTTTAACTTATCCTTATTTTCTGCATAGTAGGCATAACCGAAGAATCCAATCGCATTTTTATCACCTTCAACACCCTGTACAAGGACATTATCATCTTCTGAAAGCGTGGCATTTTCCACCATCGGTTTTTCATCAAGGATCACTTCATTGAAATAATCATATGTGCCTGAATCTGTTCCCGGAGAGTAGAATTTAATTTCTTCCTTCGGCCATTCAGGACGTATATCAGACCATTTCTTCACCTTTCCATTATCCACCCACAGCTTTTGAAGCTCTTCGACTGTTAGTGAATCGATGAATTCATTATCTTTATTGGCGACGATTGATATCCCGTCAAATGCCAGTTTCAATTCTGTATATTTAACTCCCTTTTCATCAAGTAAGGCACTTTCCTCTTCTTTGACCGGACGGGATGCATTGGCTAGGTCCGTATCACCAGCGATGAATTTCTTGAATCCCCCACCTGTTCCTGACGATCCAACTGAAACCTTCACATCAGGCTGTGTACCCATATATTCTTCGGCAACTGCCTCCATGATTGGAAAGACCGTTGAAGAACCATCCGTAATAACTTCTCCCTGCAGTTGGCTAGACCCTTTTCCTTCACTGCTGCTTGTCTTAGTGTCATCGGATCCACAACCTGCCGCTACTGCAATTACTCCACCCATCATTACAGTCATTGCCATACCTTTGAAACGTCTCATTTGTAAATCCCCCTAAGAATTTTTTTATGATTATTTTGTCCTACTCTCACATCATACTTTCAGACTGTAAATTCCGTTTAAAGCATTTGTAAATATTCAGTAAATAATTGTGTGTTATTTGTAAAGATGAAAAAACTGTACTGATCTCGTTCTCAAAACACACAAAAAAACACGCTTTCGGTTTTACCCGAAAACGTGTTTTAACCTTTTATTCATTTTCCTGGCTTTTCCTAACTTCAGCCTGATCCTTTTGAACGTCTTTACCATTCTCCACTTTCAAATCAGTCGAGGGTTCGGTATTTTCCTTATCCTTTTTAGCCCGTTCTTTTTTCAGTTCGAAATAAGTATCCATAATCTCTTCACCTATCTCTTTACTCATGCTGTGGCCTGTATGTCCTTGGTATGCCCACGGTACAACGACCGCAAAAGCGACCTCAGGATTTTTGGCTGGGGCATAGCCAACAAGCGTGATGTTCATCGTTTCTTGGGGCTCACTATAATCCAACCGGTTCGGGCCGTCATAGAATGCTTCCGCCGTCCCGGTTTTAGCTGCCACTGTATACGATTTATTCCCAAAATACTTATAAGCTGTTCCGCCTTGTTCCATCGCCACTTTATCGAAACCGCTCTGAACACGTTCAATCCACTCTTCCTTCATATCAAGACGATTAAGGACAGTCGGTGAAACGTCTTCTGCAACAGGTCCCAATTCCTCGTTATTATCAACTGGATCGCGGATTTCCTTGACCATATGCGGCTTCATGCGGTTACCGCCATTCGCAATGGCTGAAACATATTGCACGAGCTGCATCGGTGTGTACGTATCATACTGTCCGATAGCAAGGTCAAGCAGCTTACCTGGAGATGTTTCGGAACCTTTGAACCCGCTCATTTCATTCGGTAGATCAATTCCCGTGCGGACACCCAGGCCAAACTGGGCAAAGGAATTCCGCATGGTCGAAAAGGCGCTGGAACTAATATTCAATGGCTCATTCGGCACATAATGCGCACCTGCAATATTAATTGCCGTTCTGAACATATAAACGTTCGAAGAAACCTTCAATGCTGTCAAATCATTTATGTTCCCGAAGTTACTATATGAACCTTTGGCTTTTGTTCCCTTGATCTTAAGCTTTGTATCATAAAAGTACGTACCCGGCTGGATCGCACCTTGCTGATAACCGGTTAAAACGGTAGCACCTTTAACCGCAGAACCCATCGTATAGGAAGTCGTGATATTTCCTAATGCGAAGTCCTCAATCGAGGATTTCCCCGTTTTTGGGTCCTTCTCATATTTCTTGCCAGCCATCGTCAATACTTCCCCTGTATCGGGATCCATCATGACAACAAAGGCCCTGTCCAAGAATTTGGTGTTACCCATTTTTTTCTTGGCAATCAATTGCTTTTCAATGATTTCCTCTGTTGCAAGCTGTAAATCCATATCTATTGTCAATATAAGATCTTTTCCTCGCGAACCTTCGGTAACCACTTCGGAATCGACGACATTTCCTGATTTATCGGTCACATTCCTTACTTTCGCTTTCTGCCCTTGGAGGATATCTTCATATTGCGCCTCAATATAACTCTTACCTACACGGTCATTCCGGCTGTAATCACGTGCAAGGTAGTAATTCAGGCTTTCACTGGGCAACCCTTCTTCAGATGAGGAAACTTTACCCAATACAGATTTAAGTGTTTTATTATATGTATAAAAACGATCCCAATCTGTAGATACATCGACCCCTGGTAGAGAATCAAGGTTTTCACTCACCCTGGCGAATTCTTCTTTTGTTACTTTCTTGTTTTTCACAATTTGCGGGGTAAGGGCATATCCGCTTGCAAATTCCCTGTAGATGGCAAGGACTTCCAGATCATTTTCCGAAAGCTTTGTTTCTTCTTCAGTAATCCGATCAAGCTGAAGCTTATACAAATCACTTTCTTCCATCTCGCCCTCTTCCACTTTTTTCCGTTCTTTATCCGTAATCTTTTTCTCGGCCAGCTTTGGATTTTTCAAAATCCAAAAATCCTTTTTATCGCGCTCAGTCACTTTGTCTGTTTCCTTTTCGATCAACTTCGCGAGTTTCTCGGCCGTTTCCACCATTTCCGTTTGTTTCGTACCTTGCTTTCGTGTATATGTAATTGCATCCAGTGGTTGGTTATCGACCATCAATTTTAAATTCCGGTCATACATTTTCCCACGGGGCACCGAATTATTCACGGTCACTTCCTCTGTTCTTTCAATCTCACGCTTGTAATCATCACCATAAACAATCTGTACAACACCCAAGCGTAAAATTAAAGCGGAAAACAAAACAAATACTAAAAAGAAAAGAATATTCAATCTGAAAGGCACATGCGTCTTTTTCTTTTTCTTTTTATTCACACTAAGCCACACATCCTTTTTACATAGTCATAATAGGTCCTATACTATTCTATAGAACATTTATATTTTTTTCTACCTTAGTGTTCTAGAAATATTAAACAACTAACGAACTTTACATAAAAAGTGACTTACGGCTCATAAATCCTAAAACCGTAAGTCATGTATATTGAAAAGAGGCCGCTAAGGCCTCTTTTCAATCTTGGTCAATGATATCGATTTTCCGTACAAACCAATATATCACGGTATGCCCTGCACCGACGATTAACAGATAAATCGGCAGTAATTGCTTTAGGTCGAATAACATGACGGAAATTATGAATCCTGATATGGATACAATCCTTCCAATATGAACGAACAGTTCCCTGACAACGATATATTCAATCCTCATTTCCGCCGCTTTCCAAGCGCGGCCTATAATGTCATAAGTCAATGATATATAAGGGACCAAAAGAATTGGATAAGCGGTAGCGACAATTGCCCCATAAACGAGAAGCTTCCCGAATGTGATATCAAATGCAATCAATAAGACCCCTGCATACAACAGGATTCCTCCAATAAGAATTGCTTTTTTTCGCATCGGCTGTTTTATATACCGTGAAGCTAAAAAATACGCAACGAATGATATGGCCGAATTTAACAGTCCATAGCTCCCTAATGCAAGTTCACTTTCCGTCTGAATGAAAACGATAATCGAAATGATGAACATGAATGTGCCCTCTCGTATCCCTTGAAAAAAGTGAGCACGAGTAATCAAGAGCCAATCCCGATTATTTTTCCGTTCCTGCAATATCCGAAGGAAACAGTATCTGCCATGCGCTGGACGTCTTTTTAACGAAAAGCTAAGAAACACCGCAACGGAAAACAAAAGCAAAGACAATCCGAATACAATGGAATAACCCGTGAATTTTTCTAGCCTCGAAATGATGAACCCTGAAAGAATCGGACCGACCATTCCCCCAAATGATGATAGAATCCCTAAAAAACCATTGAAGAAATCTCTTGTTTCCGGTTCAGTTATTTCAAAAGTCAATACATTATAGGCAAGCCAATAAAACCCATAACCGATTCCTAACAGTCCTCCAAGCAACCAAAGGAATTCCGTAGCCCGCGTGCCGACCATTAGGACTGATAAATAAAATAGGGCCAAAAAGATAACACCCAGACGCAAAACAATGATTCGATCAACCTTTTTCGCCAGCCTGCCAGCAAAGACAAAAGTCAGCGGTTGAAATAGCACCACGGTTAGATTATACACGGCAATATCAACAATTTGACCGGATTGTTTCCACAAGTACACATTAACGAATGTATTGGATAAAGCAATACTTAGGCTGTACAGCCCGCCAATTAACAAAAGGAGGTGCAGATCCTTCTTCCCTCCCGCTTCACCCAACCATCTCTCTAAAATACCCATTGTTTTAACTCTCCTTTAAATTCCACTCTAGTGTTTGAAAAAACAAAAGAATTTATGTGAAAAAAGGTAAAGAAAACTCTTCGATTGGCGAGACAGGAGGGCGAAGACAGAGAAGCAGTTGCCCTTACACTGTTTTCCTTTTGAACTTGAAAAATATAAACAAACTTGAAAAATATAAACAGTGTAAAGAAAACTCTTCGATTGGCGAAGACAGAGAAGTAGTTGCCCTTACACTGTTTTCCTTTTGAACTTGAACAATATACACAAACTTGAAAAATATAAACAGTGTAAAGAAAACTCTTCGATTGGCGAGCCAGGAGGGCGATGACAGAGAAACAGTTGCCCTTACACTGTTTTCCTTTTGTACTTGAACAATAAGAACAGTGTAAAGAAAACTCTTCGATTGACGAAGACGAAGGGGATGTTCATGAAATTGGAGTGTTTACTCGTGAATTTGTGCGTTTACTCGTGAGTTTGAAGATTTTATTCGTGAATCTCGAGATTTCATTCAGGAATTGGAGCGTTTACTCGTGATTTTGTACGTTACTCGTGAATTCGGGGCTTTTACTCGTGAGTTTGGAGTGTTTACTCGTGAATTCGGGGCTTTTACTCGTGAGTTTTGAGCGTTTACTCGTGAATCTGAAGATTTTACTCGTGAATTTCGAGATTTCACTCAGGAAATGGAGTGTTTACTCGTGAATTCGGGGCTTTTACTCGTGAGTTTGGAGTGTTTACTCGTGAATTTCGGGCTTTTACTCGTGAGTTTGGAGTGTTTACTCGTGAATTTGAAGATTTTACTCGTGAATTTGAAGATTTTACTCGTAAATTTGAAGATTTTACTCGTGAATTTGTGCGTTTCTTTTATATTTGCAGCTTTTACTCCTGCATTTCTTGCACTTCTTTTGGCGAAACAGCAATACGAGTTGCCTTTATATTGTTTTTCTTTAATGTTCCCTTTCGGTTAAAAGAAACGAAAAAAAAAGACAGGATTCCTTTTCACATAAGGAATCCTGTCTTTTTTAATTACAAATTATTTTGCAGCACTGTAACGTTTTGCAACTTCATCCCAGTTTACAACATTCCAGAAAGAATTGATGTATTCAGGACGGCGGTTTTGGTAGTTTAAGTAGTAAGCATGTTCCCAAACGTCCAATCCAAGAAGCGGTGTTTTACCTTCTGATAATGGATTGTCTTGGTTCGGTGTACTAGTTACTTCTAACTCGCCATTGTTGACTGCAAGCCAAGCCCAGCCAGATCCAAAACGAGTAGTAGCCGCTTTAGCGAACTCTTCTTTAAAGCTGTCAAAGCTTCCGAATTTTGAAGTGATAGCATCCGCTAATTCACCAGTTGGTTGTCCGCCGCCGTTAGGTGAAAGGATTTCCCAGAATAAAGTGTGGTTAGCATGTCCGCCACCATTGTTGCGTACAGCTGTACGAACAGCTTCAGGTACTGCATCAAGGTTAGCGACGATTTCTTCAACGCTTTTGCTTAGAAGTTCTTGGTTGCCTTCTAGCGCATTGTTCAGGTTTGTCACATATGTGTTGTGATGTTTAGTGTGGTGAATGTTCATTGTTTCTTTGTCGATGTGCGGTTCTAATGCATCATATGCATACGGTAATTGCGGAAGTTCAAAAGCCATAATAAAATTCCTCCCTATGTAAGCTGTTTTTTTGAGGGCTTCAGTTCTCGAAAGATACCTAAAGCTCGCTAGAAATAGAGTATCAAATTTTTGTAACCGTTTCAAACCTTATGCTTCAAATTTTCATTTTTCGATTATATTTCCTATGAGAATACCACGAATATAAAATATCCAATCATCAGAAGTTGAATGATGCCTTTTGTGATTACGCTGCTTATAAAGCCTATAACGGAACCAAGGCCGATTTTTGAAGCAGTGACCGGGTCTTTTTTATGTACAATTATCTCAGCCAGGAATGCCCCGATGAAAGGACCTATTAGTATTCCGACGAACGGAATCACGAATGGCCCGACCAGAAGCCCTATCGTACTGCCCCAAATCCCCGCTTTCGTGCCGCCATACTTTTTGACCCCGACCATATTCGCAATATACTCAGCTGCGAATAAAAGGATGACGAATAAAATTTGGACCGTCCAGAAAAACCAGCCAAATGGTTCAAAAGAATAAAATAGTCCATATAACAATATTCCGCCGAAAATGAACAAAACACTTGGGATGATTGGAAAAATCAGACCGACAAATCCCATTATGAACATGAGGGTAATTATTATCCAAAATAGTGTATCCATTACTAAACGCCCCTTTCTCAAATCATTTATGATTTGTCTTTATCTCTCCATAATTGCCTCATTCCTGATGATTGAAACCAATGAAGCGGAATACAGGTTGTTTTATTTTTCCCATATAGTTAAAATTGGTTAGGAATCTTATATAGTTAGGTGCTGAAAACATTGAACATATTCAAACAACTTTGGGTAAGCTTATATTCTCCTAAAGATATCGCTTCCTTTCAAAACCAAGGTATCGGGAAAACGATTTTATTCGTTTTCTTTATAAGTCTCATCGCCTTTCTCCCTTCAGCTTTTTATTTCGGTACAATGGTAGCTGACGGGATAGATGCCATGCACGAAACAGTATCCGAAGACTTACCGCCATTTGAAATCAAAAATGGCACGTTGACGACTGAAAAAGATGAGCCATTTAGCCTGAATAAAAACGGCTATCAAATTTTTGTAGATGGCACGGGAACCTTGACCCCGGAAGAAGTAGCTGCAAAAGCTGATGAGGCTGTCGCGCTTTTAAAGTCTGATCTGGTTTTCGTATCCGGAGGCAACGTGCAATCCTCTCCATATTCAGTTCTGGAGGGAAATAATCAGGAAATATCCACTTGGCTTGATTCAGTGGAATCTGTGCTGCCGATCATCCTTCCATTGCTTCTACTTATATTATACCTGTTTACTGCTAGCGGAATCTTCATTAAAGTGACAATCCTTGCCGCTTTCGGTCTTTTTTTCAAAAATGCTCTTGGCCGTCCACTTTCCTATAGGCATCTTTGGAGAATCGGTGCATACAGCATAACGCTTGCCACCATATTCTTCACCATCATGGATGCTTTCCAAGCAATTGTACCATTCGCTTCCATCATTAGTTGGTTTGTGACATTGATGATGTTATATTTATCCATTAAAGAAACATCAGCCAATAAGATTGGAAATTGAATTAAAAAGATTCGAACTCATACTGAAGGCAAACTTGATTCTCATCGGGTTTGCCTTCAGTATTTATGGATTTGTAAAATTCGAACGTTGATTGGAACGTAGGACACTGACTTTCCGCTGGCGGTCCTCTTTGCTCCCGCGGGTTCTATCAACATGTTAAATTTAGATAGAACTCATTAGCCTCCAAACCAGGATCCGACGCACCTGTTCCGGATCTTTTTGCTTTTTTATAAAATCGATTAATCCGTGCCTTTCCGCATATGACTACAGTAATCATTTTTTTATATCTACTTAATTCGACAAAATACTCACCAAGTTATTCCTATACTTATGTTTGAAATAGTATTTAAGAGGTGATAGACGTGAAGGAGAGTCATATTGATGTACAGTGGTTGTTACTCATAATGGAGGCAAAAAAGATCGGCCTGACCCCAAAGGAAATTCGCTCCTTTCTTAGCACACATTCAAATATTAAGGATGTTCCTCAATAACCAAAATAGATATGAATGGTCAATCTCACATTCCATTTTAAAAAACCGCCCATTTTTAGGCATATTTTTTGTTCCCTCCAAGTATGATGAATTAAAGACAAGCTTGGGAGGATGGAAAATTGAAACGGCTACTGCTTTTTATCTCATTCTGTTTCACTTTATTCATTATTTATTTTGATTTGACTACGGGTACCCTGCCGGCTTCCCATCCACCGGCCTCTACAGGCGAACCGGCCGTGCCGGCCAGCCAGACAGCATCCGCACCATCTGCCGCTTATAAAGAAATCACCATGAAACCCGGGGATACCTTACTCTCCATTGTTGAAACGGAAAAAGACGGATCCAATCAGCCAATCGAAACGATCATCGCTGACTTTCAAAGTTTGAATGAAGGATTAAAACCCGAAAATATGCAGATTGGCAAAACATATAAGATACCCGTTTATAAATAACTGTCAAAAGGCATCTGCGCCTTCACAAGAACCATTAAAGTGGATTTCCAAGCACCAGGTATATCCTGAAATAGGAAATATCTCATATTGAAAAAAGATTATGTGACCTATTTCCTTGTCAAGCGGTATGTACATTGATACAATATTTCAGAGAAGCAAATTAAAAATCAAAACTGATTTTTTCCTAAAGGAGAGAATTCCACTTGAGTGAAATCATACATCGCACCAAGACGCGGCCAATTAAAGTCGGAAACTTAACGATTGGCGGCAATAATGAAGTTATCGTACAAAGCATGACAACGACAAAAACACATGATGTTGAAGCAACGGTTGCAGAAATCCTTCGTCTTGAAGAAGCGGGATGTCAAATCGTACGTGTCGCCTGTCCGGATGAAAGGGCAGCTGATGCAATTTCTGAGATAAAAAAACGGATAAACATCCCTCTAGTAGTCGATATTCATTTCGATTACAAACTTGCTCTGAAGGCCATTGAAGGCGGAGCGGATAAAATCAGGATAAATCCTGGTAACATCGGACGCCGTGAAAAGGTTGAAGCAGTCGTGAAAGCTGCAAAGGCTAAAGGAATCCCAATCCGAATCGGGGTAAATGCTGGTTCTCTCGAGAAGAAAATCATCGAGAAATATGGCTTCCCGACTGCTGATGGAATGGTGGAAAGTGCTTTACACCATATCAAGATCCTGGAAGACCTCGATTTTCATGACATTATCGTTTCCATGAAAGCTTCCGATGTCAATTTAGCCATCGAAGCATATGAAAAAGCTTCAAAAGCATTCGATTATCCTTTACATCTTGGAATTACGGAATCAGGAACACTGTTCTCCGGGACCGTAAAAAGCGCTGCCGGACTAGGTGCCATCCTAAGTCAAGGTATCGGGAGCACGATGCGTGTTTCCTTAAGTGCCGATCCTGTCGAAGAGGTGAAGGTGGCAAGGGAGCTTCTAAAAGTATTTGGCCTTGCGTCTAACATGGCCACTTTAATTTCCTGCCCTACTTGCGGCCGAATCGAGATTGATTTGATTTCCATCGCCAATGAGGTTGAAGAGTACATCCAGACGATTAAAGCACCAATCAAGGTATCAGTGCTTGGTTGTGCGGTAAACGGACCTGGAGAAGCCCGTGAGGCGGATATCGGCATTGCCGGGGCCCGAGGTGAAGGTTTACTGTTTAGAAAAGGTCAAATCGTACGTAAAGTGCCTGAAGAGACGATGGTCGAAGAACTGAAAAAGGAAATTGACAAAATCGCTGAAGAGTACTATGAAAAACAAAGAGCCGAAGCTGCTGCTGCAGCTACATTAAATAAATAAAACGAAAAAAATCCCGAATTTTCATGATCGGGATTTTTTTGTTTTATTTGAAAAACCCTTTGATGCATAATGACATCAAAGGGTTTAATGAAGCTAAAAGAACGGCAGGATGAATATGGCAACGATGATGGAGACTGCACCTATGCCGATGGCCCAGGTACCCAGGTTCGACCCTCGGCTTCTGGCCACTATTCCTACAATGATACCTACAATCCCTAAAATGAAAGGCATCATGAATAACGATAAAATGGAGATGATCAATGATATGACACCAATCGCTTTTCCTCTTGATGCCACATCCCCCGAACCATTATCCTCTACAGGTTCATCATTTCTATATGACCCGATTCGCTGAGGTGGTGTTGAAATCTCAGCAGACGTTTCTTCCTGATACCGGTTATCCATATTCGTTATGGACCCACGACTCTCATATCGTCTGTCATCTTCAGGTGTATCTTCATTATAATACCGTTCATGATGCTGATCATCCACAACGGTTGGTTCACTGCCCTCTTTCGCCAATTGCATTTCATCGTCGATACTGGAGTATTGATCTTTTTCCATCGCGCATCCCTCACTTTCGTTTGTGAAGCATTTATAGTGTATGTAAAAATTGCAGGAACCATCGTGAAAATGGTTTCATGTCTTGGAAATAAATACGGGTTTTTACCAAAGCTCTGAGGGGATATGTTACACTATTACAAGTATTGAAAATGAGGAGAGATTCATCATGAAAAAACGTTTTGGCATCGATATAGACGGAACTGTCACAAGACCTGATTCCATGGTCCCTTTTTTAAATAAAGCTTTTCAGCTGAATTTAGCTTATGAAGACATTACCGAATATGACTTATTCCCTTTCGTGAATGTTCCAAAAGAGGATTTCACTAAATGGTTCATTGAGACCGAACCACTCATCTATTCCGAATCATTATTGGCTGAGGGTGCGAAAGATGTATTGGAAAAATGGACAGAACAAGCCAACCTTTATTTCATCAGTGCCAGGAGCACCCGTCTATTGGATGTAACGAAGGATTGGTTCACGACTAATCAAGTCCTATATGATCATATAGAACTTGTAGGTTCACATGATAAGATTGCTGCAGCCAAAAAGTTCGAAGTCGATCTCTTTTTAGAGGACAAGCACGATAACGCAGTGGCGATTTCGGAAGAGTGTAAAATACCCGTGATTTTATTTAATACCCCCTACAACCAAGATCCCGTGCCTGAAAGGGTGATTCGGGTCAACAATTGGCAAGAAGCCTCAGCCTGGGTGAATAATTGGATTTCAGGGAAAGTGGCGAGTATAAAATGAGACAAGAAAAAACCATTGACTGGAGGTCAATGGTTTTTATGCTTCCAAAGATACGCTACATGCGGGACAGCGTCCGTAAATTTCAAATTTATGCCCCGAAACATCGTAGTCCTTCAAGCTTTCCTGAAGTTCCTGCATCGGGCACAGTTCGATTTCTTTCGTTTTTCCACAATTCAAACAGATGAAATGGTGATGGTGGGAAGAATGACCGCATGTAAAACGAAAACGCTTTTCCCCTTCCAACTCGGTCGCTTCAAAGATGCCAAGTTCGACAAATAAGGAAAGGTTCCTGTAAATCGTATCGAAGCTTAATCCTGGATAATCCTGCTTCATATTCTCCAATACATCTTTGGCCGTTAAATATTTATCACTGGAAGAGAAAAGCTGAAGCATTTCTTCCCTCTTTCCTGTATGCTTAAAACCTTTATCTTTTAAAAGTTGCATGGCAGTAGTTACGTTCAAAATACATCACCCCATCTATCGATTTTTCCACTTATCAAACAAAATTGACAAGATGAGAATTAGTACAGCTATTATTACAATGGTCCCACCAGGAGCGAGGTCAAGGTTGTATGATAAGAATAGTCCGCCAATGACAGAAACTTCACCGAATAATACCGAATAACCGATCATTTGCTTAAAGCCCTTCGCAAAGCGGAGACTAGCTGCTACCGGAAGCGTCATGAGCGAAGAAACAAGTAATATGCCAATGATTTTCATGGAAGCCGCAATGACCAGTGCGACCATGACAATAAAAATAAAATGTATCGCTTTATACGGTATTCCAGACGCTTTGGCATGCTCTTCATCAAAAGATAACAGAAATAATTCTTTATACAATAAGGTAAGCATCAAGGTTACGATTAACCCCACTGCCAAAATGACATACAGGTCCGCCCGGCTGACGGCACTGACACTGCCGAATAAATAACCATATAAATCGGTATTGAAGCCATCTGCAATGGATATGAAAATGACACTAAGACCCATGCCTCCGGACATTATGATCGGGATTGCAAGCTCTTGGTAATGCTTGTACACCCCTCTTAATTTTTCAATGAATAATGAACCACCTACAGAAAACGCCATTCCAATATAAAGTGGATTCAATCCTGCTAAAGATAGAAAGCTCTTCTGCAGCAATAAACTAAACGCTATACCAGCAAGCGCTACATGACTGAGCGCATCGGAAATCATCGACATCCGCCTTACCACGACAAAAACGCCCACTAATGGCGCAATCGCTCCGATGATGATTCCGGTCAAGAATGCGTTCTGCAAAAATTCAAATTGCAATATCCCCGATATCATTGGGCTATCCTCCAAAACATATTAATGATCATGATTTAAAAATTGGACCCCATGTCCATAGATGGACGAGAGCTCACCTTCATCCAATTCATTATATTCACGGGCATCCCCATGAAAATGAAGCTTTTTATTCAAGCAGGCGACATGCGTGACTTTATCGGTCACAGTACCAACATCATGTGTTACTAAAATCAGGGTTATTCCTAATTTTTTATTCAACATCTCAAGCATTTCATAAAATTGATGGACGTTTTTTGAATCAACGCCAACCGTAGGTTCATCCAATATCATCAATTCCGGTTCGCTGACCAGTGAACGGGCAATGAATACCCTTTGCTGTTGGCCTCCGGACAATTCCCCGATATTACGGTTTTGATATTCAAGCATATCCACGGATTCCAAAGCCTTCTTCACCTTTTGCTTATCCTCTTTGCCTGCAAACTTAAACAAGCCAATTTTTTTGGTCAAACCGCTCTGAACCACTTCAAAAACAGTGGCAGGGAATCCTGAGTTGAAGGAATTCGCCTTTTGGGAAACGAACCCGACCTTTTGCCAATCTTTAAAGCGTCGTATGTCTTCCCCGAATATTTGAATTTTGCCCTTTTGGAGCTTAAACAGACCAAGCAACAACTTCAAAAGCGTTGACTTACCGGATCCATTCGGCCCGACGATAGCTAAGAAGGACCCTCTGGGAATTTCAAGTGAAACATGTTCCAGCACTAGATCTTTTGTATATTTGTAAGATATATCTTCAAATTTAACTATGGGGTTTACTACATTGTCCAAAGAGATCACCTATTTTTTAAGAATCATTACGATTAACAATCGTTAGTATAAATCAAAGAAGTCCAGTTGTAAAGAATCCGGTCTTCTTAACATGTGCCGATACACCCCGAAACACAAAAAAATGTCATCTGAACCAATTTACCGTAACCAAAACGAAGTTTCATGTTCACATCCGCCGTCCTCCTTCATATGTTTTAACAAAGGAGGAGATCGTTTGAAATTATTTGAAATGATGGTCAATCATAAAATCAACAATATACGCCCCGGTGAACTGCTTTCCCTTGCTAAACAGCATAAGGTTGCACTCACTCAAAAACAGGCACAGGATATCACTGTACTTCTAGCCGGTAAAAATATTAACATTTTTGATATACGTCAAAGACAGAACGTACTTGGTCAAATTACAAAAGTTGCCGGTGCAAGCACAGCCAGGGAGATAGAATCCCTCTTCAACAACCTTACTTCCACTTTTTAAAGATCTTATGCCTGTTGCTATTTGAGCATACTTAATCCAAATGCAAAATGAAAGGACGATTCATCTTCATTTCAATGAATCGTCCTTTTCTATAATGACTATTGTTGGAACCTGATCTTTTCCAATAAATCTTCTTCAAATTGATTATTCTTGAACATATCAATTTCGAATTTATAAGGTGCCCTTTTGTCTTTTTTGTCTTCCCCTACATAAGGTGTTTCCAGGATTTTCGGAACAGTGCTTAATTGAGGATGGTGCACAATATCATTCAACGCCTTAAAGCCAATATGACCAAATCCAATGTTTTCATGACGGTCCTTACGGGTACCGCGTTCGTTTTTGCTATCGTTTATATGAAGGACCTTGATACGATCAACACCGACCAATTTATCGAATTCATTCAGTACGCCATCAAAATCCTCGATGATGTTATATCCGGCATCATGAGTATGGCAAGTATCGAAGCATACCGATAATTTTTCATTATGGGTTACACCATCAATGATCATCGCCAGCTCCTCGAAAGACCTGCCACATTCAGAACCTTTACCCGCCATCGTTTCAAGGGCAATCTGAACTTTATCGTCGGCAGTCAGCACTTCATTCAAACCCTCGATGATTCTCTTGATCCCCAGTTCACTGCCTGCACCAACATGAGCACCTGGATGAAGTACGATTTGCCTTGCGCCAATCGCTTCGGTCCGATCGATTTCGCTGCGTAAAAAGTTGACTCCAAGCTCATATGTGGCTGGATTCGTGGTATTTCCTATGTTAATGATATATGGAGCATGGACTACGATATCGCTGATTCCATTCTCCTCCATATGCAGTCTTCCGGCTTCGATATTTAAATCCTCGATTTTTTTACGTCTTGTGTTTTGAGGGGCTCCTGTATAGATCATGAATGTGTTGGAGCCATACGAAGCCGCTTCTTGACTCGCAGCAAGAAGCATACCTTTCCCGCTCATTGAAACATGCGATCCAATCTTCAGCATCTGATTTCTCCCCTATTTCTTTCTCTGTATACGACGTTCGCGTTTTTTAAAGTTTTCCACATCTCGTTGAATTTTCTTCTTGTATCCTGGCTTAACTTTAGTTGGCTTCTTGACGTGCCTGCTCGCTTTAACATCAATATCAGATTTTTGTTTTTTACGGTTTTTTCGTTTATTACGTTCGTCGATATCAACCCAATCACCGTTTTGGATATCGGCATCACGGAACTGAATGCCCATTTTTTCAAGGCGGTTCAATGAATCTTCATCGGAAGTATCGTATATGGTAGTGGCAATGCCTGAATATCCTGCACGAGCGGTCCTACCCGTCCTATGGATATAAAAGTCCAAGTCTGAAGGCAATTCATAGTTAATGATATGACTTACACCTTCAATATCGATTCCACGGGAAGCCAGATCTGTCGCAACGATGAATTGATACTCCAAATCATTGATTTGCTTCATCATTTTTTTACGCTCACGAGGCGTTAAATCCCCATGAATTCGGCCGACATTCAATCCTTTTTCGCTCAAGGAATTAGCCACATGATCCGCCATTTTCTTTGTGTTCGTGAAAACAATCGCCAAATATGGATTATAACGAACGATGATATCATGAAGTAACTGCTCTTTGTTACGGTGGCGAAGCGGTATAAGAACATGTTCAATTTTCGAAGCTGTCGCTTGCTTGGGATTCACTTGAACATACTTTGGATTCTCCATATATTTATTCAAAAACGGCTTCAATTTTTCTGGAATGGTTGCTGAAAAGACAAGCATTTGAATTTTTTCAGCCATACGTGATGCAAATAAATCGACATCTTCAATGAATCCCATGTCTAGCATAAGGTCCGCTTCATCGACTACAAGCATTTTAGCTGTATACACCTGTAATGCCTGAGCTTCAACCAAATCCTTGATCCGGCCCGGCGTACCAATTACCAATTGTGGCTGTGTCTTCAATTTATCTATCATTCGCTGTTTATCAGTGCCACCGATGAAACAACGGACTTGAATCTGCTCATCCTCAGGGAAATGGTCAGCAATTTTCAAAGCTTCTTTGTAGATTTGGTTCGCTAACTCACGGGTTGGTGCGGAAATAATCGCTTGAACCTCATTTTTACCAGCATCAAGCCTGTTCATGATCGGCAGCAAATAGGAATGTGTCTTTCCTGTACCTGTTTGCGACTGGCCAATTAAGCTACTTCCCTTTAAAAGCGACGGAAGCACGCGCTCTTGAATTTCCGTCGGCTTATCGAACCCTAAAGTACGAACCGCATCTAGAATGTAGCTTTTCAAATTAAATCGTTCAAATTGATTTTGTTTCATCAAAAAACTCCTTTACCCTGTCAGTCATTAGACATGTCCTGTTATTATAATAAATTTTACACAAAAAGCGCAAGCGCCTGGGGTTGCTCGTGAAGAAAATAGGGATTGCCCCATAAGGCGCTTTTTGCCTTGTGAGGGAAATCTTCTTTTTCACAACGAGCTAGGCGCTGAAGCTGGATTACACAAAAAGCGCAAGCGCCTGGGGTTGCTCGTGAAGAAAATAGGGATTGCCCCATAATGGTCAGGCCATCTACTTTTTTCCCTGTGACCCATTTACTTAAATCACAAAAGCGCATGCGCTAAGGTTAGTTCTCTTAAAATGGACTCTTGCAAACGAAAAGCCCCTGTCCTGGTCATAGCGTATCCCCCGCAGACATGGAGCTAAAAAGACTACCGTTACCATCTTACCTTCTTTCCGGTTACTTCACAACTGCCCAGTCACTCTTTCCTCAAACCTTTTTTGCCGATTTGCATAATTTATATAGAAGAGTATATCGCATATAAAAACTGAGGAGGTGAAACCTATGTTCCCAAATAGAAATCGTCAACCCGGACCCGGTTTTCAGCCACCCAATGGCCGAGGGATGCAGCAGCAACCTGCTCCTTTCAGACAGCCGCGGCAAATTCCCCATCCTTATCAGCAGATGCAGAGGCCGATGGTCCAAAACAGACCGCAGATGCCACAGCAACAGGGACCTAAAGGTTTCCGAGGCCCTTTCTCCCAACCGCAGCGGCAGGAAATGCCGCCAGCAAAGAAAGAGGGGCTATTGTCAAAAATACTCGGTAAGTCGAAACAAAAAGGAGCTTCACCCAATTTGTTTGCGCCAGCCGCTTCCACTAACAAAAGCTCTTCAAGAAGCAGCGGAGGCGGTATTTTCGAAACATTAAAAAACCCCGATTCACTTAATAATATGCTTTCCAACACGCAAAAAGTGTTGCAGGCCGCGGAACAATTCACGCCTATGGTGGAACAATACGGGCCAGTGATTAAAAATCTGCCTTCCATGTGGAAAGTTTTCAGGAGCATATCATCAGCCGATGAGACCAAGGACGCGGGAGCTACCGTTGAAAGCGGGCCAAAGGTTGAGGAACAAAAAAGCAGTGAGGTAAAAACGGATTCGAAGAAAAAAGATAAAGCTAAAAAAGCTAGCCCCATCGCCAAAGTTCGTACCGAAGCGAAAAGGGAAAGGTCATCCGGACCCAAGCTTTATATATAATGTCTGCAAAAATTTTTCCAATAACTGATTTTATGTAAATATGATGTTTTGTAATATCATCTATGGTCTTATATAATAGAAAGGTATAAAAAGTGGGAGTTTCTTGCCTTGAAGGAGGACACATAGATGAAAGTGATTAAAATTTCCCCGCGCGGCTATTGTTATGGCGTTGTCGATGCCATGGTCATCGCCCGAAATGCGGCTTTAGATAAAACCTTGCCACGTCCCATTTACATTTTAGGAATGATCGTGCATAACAAACATGTGACGGATGCGTTCGAAGAAGAAGGCATCATCACGTTGGACGGAAGCAACCGCAACGATATCATCGAACAGGTGGACAGCGGAACCGTCATCTTTACTGCTCACGGCGTTTCACCTGAGATTAGGAAGATCGCTGAGAAAAAAGGGCTTGTGACACTCGATGCAACATGTCCCGATGTTACCGCAACACATGACTTAATTCGGGAAAAACAAGCGGAAGGCTATCAAATCATTTATATTGGCAAAAAAGGCCATCCGGAACCAGAAGGTGCTGTCGGAGTTGCCCCTGATGTCGTTCACCTGGTTCAAAAGGATGAAGATGTGGAAGCCTTGACTTTGAATAGTGATAAGATCATCGTCACCAATCAAACAACGATGAGCCAATGGGATGTTTTGGATATCATGGATAAGGTCAAGGAAAAGTTCCCGCATGCCGAAGTCCATAAGGAAATTTGTTTAGCGACACAGGTTCGCCAAGAAGCGGTTGCCGAGCAAGCTGGCGAAGCTGATGTTTTAATCGTTGTCGGAGATCCCAAGAGTAATAATTCAAACCGTCTTGCACAAGTATCCCTAGAGATTGCCGGTACGAGAGCTTATCGAATCGCCGACATTTCCGAGCTGGACCTTGAATGGCTAAAGGATGCAGAAACGGTTGCCGTCACTTCGGGGGCTTCTACACCAACTCCGATCACGAAGGAAGTCATCACATTTCTAGAGCAATATGAAGCAAATGATGAATCGACTTGGAATACCGAAAAGAAAACGCCATTGCATAAGATTTTACCAAAAATTAAAGTGAAGAAATGATGCACAAAAACAAAGGCAGCCACTAAGGGCTGCCTTTTTCGTGTTATTTAAATGAAGCGGAAAGGGTCTGTATTCAGCCGGGATGGAATGAATTCAACATCGTAGTTCTTTTCGCGGCACATTTTTTCAAGGATTCGTGCAACACCTTTTTTCATCACCTTTTCAACATTGTGGCCCGGATCCACAATATTCAATCCAATCATCATCGCGTCATGGGCTGTATGGTAATACATATCACCTGTAACGTAAACATCAGCCCCCTTGAATTTCGCTGTCGTAAAGTATTTATTGCCGTCTCCGCCCAAAACGGCCACTTTTTTTATCGGACTTTGCAAATCTCCAACGACACGCACCCTTTCAACATCGAGAGTCCGCTTCACATGTTCGGAAAATTGTTCGAGTGTCATCTCTTCAGCAAGTACACCAATCTTTCCTAATCCAAGAGACTCACCTTTGTTCTCCAGTTTATATATATCGTGAGCAACTTCTTCATATGGATGGGCTTTAATCATCGCAGCTAGCACTTTCTTCTCGATATTTTCCGGGAATATCGTTTCAATCCTCATTTCAGCTACCTCTTCAAGCTTACCTTTAGAGCCAATTACCGGTTCACTGCCTTCACCTGGCAAGAAGCGTCCGGTCCCTTCCCCGGAAAACGAACAATTGCTGTAGTTCCCGATCGCTCCGGCCCCTGCCTTACCTAGGGCATCCCTCACCTTTTGTTCGTCAGTCTTTGGAACATATACGACCAATTTCTTTAGAGCTGTCTCATAAGTCGGAATCAATACCTCTGTATCCTGCAATTGTAGCGCTTCGGCAAGTAAATCATTCACTCCGCCCTTAGCAACATCCAAATTGGTATGTGCAGCATAAACAGCGATATCATGTTTGATCAGCTTCTCGATGATTCGGCCTCCAGCTGCGTTTGTATCGATCTTTTTCAATGGTCGGTAAATAAGCGGATGGTGGGCGATGATCAATTCCACGCCATGTTCTATCGCTTCGTCTACAACCTCTTCCAGCACATCAAGGGCAATCAGCACTTTAGTAACCGACTTATTGAGCTGCCCGACATGCAGCCCGATTGGATCTCCCTCCATTGCATAATACTTTGGGGAGAATTGTTCAAACGTTTCAATGATTTCGTGGCCATTCACTGTCTTCACCCTTTAAGCACCTCCTCAATTACTGAAATCTGAGATGTTAATTCATTGCGCTTCGTTTCCAGTCCGCTTCTTCCGCTTTCATCCAATTGTTCGATGATTCTTTCCAAATGTTTTTTCTCAAGCTGCCATTTTTTTATGAAAATGTCACTGAATTGCTCTCTTAAGTATGGACCGAAAGTGAGGCCGACTTGCTTGTTCACCCCATAAGGGCGGAGCGGTTCTCCTTTTTTCGCAATTAAGATCTCGTAGATTTTCCCATCTTCTTCAAGGATTTCCTCTCCACTAAGTTCCCAGCCGTTTTCGATTAACCAGCTGCGAACATTCGCTGCACCTACATTAGGCTGAAGGATAAGCCTTTCTGCCTTGCCGAGTTTTCCTTTTCCGCTTTCCAATATACTTGATATTAACGTTCCACCCATGCCGGCAATCGTAATGCATGTCGCTTCATCAGGATTCAATACTTCAAGCCCGTCTCCTTTACGGACTTCTATCTTGTCCCCAAGCCCCGTCATTGCCACTTGCTTGCGTGCCGACTGATAGGGACCTTCTACAACCTCACCTGCTATAGCGCTGTCACACAAGCCGTTAGTCACCGCATAGCACGGTAAGTAAGCATGGTCTGAACCTATATCTGCTAGAATGCTTCCTTTTGGTATATGTATGGCAACACGTTCTAATCTCATCGATAGTTTTTCATGATTCATATTTATCAACTCTCTTAATTCAAATAATGTCTTACTATAATAAGTTTCCCATTCGATTATACCAAGTTCAATCGAAAAATTACAGATAGGAGAAATGTGGCCCTTTCTATCAGTTGGCAAAAGAAATCTTCCACCTGGAATCTCCCTTTTCCGAAAAATGAAAAACTGACTCAAAAAGCTCGCTTTCCAACGATTTCTTGAGTCAGTTTCATGACTTATTTCAGTCCATGAATATATTCGGCCATGGCGTCAATATTCTGTTCTTCGACTAGACCTGGCGGCATTGCACCTCGTCCATTAGTGATCACTTCTTTAACCTCGTCCACCGACAGACGATCGCCAACTCCTTTTAGAGCAGGCCCTACACCGCCTTGATAGGCGTCACCATGACAAGAGATACAGTTTTGCTTATAAATGTCCTCAGGTGATGCTGAGGCATTTTCTGTTTCTTCTGTCTTTTCGCCGCCCTCTTTTTCCTTAGCAAGATCTTTGGCATCACCCAAACCTTTAAACGAAAGTAAAAACATAAGTCCAATACCAAAAACCATGATAATAATAAAAGGCATTACTGGATTGCGATTCATAGTATTTCCTCCCCTATGTAGAACCTAAACTTACCATAATTAATATTATATACAAACAACTATATATTATTTTACTTGAAAAGAGTTTCAAGTAAAAGCCCAAAAATAGAAGATATTATATAATTTCTTAAAATTGTCAAAAACTTATGTATATTTCCAAACATTTTACTTTTTCTTACATATGTTCATAGTACCCTAAATTCATCATTTAAAACCGCTGGTTATATTAATAAAAAGTAAAGAATGACAAGTGCTCCCAGGCCTCCCGCTATGGAAAAATGGAGCAGCTTCAGTTTTTTGCCCATTAGTATCCAGATTCCGCAATTAATGAACAAGCAAATATAAAGGATACCTACTTTGCCGGGTGCCATGAATTCCGCAAAACTGATGGTTAGTAAAAGCAATGATAGCACCATTCCCATCAACGACATTTGAAAAATGATCTTCCTGCCGTTAAAGCGGCGGACCGCCAGCCAAAAGACAAGTATTGAAATTGTTGTCATAAGCATTTGCATTCTTATGGGTATTTCAGTAAAATAATTCAAAAATACAATAAATGCAAAAAGGGCCCCAATCAACAGCCCTGAAAAGATGTCGTTTTTTTTGCTCTCGGTTTTAATCGATTTAGATGGCGGCTGTTCGCCTTGACAGTATAATGCAAGCAGATAATTACAATATTGTTCTGGAAGCATACGGCTTTCCTTCCAGGAGTTTATTTCTTGAATGATGATTTTCTTTCTCATCTCATCCATGGATCTCACTTCCTCATCACTTTTTAACGGCTTAGCTTTTTAGTTATGTAAATTGTTTCCGATTCCATTATACGGAAAAATGGATACGTATTGTTCTTTCAAGGATATTTTTACATCAAAATTAAAAAAAGAGCCGCTCCCGAACGCTAGGCATTCAAAGAGGGCTCTGTAAAGGACTATACATTCTATTCCAGGAAATCTTTCAAGCGTTTGCTGCGGCTTGGATGTCTAAGTTTACGTAGCGCCTTCGCTTCGATTTGACGGATACGCTCGCGGGTGACCCCGAACACTTTACCCACCTCTTCAAGAGTACGGGTGCGGCCATCATCAAGCCCAAAGCGGAGTCTCAAGACGTTCTCTTCACGGTCTGTAAGAGTATCCAATACGTCTTCAAGCTGTTCTTTCAAAAGTTCATATGCTGCATGTTCCGATGGGGAAGTCGCATCCTGATCTTCAATGAAATCACCTAAATGTGAATCGTCCTCTTCACCTATTGGCGTTTCCAATGAAACAGGCTCCTGAGCTATTTTCAAGATTTCACGAACTTTTTCAGGTGTTAAGTCCATATCCTCCGCAATTTCTTCCGGAGAAGGTTCACGGCCTAAATCCTGAAGAAGCTGTCTTTGGACACGGATCAATTTATTGATGGTTTCCACCATATGCACCGGTATCCGGATCGTTCTTGCTTGGTCGGCAATGGCACGGGTTATCGCTTGGCGAATCCACCATGTTGCATACGTACTGAACTTGAATCCCTTGCGGTAATCAAATTTTTCCACTGCCTTGATAAGTCCCATATTACCTTCCTGAATCAAATCAAGGAAAAGCATTCCGCGTCCGACATAGCGCTTGGCGATACTGACAACAAGACGGAGGTTAGCTTCTGCCAAACGGCGTTTCGCTTCTTCATCTCCATCTTCAATTCTCGTCGCCAGAGATATTTCCTCTTCTGCCGATAAAAGGTCGACCCGACCAATTTCCTTTAAATACATGCGTACTGGGTCATTAATTTTAACGCCAGGAGGAACACTTAAATCATTTAAGTCAAACTCTTCCTCTTTTGCAAGTTTCTTCTCATCTGGATCGTCTTCATCTTCGTCTTCCTCACCATCAGTGAGTATTTCGACGCCATTTTCTGCTAACACCTCATAGAACTCATCCATTTGATCGGAATCCAACTCAAAACCGCCAATCATTTCAGCAATTTTTTCTAAAGTCAAAGAGCCCCGTTTTTTACCTAGCTCTAGTAATTTTTCTTTCACCTGTTCAAGGCTAAATTCATTATCAACTTGTTTGGAACGTGCTGGTTTTTCAGCCATTAGTTCCCCTCCTTCCAGGACTTACACCTAAACGACTACAACATTTTACGCAATTTAATGATTTCCATGGCAATTTGTGCAGCAGTGACATAATCACTTCGTCTAACTGCATCTTTTTCTTCAACTTGTTTTTCTTTTATCTTTAACAACTTTTCATATTTCAACACTTGATTTATACAATCGGTCAGTTCTTTATCGGTAACTTCCTCATTCACTGACATCATTTCTATTTCAGAAACGATCCTTCTCAAGTTTGGATCCGGTAAATAAGTAAGGAAAAAGCTTGTATCCGGTTCGTGTCCATCTTCATAGAACGCATATAAATAGGTGATGATTGCCTGATGTTCATCTACATGAAAGACCGTTTGACCAAGCAACTGCTGAATTTTGAATGTCATATCCCTGCTTTTTAGCATATGGGCAATCAACTTCATTTCAGCATTATGGTGAGCAGGCTTTAACTTATGCTCATATTGCAGGGCCATCTTCTTTGGAGCTGCTGGCTGCGGCAGTGTCCCCTTCTTGCGTTCCGTAAAGAACACCTGACGCTGCTGCTGTTCCAGCGCATCCAATGAAAGGGAAAATTCAGAGGATAGCTGCCGGAGATAATGATCCCTCTCCACTGCATTGGGCAATCGCGAAATTTCCTTAAGGACTTCTTCGATATATTGAATTCGATCTCCTTCATTATTTACATTTTTCCCTCGACGCAAATAATGCATTTTGAATGCCATGTAGGTTAAACTGGCCCCTATTACTTCAGAAACAAAGCTTTTTTCACCGAATTCCTTTATGTAGTCATCGGGGTCCAAGTTATCAGGCATGAGAGCGACTTTCACGGAAAACTCATGGTCCTGTAACATATTAACTGCACGATTGGCAGCGTTCAATCCCGCAGAGTCCGAATCGTAGCAAATAAGTATCTGGTCAGTATTTCTTTTTAAAAGCTGGATATGCTGGTCCGTCAGGGCAGTACCCATTGTAGCGACCGCATTCTCCACACCTGCGCCAACCGCTGAAATGCAATCGGCAAAGCCTTCAAAAATGACAGCTTGTTCTTTCTTTCGTATGTGTGGTCTTGCATGATGGAAATTATATAAAGTTTTACTTTTATTAAAGATTGGCGTTTCAGGACTATTCAAATATTTGGGCTCATCGTCCCCCATCGCTCTTCCTGAAAACGCAATCGTATTTCCTTGATGATCCATAATTGGAAACATGACTCTATTTCTGAAACGGTCAAAATATGACTCGTCTTTTTCCCTGTAAATAATAAGCCCTGCCTGCTCCATGTATTCCGCTGGAAACCCGCGTTTTAAAAGGAATTTGGACACGAAGTCCCATGAATCCAAAGAGTAGCCAATTTGGAACTTTTCTATCGTTTCTTCAGTAAACCCGCGTTTAAGTAAATATTCGAGAGCATCCTGCCCCTCTTTCGTATTAACGAGGAGATGATGATAAAACTTCCTCAGCAGGTCATGGGCTTCAATCATTTGCTGAGAGCCTGCCGGCATGTTAGATCGCTTGGAATCCTTATTGATTTCAACATCCAAAGGAACATTTCCCTTTTCAGCTAAAACTTTTGCAGATTCCACAAAGCTGTAGCCTTCTATATCCATCAAGAAGGTAAAAATATTCCCGCCTGCCCCGCAACCAAAACAGTGAAAAATTTGTTTTTCCGTTGAAACGGAAAACGAAGGCGAGTTTTCACCATGAAAAGGACATAGGCCAAAGTAATTGCGCCCCTGCTTCTTCAGCTGGACATACTCCCCAATTAAATCAACAATGTCAACAGCTTCGCGAATTTGATTAATTTTCTCATCTTCTATACGGCCATTTATCATTTTTCCACCTTGCAATATTGGTGATAGTTTTTAATTCGATACTGTTTCCTAATTCCCTGCAAAGTTCGACAATGTTTTCATAAGTTTATTTGTAAAACATGCACGATCTTCCTTTGTGAATGCTTTCGGCCCTTTCGTATGTTTACCCTGCCTGCGGAGTTTCGCCGACTGATAACGCATATCCAAGAGCATGAAAATATTCTCGTCAGTGTATTCTTTTCCCCTTGGCGAAAGGACATAAACGTTTTTAGGAAGCAGGGTCCCAGCCAAACCAATATCTGCTGTAACGACAATATCACCCTTTTTTACTGAGTTTACTATATAAAGATCTGCCGCTTCTTTGTCTGCATCGACATAAACCCATTTACCTTCAGGGTTATTCATCATATTTTTATATGATGCAACAAAACAGACTTCAACATCGTGCAAATTTGCACAATGAAGGATTTCGTCTTTCACCGGGCATGCATCGGCATCGACGTGTATCGTAGGTTTATTATTCATACCTTCTAATTCTACATCTTTCTGCATAATCCTTTTTCTCCCCTAAAATTTATGAAGATATGGTGAATTTTCAGCATTGATTCAGAGGATTCCCTCTAAAAAGAGCACAAATCATTCTTCAAAGAATACCTGCTTATTTAAGTGAAAGCACCTCTTTTGCATTGAAAAAGTCCAGCCCTACCTGAATTATACGGAACATGTCGAATTATTTTTATAATAAAAACCTTGACATCTCATTAACCTTTAGTTTATTCCTTATTAATTAAGTCTAAACCTTAAGATTACTTTTTTCTCACAATTTTTTATTATAGTCTATTTGATTAGAAGATGCCAACATTTAAATTCTGAATGTTTTTTCATGCAAATCAACGGATTTGCGCTTGGAAACCAAGAGGGATTTTATGTAATTATTTTGAACTTATTCTTGTTATTCCCTTTTTTGACCTTGGCATTAAAATGTGAGCTGACACATAGAGTGTCTAGCTCACATTTTGATTTGCCTTAATTATAAGGATCAACGGTTTTTATTTTGAAGGATATTGATTATCAAATTGGCTGTTTCTTCGACAGCCTTATTGGTTACATCAATGATAGGACAGTTTAGCCTTGATAAGATTGTATCAAAGTATGTCAATTCTTCTTTTATTCGCTCCACATTTGCGTAAATGGCATGATCATTGAGCCCAAGTGACTTTAATCGTTCTTTACGAATATGGTTCAGCTTTTCCGGGCTGATCTTCAAACCGATGCATTTTTCAGGAGGTACCAGGAACAGCTCTTCTGGAGGTTCCACTTCAGGCACTAAAGGTACGTTCGCCACTTTATAGCGCTTGTGGGCTAAATACTGTGATAATGGTGTTTTGGAAGTGCGCGAAACACCCACAAGGACGATATCTGCACGTAAAATGCCCCGTGGGTCACGTCCATCATCATATTTTACAGCAAATTCAATGGCTTCCACACGCTTGAAATAGTCATCATCCAGCTTTCTCACCAGACCAGGTTCATTAAGCGGACCTTTTGGCGCCCTTTCCTGAAGGATGTCCATGAGCGGCCCTAAAATGTCATAAGCAGACAGGTTTTCTTTCTCGACCTGTGCTTTCATATACGCTCTAATGGCTGGCTTGACAAGAGTATAAGCAATGATCGCCCCATCCAACTTAGCCAGTGATATCACTTCATCCACGTTTTGTTCATCTTCAATATACGGAATTCTCTTTATGGAAAAAGCAGATCCCGAGAACTGGCTTGCAGCGGCTTTTGTAACCAATTCCGCTGTTTCCCCTACTGAATCCGATACAACATATATAATAGAACCGTTCATATTCTCCGTCATTCCTTTTGCAAGCCCCCTAATAGCCTTCATCAGCCAAAGCTACGAATGCTTTCGTAATATTGGTTTTTGTAATCCTTCCAATTACTTCATAGCCTTTTTCTGTGTCTTTGACGACCGGTAATGAGTCGATTTGTTTATCAATCAATTTTTTGGCAACATCAATCAACAGGTCTTCTTTTGAACACATGGTTATATTGGGCATCCTAGTCATGATGATGTTGACTGGAATGGAGTTAAGCTCCTGTTTCCCAATACTCGCACGCAACAAGTCTTTCCTTGATAAGACACCAACAAGCAATGCATGCTTATCGACGACGAACATTGTTCCGACATCTTCTAAAAACATCATGACTATTGCATCATATACGGAAATGCCCTCGTCAACAACGACAGGTATCGATTGGTAGTCTCGTACATAAAGATGGTTGAGGCTATCTGTCAAAAGCTGTGTCCCTGACCTGCCTGTATAGAAATACCCCACCCGGGGCCTGGCATCAAGAAAACCTGCCATCGTTAAAATCGCTAGATCTGGACGAAGTGTCGCCCTGGTAAGGTTCAATCTATCCGCAATATGTTCTCCAGTAATCGGTCCGTTTTCTTTTACGATTTGTAAAATCTGTTCCTGACGCTTATTCAATTGGATTATAATCACCACCCCACTGCTTTCGCAGAGTAAAGTAACAAAAGTTGTTCATTTAATAATTATATACTAAATTATTTAATTAGGGCATTTTTGTCCTATTTATTGACCATTTATCTTTTGAAGAAATCGGAAGCCCTTATTTAAAGGGTTTCCGATTTCCATACATCCTTTCGATCATGTAAGGATGATTTTATTCATGGCAGCAAAACCTGCAACTAAATCACTGATTTCCTTCATTAAGGATAAACGGTTATTACGGATTGCTTCATCCTCTGCCATGACCATTGTATTCTCGAAATATGACTCTATTTCCGTTTGCAGCGAAACAAGCTGTTCAAACCGCTCATTCTCATCTTTGGATTCCATATAATGCTTTGCCACTTTTTGATATTTTACGTATAACGCATTCTCTTGATCATTTTCAAAGGCACTAGGGTCGACAGTTACCTTTTTGTCACATTTCACGGCAATGTTCATGACCCGACTCAAAGCTTCCAGATTTTCTTTAAAGCCAGCTTCGTCTTTTTTCGCATTCAAGACATGTGCACGTTCCACGATGGAATGGATATAGCCGATCTCATTGAACAGAACTGCATCAATCAAATCGTAACGGATTTGCTGTTCTTGAAGCAGGTGTTTGACACGGGCTTTAAAGAATGTGAACATATCCGCTTTAACTTCTTCAAGATCACGTTTTAAGATGCCTTTTGATTCCAGTCCTTTAAGGCCTAAAACAATAAGCTCCTCCAAAGAAATATCCCATTTTTTCTCAGCTAGGATTTGGACGACCCCGCTCGCCTGCCTTCTTAATGCGTAAGGATCCTGGGAACCTGTCGGAATGACACCAATAGCGAAGAATGAAGACAAAGTATCAATTTTTTCAGCTAAACTCACAACCGCACCAATTACTGAAGGCGGTACAATGTCATCCGCATGTCTTGGCATATAATGTTCATTGATAGCTGCGGCCACTTCTTTGGCTTCCCCTTTTAGGAGAGCATATTTTTCACCCATATACCCTTGCAATTCAGGGAATTCATAAACCATATGACTCACCAAATCGAACTTGGCAATTGCCGCTGTACGAAGCGCCATTTCTTTTTCGGCCTTTAAGTTCAAAGCATCCGCAAGGGCACCGGTCACTGCAGTTACCCGGGCAGTTTTCTCGGCTAATGTACCAATTTCTTCATGATAAACGATACTGTCAAGTTTTTTCAAAGCATCCGAAATCTCTTTTTTCTGATCTTCTTTATAGAAGAATGCTGCATCCGATAAGCGGGCACGCAATACTTTTTCATTCCCTTTAGAGACCTTATCCAAATGACGGTCATCGCCGTTACGCACGGTTACAAAGTAAGCAAGCAGTTTCCCGTCCTTATCTTTAACAGGGAAATAACGTTGGTGTTCCTTCATTGAAGTGATAAGTACCTCAGCAGGAAGCTCTAGGAATTCTTCTTCAAAATGTCCAAATAACACCGTTGGATACTCTACCAAATTATTGACTTCTTCAAGCAGATCTTCATCGACCGGGATGATCCAGCCTTTCTCCTGCTCAAGCTCTTTAATCTGATCCAATATAACTTGTCGGCGTTTATCTGGATCCGCCATTATAAATTGTTCTTTTAGCGTATCCTCATACCGTTCCGGCTGCTCGATGATTACGCTATCGCCCAAGAAACGGTGTCCTTTTGTTACACGGCCCGTTTTCACGTCAGCAATGCTAAATGGAACGATATCATTGCCGAATAAGGCAATCAGCCATTTAATCGGACGGACGAAGCGGAGCTCCTGATTAGCCCAGCGCATATTTTTCGGGAATGTCATGCCGCTGATGATTTCCTGAAGCTCAGATAAAAGCTGAGCAGTCTGCTGTCCTTTTATGAATTTATTCACATGGGCATATTCCACACCCTTGAGTTCTTTAAAATAAATGTCCTCTGGAGTCATGCCTTGACCCCTGACGAATCCCAATGCGGCCTTAGACCAGTTGCCTTCACTGTCCAAAGCGATTTTCTTAGCCGGACCTTTTGCTTCTTCTTCGATATCCTTTTGGGATTCTTCCACATCTTTCACCAATACAGCTAAACGTCTTGGTGTGGAAAAAGCTTCAACCGTTCCGAATTCAATCGCTTTTTCCGTTAGCCATTGCTGTACTTTATCTGACAATTGTTTCATTGATGCTGTCACAAAACGGGCAGGCAGCTCTTCCAATCCAATCTCCAATAACAAATCACGCTTGCTCATTTGTATTCTCCCCTTTCACTTTCAGGATCGGGAAGCCTAATTTTTCCCGCTCTTCATAGAAGGTTTTGGCAACCTTACGCGCTAAGTTACGGCAACGGGCAATATAACCCGTTCTTTCCGTCACCGAGATGGCACCTTTGGCATCCAAAAGGTTAAATGTATGTGAACATTTCAAAACATAATCATATGCAGGATGTACAAGTCCTTCTTCCATTTGGCGATGCGCTTCCTTTTCATACATCGTGAAAAGCTGGAATAGCATATCAAGGTCGGAGGTTTCGAACGTATATTTCGAATGTTCGTATTCCGGCTGGCCAAATATATCCCGAACTGTGAATCCATCTGTCCATTCTAGGTCAAATACGTTTTCCTTATCTTGAATGTAAGAGGCGAGACGTTCGATTCCGTATGTAATTTCCACTGAAACCGGCTTACACTCAAGGCCGCCCACTTGTTGGAAATAGGTAAATTGAGTGATTTCCATTCCATCAAGCCATACTTCCCAACCTAGACCAGCACATCCTAGTGATGGATTTTCCCAGTTGTCCTCCACAAAACGAATATCATGCTCAAGCGGATTTATCCCTAATGCGCGTAATGAATCCAAATATAACTCTTGGATATTGTCAGGCGACGGCTTCATGATCACTTGGAACTGATGATGCTGATACAGTCGATTAGGGTTCTCGCCATAACGGCCGTCAGCAGGACGGCGGGAAGGTTCCACGTAAGCAACGCTCCAAGGCTCCGGTCCAATGGCTCTCAGGAACGTGTATGGGCTCATCGTTCCTGCCCCTTTCTCTACATCATAAGCATTCATCAATATGCAGCCTTGTTCAGACCAATGCTTTTGTAACGTTAAAATCATATTTTGAATATTCATCGTACACCTCCAGATTATTTAAAACGGCTCTTATTAAAATTCAGGAATAGGAACCCATTACATCTTGGCAAACAAAAAACTCCCGTCCCTATGCGAAATGCATAGGGACGAGAGTATACCCGCGGTTCCACCCTAATTGCCGTTTATAAAACGGCCTCTTTTCAAAGCAATATGCTCCGGAAACGCCCTTCCCTGTAAATCCATATCCCGGCTTCCACCGTCCCGGGTTCGCTTTTTATGGAGAATGACAGATACTCTTTTCCATCAACGCAATCTTCTTATTTTGATGATTAGAATTTTATACAAACTAGCATTGAATGTCAATAGGTCAGATCCTAAAACATATCTTTCATCGTATCAATCTGTTTCAGGAACTTTTTTGATTTCAAATGCAGACCGGAATATTCCTCATAATATGCATCGATGATCTTCCGAAGTTCTTTTTTCGTTTCAGGCTTAACGGAAATGTTTCCGAGCCTTGATAAATCGAAATAATAAAAGATTCGAAGCAATTTGACGGCCGCAGGTGAAATTTTATAATGATAAGGGTCCTTCCCCAGACAGCGGTGACAGATAAAGCCCGCTTCCCGAAGCGAGAAGGAGAATTCCCCTTCCGTTTCGCCACATACAGCACACTGATTCAGCACTGGATTAATCCCATTTACAGGCAGCATCTTCATTTCAAAAATGAATTTCAAAACCTCAGCGTCATATTCCTCGTTTATGTAATGCAAGGTTTGCGAAAGCAATTCATATAAATACGGATTCGGTTTCTTATCCTCGACGCTTTTATCAAGCAATTCAACAATATATGAAGCATAAGCAGTGGCAAAAAGATCCTCCCGTATGAAACGGAGTGAATCGACCATTTCGCCTTGCTGAAGACTGCCGAGTCCGGTTGATGTGGTTACGAGAAAATACCCGGAGCAAAAAAGCTGTGTGACGGCAGAAAGCCTGCTGTTAGGTTTACTGGCTCCTCTAGCCATAACGCCAATTTTTCCTAGCTCACGGGTATATATAGTAATGATTTTGTTATTTTCTCCATATGCAGTTCGCCTTATGACAATGCCCTCACATTTTTGGAGCATACCAAGACACCACCCATGCTCGCCAAGACTAACCTATGAAACAGGAAAATCAATTTCTGCTAGCTCATCGTTCAAAACCAAGTGTCTTTCCTGTCTCTCGACTTCTATCTCCTTAAACAGCAAATAGGTGTCCACATTACCTGTTTCAGTAAATAACTCCCAGGTAAAATCCAACATATAAAGCCCACCTTTCATTTTTAACTAGCAATGAATATCCGACCATATGGTTAGCTTGACCGTTTTCCGAACTTTCATGACGCGTAAATTTTGTTAATTAATACTCGCTCTCATTGAAGCCATAATCGCGAAGCTGGCTTGCTTTGTTCCGCCAATCCTTCTGTACCTTCACCCATAGTTCCAAGAAAACTTTCGAGCCCAATAAGTTTTCGATATCCACTCTGGCACGGCTGCCGACTTCTTTAAGCATTTTCCCTTGCTTTCCGATGACAATGCCTTTTTGTGAATCGCGTTCGACAACGATCGTCGCCATGACATTAATGGTATCACTGTTGTCCATTTTTTTAATTGAATCGATGACAACAGCCACTGAATGTGGAATTTCTTCACGTGTCAGGTGCAGTACCTTTTCGCGGACCAATTCGGAAATGATAAAACGCTCCGGGTGGTCTGTCACTTGGTCAGCTGGATAAAACTGGGGACCCTCTGGCAGATGTTCCTTGATTTGTTCAAGCAGTGTATCAACATTATTTCCTTCAAGCGCAGAAATCGGAACGACCGCCGCAAAAGGGTATAGCTGTTGGTATTTTTCTATGATCGGAAGTAAATCATCTGGATGCATCGCATCGATTTTGTTTACAACCAGGAAAACAGGCGTTTTTACGGATTGAAGTTTTTCGATGATAAACTCGTCACCGCGTCCGTATCCTTCCGTCGCATTGATCATGAAGAGAATCAAATCGACTTCCTTCAATGTATTCGTTGCCACTTTCATCATGAAGTCACCAAGCTTATGCTTTGGTTTATGAATGCCGGGTGTATCGATGAAAATCATTTGTGAATCGTTCTGCGTAAGTACACCCTGGACCTTATTTCTTGTAGTTTGCGGTTTATCACTCATAATGGCGATCTTTTGACCGATGACCCGATTCAGAAATGTACTCTTCCCAACATTGGGTCGTCCAATAATCGATATGAAACCTGATTTGTAACCTTTTACTTGTGTATCATCAAATAGTTTATTCATTTAAATCCTCCGGTGAAAAAGCTCCTGGAAGCAATTCCTGTACTGTTAATTCTTTTATATCCCCATGTAAGTTGGTCAAAACGACCGGCATATCCTTTTCACACAGTTCCGAAATAACTTGTCTGCATGCCCCGCATGGGGAAACGGGACCATCGGTATCTGCCACGACTGCGAGTTTGGTGAATTTTTTATCGTTATGGGCATAAGCGCTGAATAAAGCTGTCCTTTCGGCGCAGTTACACATGCTGTATGCAGCATTTTCTATATTGCAACCATGATAGACCTTTCCATCAGAGGTTAAAAGGGCAGCCCCCACCTTAAATTTGGAGTAAGGCACATAAGCTTTATCCCTTGCTTTTTTAGCTTCCTCAATCAATTCTTTTGTATTCAATTCACATCTTCCTTTCAAATTGAGTACCATTTTGGCAACCTACATGCCAAACTTGGGCAAAAAGATAATCAATCCAACTATTATAGAAAATATAGCATATATGAATACAGCTCCGGCTGCAATATCTTTTGCCTGCTTGGCAAGCGGATGGATTTGATCCGTTACCAGGTCCACTACCCTTTCAATCGCTGAATTAACGAGCTCCAGCGTAATCGTACCGGCTATTGCCGCTAAAATGAAAAGCCACTCCATCCCATTCAATGAGAAGTACCAACCAAAGAATACGACGATTGCCGTTATCGCGAAATGTATCTTGATATTGCGTTCCGTCCTAACGGCCTCCAAAATTCCCTGACAGGCAAAAGAGAAACTTTTTAATAAAGGATACTTTTTTTTACCCTTCTCTTGAAAGTCCATATTCTTCCAAGATCTCCTTTTGTTTAGTGAACATCACTTTTTCATCTTCTTCATTCATGTGGTCGAATCCTAATAAATGCAGAAAACCATGCAGTGCTAAAAATCCAAGTTCCCGGTCAAATGAATGACCATATTCTTCAGCCTGTTCTTTCGTGCGTTCAATGGAAATGATGATATCCCCTAACATGCGGGGCATTTCCGCACCGACAATTTCCACTTCATCTTCTCCCATTTCTTCAAGTGCAAAGGAAATGACATCTGTAGCTGAATCTTTATGTCGATATTCTTTATTGATTTCCCGAATCCTATCATTGTCTACAAATGTAACTGATAGCTCGGTGTCTTTTTCAATGTTTTCTTTTCTTGCCGCAAATTGCAGAATGCTTTCAACAAGCTGCTGAGCTTCCTCCGTTACTTCATTCGTTTCATCCATTAAATCGATAGCTAAAATCATTCTTTCACCTTCTGTCCTAATTTATCCGGCTCCGGATATTCAATCCTGGAGTGGAAGATACCATTCAGCGATTCACATAAGGAATGCTTCACGATACTCAATTCTCTCATAGTAATGTCGCATTCATCAAATTGACCATCAGAAATCCTGTCCTGAATGATGAAACTTACCAGCTCTTCAATCTTCTCCGGAGTTGGGTGCTTCATCGATCTCACTGCCGCTTCCACACTATCGGCTATGCCGATGACGGCCACTTCCTTCATTATCGCCCTCGGCCCGGGATATCGGTAGGCAGCTTCAAGTGTGGACTCATCCTGTTTTTTTGCCTTATGGTAGAAAAACTTCAATAAAGTCGTACCATGATGCTGCTCTGCAATATCCACAATCTCTTTCGGGAATTTGTGACCGCGCAGCATCTCCCCGCCATCTACGGCATGGGCAATGATGATATCCCTGCTCGTTTCCGGCTGCAGCCGATCATGCGGGTTCTCTTCATTCATCTGATTTTCGATGAAGAAGTGCGGCCGCTTCGTTTTACCTATATCATGATAATAGCTGCCGACCCTTGCCAGCAACCCATTCGACCCGATGGCTTCACAAGCCGATTCCGCCAAATTGGCGACCATTACACTGTGATGATATGTCCCCGGTGCCTCAATCAAGATCCTCCGCAATAACGGATGATTGGGATTCGAGAGCTCGATAAGCTTAATCGATGATAAAATCCCGAAACCTGCCTCGAAAAACGGTAACAGGCCCATTGTCAAAACGGCTGAACCCACTCCAGAACCTATGGCGGCAGCAGCATAATACAAGTACTCCATTCTAGTATAATGGCTGTCCATAATAAAGATGAGCGAAAAAACAAATGCTATATTGATTATAGACAATAGCAGCCCAGCTACCAGCACCTTTGATTTGAAATTTGGCCTGGATAGAATGATGATGGCAGTCAATCCCCCGAAAATGATATAAAGCCCCATCGAGAAATCCAGATTTCCAGGTGTATCACCATTAAATATAATCGTACCATACGAACCTAACAATATGATCATTGCCACCGTTAACTTGTCATTCAATAATATCTTGATAAGCATCGCCGCCATGGCACCCGGAAAAATGTATTCCAAATTCGAGTTTTTCAAGTCTGCCAGAATGCTGACCGTTTTCATGGTAACCATTGAAAGGATAAAGACAAGACTGAAGATCAATAACTGATTGTACTTGTTATCCTTTTTGGAAATGGAATAGTAGAAATAGTAATAAAAAGCGGCAAAAGTCAGGAATATGAATAATAGCAGGCCGATATACGGGTAAATGGTAGACTCCGTATTTAAGAAGCCTGCCAGTTCAAGCTGCCTATATACATCCCTGTCCACTAATTGATTTTCTTCAACGATGATCTGACCTTGAAGGATCCTGATCGGCTCCACGCTTTCAACCGCTTTCCTTCGCTGTTCCTCGGTTTTATCCTTATCGAAAAATACATTCTGAATGATTGCCGTACGTGCAAGGGAAGTGGAGGCTTTTTTCATATCGCCACTAATGCTCATATAATCCAATTCCTCTACAACCTTTTTCTTGGCATTTTCGACGTCACTTGCAGCGATCCGCGAGCTCATCACATTATTCACGGCTGTAATGGTTGAATCCTTCGCTATTTTCAACTCATCTTCATCCGCCTGAACTAATGCCAGGAATACGGATTCCTCGATATTTCTATTCACTTCATCGGTCAATTTTTCTTTTAATATGGAAACTTTTTGAGCATCCGTCTTTACGGTCTCTTTTTTATTGTCTTTTCCCTCCTCTTCTTTATGGTCTTTATCGGGGTCCGTTTCTTTATTGACCTCTATTGCTGAATCGAAAATGGATGAAATCAGATCGACTTTATTTTTGGCATATTCCTTTTTTAAAGAATAAACATCCGCCACCTGTTTTGAAATCTCTTCTTTTTCCTGTTCCGTCTTATAGGTATCTTCCACAGTCTTGGTTGAACGGATTGTTTGTTCCGCAGGCTTAAAAAGCTCTACCTGGACCCTTTCCGGCTTAACATTGGAGAACATTAACGCATACGCAAATAAACCAAGTATGATGAACAGAAGCACTTGAAAAAAGCGATGGACCAACAGCCCTTTTATTTGAGTGAAAAATTTCTGGATACGATTCAAGGAAGGTCCTCCTAAAAAAATGATGTTTATTATTCTAGATATGTAAAATCATAACAGTTTTCATGTGAATTTTCACCTTCGTATTGATAAATGTAGCTTCTTATCCACTTTTTCCCCATAAAGTTTGTCATTTAGACACATCACGAAAAATCCGCCGATTTAAATGGCGGATTTCTTCTTATGACTTCGCCTGCTCGTAAGCAGTAATGATTTTGGCGACAAGCGGATGCCTTACTACATCACTTTGTTCAAAATAAACAAAGGAAAGGCCTTTAACATTCTTCAAGATCTCTTCTACCCGGACTAGACCTGACTTCATGCCTTTCGGAAGGTCAATCTGGGTCCGATCTCCCGTAATGACCATTTTCGATCCGAAACCAAGCCGGGTCAAGAACATCTTCATTTGGGCTTCCGTCGTGTTCTGGGCTTCATCCAATATGACAAAGGCATCTTCAAGCGTACGGCCCCTCATATAAGCCAGAGGAGCTATTTCAATCGTTCCGCGCTCAATCATCCTTTGCGTCTGTTCCATCCCTAGGAGGTCATGGAGAGCGTCATACAGCGGCCGTAGATAAGGATCTACCTTTTCCTTCAGATCACCAGGCAGAAAGCCAAGGCTTTCCCCCGCTTCGACGGCAGGCCGTGTCAGGATGATCCGTTTAACATGTCCATTTTTCAATGCGTTGATGGCCATCACTACAGCAAGGTAGGTCTTCCCGGTTCCGGCAGGCCCAATTCCAAATACAAGATCCTGTTTCTTTATAGCCTGGATATAGTATCTTTGCCCGATTGTTTTGACTTTAATGGATTTCCCCTTAGCCGTTTTAGCTATTTCCTCATCATATAATTCACCGAAATACTCCAATGTGCCTTTTCTTGCCATTTCAATTGCATAAAGCACATCCCTGGAACTGATTGCAATTCCTTTTCTCACCACTGTCAATAATGCATTGAGGATTTCCTCCCCCATCGTTACCCGCTCGATATCCCCGGCAACACTCACCGCTTCACCTCGGGTTATGACGGAAATGCCAAGCTCCTCTTCAAGCACTTTTACATTTGAATCTCCATTGCCCAATAATGCGATCGCTTCATTGGGTGATTTTATTTCGAGCTTAATTACTTTCACATCATCTGCCATTCGTTAGTCTCCTTGAATGATTGGCTGTCCAATCGCTATATCTTCAATAACTTGGTAATGTATAGATAATTTAACTTTACCATTCTCCATGCTTTCGTGCAAAATTTTTTCCTCGATGATTTCATCTTCCTCTTCCAAATGCTTTTTCAATTCTGCTTTAGCCATTTTCCGGCCTTCCTTCACCGCTTCTTCCTCAGTATAACTTCGTACAATATCTTCCTTGCTCCTCAAGGTCACTTGTTTATAGGAAATGGGTAGTTCCCATTGAAGAAAGTGAAAAGGCCTCACTGTCGTTTCTTTTTCCTGTTTTTCATATCCCGGATCCTTGAAACCCCATACCGGAAGGGAAAAGCCCCCTATTTTCAAAAAGTGCCTGCTCGTTTCATCTCCGTTAAAAACAGAAAACTTGGTTTTTAACGGAACTTCCACTTTCGCTTTATACCACGTTTTCCCTTTTATTACACCCTGTGCCGATACAATCTCCTGTTTATCCTCTTTTCCAATCAATCCTGAAACAAGAAGCTGTCCTTTTCCTACATAATCATTCACATTAACAATAGATTGTCCCTTTTCAACGAACATATCAGCGATGATCGCTTTTTTTGAAGCAACCAAATTTTGTGGAGATGTTTTCTCGACCTCTTTAGGCTGCCGTTTTTCTACTACCCGAAAATGGTATGTCGTTCCCTTTAGCTCTACCCCTACCCATGTCAATGCCCCAATCCGATCCGACAGCTTACGCTGAATCGTATCCACATCATCAACAAAGAATTGCACCTTCCCGATCTTCACACCCATCTTGTCCAATTCTTTCCGGATCGCATGCTCGGTTGCCGGTTTGGCATCTTGAACCTCGATGCCCCAAACCATATTGGAAAGTACAAATATACAGAGCAGGAAAGCGATCATCCCCGCTAAAAACCCACTGTTTTTCATGACTCTCTTCATCAGGAAAGGGAACCCCTTTCCCTGCATGAACTTCACTTTACAATCGCTCTTACGCATGACCTGACGGAGTTTGGGGATATCCCTGATATCCAGATGGAAAATCAGGGCTTCACTTCCAACACGCTTCACATCCCAGATATGAAGCCCCCTTCTCGTCAGCATATTAATCAGCCGTTCTGCACCTTTGCCATAAGCCTTTACCTTTACATAGCCTGTATAATAGTTTGTCCATTGGTTTTTCATGGAGACCTCCCGGGATCATTCATTAATAAAATAGACCTTATCGATTTTGCCTTCGAGCATGATTTCTTCCGGCAAAATCGTCTTTATGACAAAGGCATTTCCCTTTATCAGCAACTGCCCATTTTTCAGCATCAATCGCACTTCGCTGTCTGTAAAAGCCAATAAGCCACGATGGTTTTCAATATAAATATGTAATTGTCCGATCATTGTAATTCGCGGCAGGTCCATCATGACATCTTGCGGAAGGTCCATTGTTTTGGTCATAAGCTGTTTCACTTTTTTTCCCCAATTGCGTGCCATAAAAAAGAACCCCCTTTCATCTCAATGTATGAAATGAAAGAGGGTTCTAGCACAAAATTATAAGTGATGAAAGTCTATTTTTTCATGCTCATTTAATGACGGGCTTAAAAATGCCCGTGGTTCCGAATCACCTTCTGGACCTCTGAAGACTTCTCTTCGCCCTTGGCGGTCCCAGCACTTCTGACATGATGATGCCATCAATCAGCTGCTTTTTACCAAAAGAAGGCCCTTTGCGATAGACCGGACTGTCATTATCTGAAATCGTTGATGTGATTTGATCCGCCTTCGCTTTTTGATATAAACGCTGCTGATCGTACTTCTGCTGAAGCCTTCTAAGCTCCGCAATCCTTTTGTTCGCCTCATTCGTCGTCTCATCGATCACTTCTACAGCCTGAGCTGCCTGCTGTTCGACTTTCCTTACGGGAGCAGGCGCAGGGCTTTGCTGCGGATTCTCCTGCTGCATTTCACCTTGAAGCTCCCGCATGACCTCCTGCCATTTCTTTTTCGGAGGCTTGTTAGGATCATCATATTGCTGAGGCTGCTTTTTCTTTCCTAGCATGGACGTTAAAATACCGATCAAGACAATGATAAGGAATGGGTTCTTGAGAAAGAAATCAATAAAATCTCCCATTTAAAGACCTTCCTTCCCTGACCTAAATATTATTATTGTTATTGTTGTTATCTTTTGGATTGTCTGATATTTTACTGATGGAATCGCGCATATCCGTATCGGCCGTGATATTTTGGATATTCATATAATCCATCACTCCAAGGTTTCCGCTTTTCAGTGCATCGGCCATGGCCAATGGAACTTCCGCTTCGGATTGAACAACCTTCGCTCTCATTTCCTGAACACGGGCAACCATTTCCTGTTCAAGTGCAACAGCCATCGCACGGCGTTCTTCAGCCTTTGCCTGGGCTATTTTCTTATCGGCTTCGGCTTGGTCCGTCTGTAATATGGCCCCGATATTTTTTCCGATATCCACTTCAGCGATATCAATGGAAAGGATTTCGAATGCCGTTCCTGAATCCAACCCTTTCGATAATACCGTTCTTGAAATCAAATCGGGGTTCTCAAGTACATCCGTATGCATTTTCGAAGCACCGATCGTCGATACGATCCCTTCACCTACACGGGCAATGATCGTCTCTTCACCGGCACCACCGACAAGGCGTTCAATATTGGCCCGGACCGTTATCCTTGCCTTCGCTTTCACTTCAATACCATTCATCGCCACACCAGAGATGAACGGAGTTTCAATCACTTTCGGGTTAACGCTCATTTGAACGGCTTCCAGTACATCACGTCCTGCAAGGTCAATGGCTGCACCCCGTTCGAAAGGAAGCACGATATTGGCACGTTCTGCAGCAATTAATGCATTCACCACTCGATCGACATTACCGCCTGCAAGGTAATGGCTCTCCAATTGATTCGTTGAAACATTGATACCCGCCTTATGGGCCTTGATAAGCGGGTTGACGACCCTGCTTGGTATAACACGGCGAAGCCTCATCCCTACTAATGTAAATATACTGATTTTGACTCCTGCCGCTAAGGCGGAAATCCATAGCATTACTGGTACGAATGTGAAAAACACTGCCAATACGATGATGGCAGCAATCACTGCCAGTACAATAAATATCGTTCCTGAAGTTATCACTTAATGATTCATCCTTCCTGTATCTTTTAATTTTAATTTGAATCCGGAATTTCCCGGACGACTACCCTTGATCCTTCAACTTTAACGATGATGATTGACGAACCTTTGGAAATAAAGCTTCCTTCAGTCACGACATCCACTCTTTCTTCTTTGACCAAAGCTGTTCCTGAAGGCCTCAAATCTGTAAGGGCCTTCCCTTCTACACCTAATAAATCCAAACGGTTCGGATTGCTGACATATCCTTGTTCCGTTTTTGTTGCATCGGTTAATATCATTTTCCTGAAAAATTTCATCTGTTTTCCAAACACCTTTACAAGTAGGATGAATACCAAAATGGATACGGTGACCGCAATTAGCAAGGATATCGTCATATGGACCGGATCACCTGTTGCGAGGAATAAACTCCCCACTATCGCGGTAAATCCGAGCAGCCCGATAATCCCCCCTGGGATAAAAAATTCAATTAGTACGAGAATGACCCCGATGATGAACATCGCCAACGATTCGTATCCGGTGATACCGGCGACAAGATGACCATAGAAAAATAAGACAAGACTGGTGATCCCAATGACCCCCGGAATTCCAAAACCGGGTGAAAACAATTCGATCACAATTCCGATTCCCGCTATCGTTAACAAAATGGGAACGACGATTGGGTTGGTCAAAAAGCGGGCAAGTTTCTCAGGAAAGCTTTCTTCGATTGACCGAATATCAGCATCCTCGACTCCAAGTATACTATACAGCTCCGCTTTCCCAGAGACGGTGCCTTCACTATATCCAGCCTTTTTTGCCTGTTCAGCTGTAAATGTCAGCAACTTCCCTTTTTCCGCTCCATATTCGGGCAGATCGATGTCAACATCCGCCATCGCCTGGGCGTATATGGGATCACGTCCATTTTGTTCTGCAGCAGTCTTCATGGCAGCTAACCAATAAGACTGCGCTTTCTTACCTGCAGCATTCCCCGTTGAATCTATCACAGCCGCAGATCCCATGGTGGCGCTTGGAACCATATAGATCTCATCTGCACTTAGAGAAATGTATGCCCCTGCAGATAATGCCCTGTTATTGACATAGGCAACTGTCTTGATTGGTGAATCCGACAGTAACTTTGCAATTTCCCCCGCTGCATCCACAGCACCTCCAGGGGTATTCACCTCGAAAACGACAAGATCTGCATCAGCTGCCTCAGCAGTGGTCAGTGCGCGCTCCAAAAAGGCCGAGAGTCCCTTTTCCACCGTTTCTTCAATTGGAACATGGTAAACGATCTTCTCGTTTGCAGATGCCGTCGCCCCCCAAAAAGAAGACATGGTGAACAGCAATCCAAATAAGAGTACAGATAAATAACGCCAAATTTTCAACGGAACGCCCCCTTTCCCGTATTAAACGCGGTAAGTGCCTCCATCGTTCAGGAGGAACACCTACCAGTAAATTCAGCACGCAACTAAAATTCGAATAAGGAGCAAATGAAGCGACCCTTTACTCTGTTCTTTAGTTATTACGTATGTATATGAAAAAGGTTTCAAAAAAAAGCAAATAAAATTAAAAGTGACCCCATTTTCTTGGGCTGCGTCTCAATAATATACGCTAAAAATTCATGAAATACACAAAAACCACAGGCAATTTGCCTGCGGTTAGGTTTCGAGTTTTAAGTTTAGAGTTTAAGATAGATGTTGTTGTACTAATTTGTTTACTAGAGAACCATCCGCTTTACCTTTAACTTTAGGCATTAAAGCTCCCATAACTCGCCCCATATCTGCTTTGGATGTTGCTTTGACTTCTTCAATCGTTTGTTTAACGATTTTAGAAATGTCTTCTTCTGAAAGTTGCTCAGGCATATATGCCTCTACGTATACTAGTTCGGTGCGGACTTTATCCACGAGATCTGAACGACCTGCGTTTTCAAACTCCTGGAGGGAGTCTTTGCGTTGTTTTAATTCGCGAGAGAGCACTGTCAATTCTTCATCATCTGTTAAATCTTGTCTCTGCTTCATGGCTTCGTTTTGAATAGAAGCTTTCAGCATCCGAATAACAGATAGTTTGTCCTTTTCCTTGTTCTTCATCGCTTGTTTCATATCATTATTTAAACGCTCGAGAAGACTCATCTTTCCACCCTCTCTTAGAATTTACGTTTTCTTGCAGCTTCAGACTTTTTCTTACGTTTTACGCTTGGCTTTTCATAAAATTCACGCTTCCTAGCTTCCTGAAGCGATCCTGCTTTAGATACAGTACGTTTGAAACGACGAAGAGCATCTTCAAGCGATTCGTTTTTACGAACGACGGTTTTAGACATCTCTTTCCCTCCCTCCGAAAACAACACACTAACTCAAGTTGTCAACATGTTATACATGTACTAAACAATTATAATATATCATCTTTAGCAGGTCAACTAATAAAATCAAACTTATTTTGAATATCATCATGTTATTATCATAATTTTTCACGAAACGATGATTCAATTTGCATGAGAATCCAAATTATAGCATGTCTCCCGTCATTGGGCCATAAGCTTACTATGAGGTGACAGTCATGCATGAGCTATTTTCATTCCTTTTATTCATTGCGATATTTTTGGCAGGTATGTCGGTTTTACGAATCGGACTGTTCAATATGTCGGGTGCAGCATTAAAAACTTTTCTCTCAAAGGTTACGGATAAGCCATGGAAAGGCTTCATGGCCGGAACCATCTTTACCGGGATCCTGCAGAGCAGCTCGGCGGTCATGGTCATGACGGTCGGCCTCGTTTCCGCAGGAAGCATAACGTTCCCGCAAACAATTGGGATTATTCTTGGAACGAATATCGGATCCACCTTTACAGCAGAGTTCATGACCTTCTCTCTGGATCGTTGGATCATTCCCGGTGTCGTAAGCGGCGCTTTCCTTTGCTTCTTGCCAAAAGCATTACCAAGAAGCATAGGGATGTCACTGATCGGAATCTCGGCCATCTTCGCAGCGATGAGTGGTTTTAAAACGCTTTCGACACCGATTGCAGCCTATCCATCCATACAAACGCTCATCCATTACATAGAGGGCCACATGAGCTATGCCCTATTAGCCGGGATATTATTGACAGCACTCATCCACTCCAGTTCGGCAACCATCGGGATAGCCATGAGCTTTTTGATGAATGGGGAGTTATCCGTCTCTTCCGCAATCATCATCATGCTCGGATCGAATATAGGCACTTGCATCACCGGATACATGGCCAGCATCGGTTCCGGTAGACAAGCCGCCTTCACAGCTTATGCACATATTTGGCTAAACGTCATCGGGGTTGCCGCATTCCTGCCTTTTGTGGACATCTTGGAAAGGACTGCTGCCTTTTTCACCGAAAACAAAGGGACACAGCTGGCCCATGCCAGTGTCATTTTCAATATCTTGACTTCTTTGGCCGTCTTGCCATTTGCGAGGCAATTCTCCAACCTCATTCTTTTGGTGCATCGGCCACATTTTAAAAAATAAGGAGCTGTCCAAAAGTCATTGGAGACTTTTAGACAGCTTCGTAGGAAGGATGGATATCACATGTAGCTGCACCAGATATAAATGGATGAATGATTACTGGGGGTTTTTCAATAAGCTCAAACCACTCGATATAACAGCAGCTGATATCAAAACCTCAAGAGAAAGATGTTAAATCAAAAAACGGTTATTGAAGTGTCATATACCCAAAATTTCACCACTCTTATAAAGTAGTGTTAGTGATAAAAAAAAATTAAAAACCTTTTTTCATTTCCCTCCCCCTGTTCATGCATTTATATAAGCAATTTTACTTCCTGTTTGATTCCCCTTAATATTTATTAAATCCACAATAAGCTTTTTTTGAATCATGGGTTCCAAAAATGATACGGGTCCTCTTTTTTCATGGAAGTAAAAGTCATGGGTCATTACCAGTTCAAACCGTTTTTTATGGAAATAATAAAAAGAGGCGAAGAAAAATAAAATATTTTTCTTCGCCTCTTTTATTTCAGGGAGTTATTATATGTTCCCTTTTTAAAATCAATAATCAGAATCAGCCGTTAAGCCCTTTACGATGGAGACACCTGCACTTGCTCCAATTCTTGTTGCACCAGCTTCAATCACTTTCTGGGCATCGCTCGTGTTACGGACTCCGCCTGAAGCTTTGACACCGATATCCGGGCCAACCGTTTTTCTCATAAGCGTGATATCTTCAACAGTCGCTCCGCCGGTCGAAAAACCAGTTGATGTTTTCACATAATCCGTTCCTGCTTTTACGGCCAATTCACATGCACGGACCTTTTCTTCATCAGTCAATAAAGAAGTTTCAATGATCACCTTTGAAAGAGCCTTACCAGTGGATGCCGCTATTACAGCACGGATATCCCGCTCTACCAACTCATCATCCTTGTCCTTCAATGCGCCGATATTGATTACCATATCGACTTCGTGAGCGCCATTGGAGATGGCGTCTTTCGTTTCAAAAGCTTTGGTTTCCGGCGTGGTTGCACCTAGAGGGAAACCGATGACCGTACAAACCTTCACTTCTGAACCTTCCAAAAGTTCGCTTGCATATTTCACCCAAGTCGGGTTTACGCATACGGAAGCAAAGTTATACTCTCTCGCTTCTTCGCATAATACCTTAATTTGCTCTTTGGTTGCATCTGCTTTTAATAACGTGTGGTCAATTATACCTGCTACATTTTGTGACATTAATAAATCCTCCTCAAAAACAATCTATAACTAGTTGTACGTACCTCTCATGATACCATAGTTTATCCACTTTGACGATATATATAGTCTTTACCCGAAAGTGCCAAGAAAACACATAAAAAGAGGATAAAAAAAAGACAGCGATTAACCGCTGTCTTAGATATTGGATGCTTGTTGCAACGGAAAATCCTTCACTACCGTCACGAACTGACCTTCACTAGATGGATAGCCAGACTTTGTAATCTTCACTTTGACGATTTCACCGACCATTTCATCTGAAGCCGGAAAGACGATTTTCATGTAATTATCGGAATAGCCCTCATAAAGGCCACTTTCCAACTTCGTTTCAGGAATGACTTCCAGAACTTCCCCCTCAAATCGGGAGGCATACTCTTTTGCCAGCTGATCCGACAACGCGATAAGGCGGTGGACGCGTTCATTTTTGATATCTTCATCCACTTGATCTTCCATACGGGCAGCCGGAGTCCCTGTCCTTTTTGAATAAGGGAAAACATGAAGTTCGGAGAATTTATATTTTTCTATAAAGTTATATGTCTCCATGAATTCTTCTTCGGTTTCACCCGGGAAACCTACGATGACATCAGAGGTAACAGCAAGACCCGGAAGTGCAATTTTCAACTTTTCGATTCGATCACCGAAGAAATCCATCGTATATTTACGTCTCATCCGTTTTAGAACTGTATCGGAACCCGATTGGATTGGTATATGCAAATGACGTACCACTTTTTTCGAATTCGTCAGCACTTCGATGATTTCATCTGTAATTTGGCTGGCTTCAATGGAGGAAATACGGATACGCTTCAGCCCATCGACTTTTTCCAAGTCCTGCAGCAGCATCGCCAAATTATAGTCTTTTAAATCGTCTCCGTAGCCGCCAGTATGAATTCCGGTGAGGACTAGCTCTTTATAGCCTGCCTCGACAAGCTGTTCAGCTTGGTGAATGACTTCTTTTGGATCGCGGGAACGCATCAAGCCACGGGCCCAAGGGATGATGCAGAAAGTGCAGAAATTATTGCAACCTTCCTGGATCTTAAGTGAAGCGCGTGTACGATCTGTAAAAGCAGGTACATCCAGCTCTTCGTAGACACGGTTTTTCATGATATTTCCTACAGCATTGATTGGTTCACGTTCCACCTTGAATTGCTCAATGTAATCAAGGAGTTTAACCCTATCTTGTGTTCCTACAACAATATCCACACCTGGTATGGCCATGATTTCTGCCGGCGATGTCTGTGCATAACATCCCGTTACCGCTATGACGGCATTCGGGTTCTTACGAATGGCACGACGGATGACCTGACGGCTTTTCTTATCGCCAGTGTTTGTCACTGTGCATGTGTTGATGACATATACATCCGATGCATTTTCAAACTCAACACGATCATATCCCCCAGTTTTGAATAATTGCCATATAGCCTCTGTTTCATAATGATTCACTTTACAGCCTAATGTATGGAAAGCGACCGTTGCCATTTTTCATCACCTCAAAAGTTCTACATGATAAGAAACAGCGGAAAGTGCATATAAAGGTGCTGTTTCAGTTCTTAATATTCTTGGTCCAAGACCGCAAGCCATAAAACCGGCATCAGTCAGTTTTTCAATTTCCCTATCTGCTAAACCACCTTCAGGCCCAAATACGAATAGGATGGACTGCCCAGCAGTTAAATCTTTCAAGACAGAAGCGAGTACAGAAGCTTCCCCCCGTTTCGCCTCTTCTTCAAAAGCGATTAATTTATGATCGAAACCAGTTGCATAACCAGCAAGCTGATCTGCCGTCATCGGTTCCTTGATGGCAGGGATAACCGTGCGGTGGGACTGCTCAGCCGCCTCTTTTGAAATCTTCTGGAGTCTCTCCAATTTCTTACTTACCTTTTTGTGGTCCCATTTTACCACCGAACGAGCAGCAATAAAAGGGATAAATTCAACGGCACCCAGTTCAGTACCCTTTTGAACGATATATTCCAATTTATCCCCTTTAGGCAGACCGCTCGCTATCACAACCCTTACAGGAAGTTCTTTTTCTTCATTCTTCCATTCGGTAACTGTCCCTATAACCGCATCATCAGTAATTTCCGAAATTTCTGCGATAGCCGTCATACCATTACCTTTCACCGTGATGATCCGTTCCCCTGGTCCCATTCTCATCACCCTGGCTATATGGTGAAAATCATCACCTGATATCTTCACCGTGTTTCCATTGATGTCTACTTCGTTAAGAAAATACCGTTGCACACTGCCACCTACTTCGTCTAGTCTAAAAAACTCACAGGCTAACAGTCAGGAATCCGGAATGCAAGCCGTGCAAAGATTCAAGCTAAAAAAAGGTACTCTGACTATCAAAAAAACCGATAATCAGAGTAACTTTTCAATTAATCATTTCTTTTCGCGATTATTGCCACCCAATCTTCCATCAAAATCGTTTCCTCAACGGTGAATCCAGATGCTATAATCGCTTCCTTTACATCTTGTTTCTTAGTTTGAATGATTCCGGAAGCGATGAAATATCCGCCAGGTTTAACCACTTTCGCTACATCATCCGTAAAACGCATGATCACTTCAGCAAGAATATTAGCCACGACGATATCCGCTTGTTCATTCACACCATCCAGTAAATTGCCTTGTGAGACAGACACTTTATCCTGCACGTTATTTAGTTCCACGTTTTGTTGGGCTGACTGCACTGCCACTTCATCCAAATCAAGGGACTGGATTCGTTTTGCGTCCAATAATGCCGCTGCTATACTCAGAACACCAGAACCAGTTCCTACATCAACGACTAAATCCCCAGGCTGCACTGTACGCTCCAGCGCTTGGATGCACATGACCGTCGTCGGGTGTGTACCCGTTCCGAAGGCCATGCCTGGATCAAGTTCAATGATCAATTCGTCACTGCTTACTGGAGTGTAGTCTTCCCATGTTGGCACGATAGTAAAACGTTCGGATATCTTGACAGGGTTATAATATTTTTTCCAAGCCGTCGCCCACTCTTCTTCATTCACTTCACTAATTGAAACAACATTCTTCCCAAGGTCTATATCAAAAAGAAGGAGATTATTGATTGATTCCTTAATAGCATCAATGGTATCGCCAAGGAAGCTGTTAACAGGCAGATAAGCCTTAATGACTACACCTTCATTCGGATAATCATCTGGGTTTAAGTGGTAGATTTCGCCAAAAACATTTTCTCGTTCCTTGACTAATTCTAGAGGATCCTCAATGACAACACCACTCGCACCTGCCTCATGAAGAATATTCGAAACAGGTTCAACCGCTTCATTCGTTGTTTGGATTGCAAATTCAGACCACTTCATAATCTACCAACTCCCAATTTGTTCTTTTACTTTTATTCACCTATCTTTAAAAGCACGCTTTACCTTTGAGAAAAATCCATCATCTTGTTCATCTACGCCTTGTCCGCTGATATCACTGAACTCACGAAGCAGGTCCTTTTGTTTTTCCGTTAATTTCTTAGGCGTGACCACTAATACGACCACATGCTGATCTCCTTGGCCATATCCTCTGACATTCGGAACCCCTTTGCCTTTTAAACGGAAACGAGTGCTTGTTTGTGTACCTGCAGGAATCTTCAGCTTCACTTTTCCATGAAGCGTTGGAACTTCTATTTCATCCCCTAATGCTGCCTGGGCAAAAGTAACCGGCATTTCGCAATAAATATCATCGCCATCCCGCTCAAAGAATTCATGGCTGCGCACATGGAAGACTACATATAGGTCTCCTGCCGGACCGCCATTGATTCCTGGCTCTCCTTGGCCGGTTACACGCAACTGCTGGCCATCATCAATGCCTGCTGGCACCTTGACTTGGATCTTTTTACGTTTTTGGACTTTTCCGTCACCGCCGCATGTTGAACATTTATGAGGAATGATTTTCCCTGTTCCTTGACAATGGTGACATGCTCTCCGGTTCACAATCCTTCCGAACGCTGTGTTTTGTTCAACATTCAATTGACCGGTTCCATGGCAATGTGAACAGTTTTCCACTTTTGTACCTGGTTTGGCACCGGATCCTTTACAAGTATCACAATTCTCTTCACGCGGAATTTCGATTTCAGTATCTTTTCCGAATGCAGCCTCTTCAAAAGAGAGCGTCATCGTATATTGTAAATCCGCCCCTTGACGCGGTGCATTAGGATCTCTCCTGCGTCCGCCGCCTCCAAAAAAACTACTGAAAATATCTTCAAAACCGCCGAAACCGCCAAAGTCCTGACCGCCAAAGCCTTGATTTGGATCTGTGTGTCCGAATTGGTCATAATGGGCCTTTTTCTGTTCGTCACTCAATACTTCGTAAGCTTCTTTGATTTCCTTGAATTTATCCGCAGCATCGTCCGCTTTATTAATATCAGGGTGATATTTTTTGGAGAGCTTTCGATACGCTTTTTTGATTTCATCCTTCGAAGCACTCTTCGAAAGGCCTAACACCTCATAATATTCGCGTTTACTCATATCTAAAATCCACTCCCGATTCGATTCACATAAAGGTAATATTATCACTGAACGAAGATAATAATCAACTAGAAAAGTGCAAACGGCTTTAACACATTTTTGCAAATGGTATTGCCAGTGCCAATTTGCACACATTTCCCTCTAAAATCCAACGATTCCCCACCAGTGATTGTAACACTTCCAGAATTCCATTCACTGTAAAAAAAGCCAAAGTCAAGATAACCTGACTTTGACTTTTTTTACAATGGCAGGCAGAAATACTGCCCAATATATCAGTGTCCCGATTGGGCCACTTTTTATTTTTTCTCTTCTTCGTTAACTTCCGTGTATTCAGCATCAACCACATTATCGTCTTTAGCAGACTCGCCAGCACCGGCTTCGCCAGCTTGCTGAGCTTTTGCCGCTTCTTCATAAAGCTTCATTGTCAAAGCTTGAACGATTTCGTTAAGCGCATCCTTTTTCACGCGGATTTCTTCAAGCTCATTTTTCTCGATTGCAGCTTTCAGTTCATCCTTCGCTTCATTCGCTTTTGTTACTTCCGCTTCGTCCACTTTACCTTCTAGATCTTTAAGCGTTTTTTCCGTTTGGAAAACTAATTGATCGGCTTCGTTACGAAGTTCGACTTCTTCTTTACGTTGTTTGTCGCTATCGGCATTTTCTTCCGCTTCACGTACCATGCGTTCGATCTCTTCATCAGAAAGTCCTGAAGATGATTTGATGGTGATCGCTTGTTCTTTGTTTGTGCCAAGATCTTTCGCACGAACGTTCACGATACCGTTTTTATCGATATCGAAAGTCACTTCAACTTGTGGAATTCCACGAGGTGCCGGTGGAATGTCACTCAATTGGAAACGACCAAGAGTTTTGTTATCCGCTGACATTGGACGCTCACCTTGAAGGACATGGATATCAACTGCCGTTTGATTATCAGCAGCTGTCGAGAATACTTGTGATTTACTTGTCGGAATCGTAGTATTACGGTCAATCAGTTTCGTGAATACTCCGCCCATCGTTTCAATTCCAAGTGAAAGTGGTGTCACATCAAGAAGGACAACGTCTTTAACATCCCCTGTCAATACGCCACCTTGAATTGCAGCACCCATAGCCACTACTTCATCAGGGTTTACACCTTTGCTTGGTTCTTGACCGATTTCCTTTTTGATCGCTTCAACAACCGCAGGAATACGTGTAGATCCACCAACAAGGATTACTTTGTCGATTTCAGATGCTGAAAGACCAGCATCTTTCAATGCTTGACGAGTTGGTCCCATAGTGCGTTCCACAAGACCTGCAGAAAGCTCATCGAACTTAGCTCTTGTCATCGATACATCCAAGTGAAGCGGGCCAGCTTCTCCAGCAGTGATGAACGGTAAAGAAATTTGAGTTGATGTTACGCCGGAAAGATCTTTTTTCGCTTTTTCAGCTGCATCTTTCAAACGTTGAACCGCCATTTTATCTTTTGAAAGATCGATTCCGTTTTCTTTCTTGAATGCTTCAACTAAGTAATCGATGATGACTTGGTCGAAATCATCCCCACCTAGACGGTTGTCACCAGCTGTGGACTTAACTTCGAAAACGCCGTCCCCAAGTTCCATGATCGATACGTCAAATGTACCGCCGCCAAGGTCGAATACAAGGATCGTTTGATCTTCTTCCGTTTTATCCAAACCGTATGCAAGTGCTGCAGCTGTCGGTTCGTTGATGATACGTTCCACTTCAAGGCCGGCAATTTGACCAGCATCCTTAGTTGCTTGACGTTCTGCATCATTGAAGTAAGCAGGTACTGTGATAACCGCTTTAGTAACTTTTTCACCAAGATACTCTTCAGCATATGATTTCAAGTATTGAAGGATGATTGCAGAAACTTCTTGAGGTGAGTATTCTTTTCCTTCAATGACTTCTTTATGGTCGGTACCCATATGGCGTTTAATGGAAATGATAGTGTTAGGGTTTGTAATCGCTTGGCGTTTCGCCACTTCCCCTACTTGCCTTTCTCCATTTTTGAATGCCACTACGGATGGAGTTGTACGGTTTCCTTCTGGATTCGGGATTACTTTTGGTTCCCCGCCTTCAAGTACAGATACACAAGAGTTTGTTGTACCTAAGTCAATACCAATAATCTTGCTCATAGTTTCACTACCTCCCAATTATTTATATGTAAAAATCCTATTCGTTCACTTTTACCATTGCAGGTCGAATCACACGGTCTTTAAGGATGTATCCTTTTTGGAATTCCTCGACGACGATGTTCGAACCGAAATTTTCATCTTGAACTTGCATGACCGCTTGATGCAAACGCGGATCGAACTCTTCGCCAACTGAACTGATCGGTTCGATGCCTTCTTTATTCAATGCATCAATGATCGCTTTATAGACCATTTCCATGCCGGATAGCAAGGATTTTGTCTGTTCATTATCCGCTTCGATTTTTGTAGCTCTTTCAAAATTATCAAGAGCCTCCACCAAATCACTAGCAATACTTTGAACTCTATATTTTTGGGCCGCCTCCATATCAAGCTTGGCACGGCGTCTTGAATTATCAAAATCGGCCTGCAGACGAAGGTAACGGTTATCCATTTCTTCGATTTTCGCCTCAAGTTCGGCAATCTTTTCATGAGCCAATTGAAGTTCATCTTTTTCAACCGGAGTTTCCTCATGGTTTTCTTCCGCCGGAATTTCTTCTTCAGCGAAAACTGCTTCTGCAGTGCTTTCCTCGATTGTTTCATTTTCCAATGTTTGTTCTTCGTTTTTATTTTCTGTCACAATCTCACCTCCCTAAAAGGGTTATACAATTTATGCTAAAGTAATATGCCAGGCCGCGGAATATACTTCTCCGCCACCTTAACAATATTACCTTTGCTACTATTTTTGATACAGTTTTGTCATCAGGGCCGTTAAATCTTTCGAGAAAAACGAAAGCAAACTGATCACTCTCGAGTATTCCATTCTCGTTGGACCCAATATGGCCAATGTGCCAACTTGCTCCTGCCCGATTGAGTAGGTTGCCGTAATCAAACTGCAGTCATCGAGCACTGTGTTTTGATTTTCACGGCCGATCTTGACGTGGATGCCCGATGGATTTTGAGTAATAAGTTCATAAAATCCCTGTTCCTGTTCAATCATCGATAAAAGCGTGCTTACTTTAGCAATATCATGGAACTCCGGCTGCCTCAGCATATTCGTTTTCCCGCCGAAAAATATTTTTTCGGGTTTTGTGTCCGTCAGGGTCTCCGCAAGGATCGAGACCATCGATCCATAGTTATGAATGTGGCGGCTCAATAGAACTGCAACTTCCTTATAGATCTTATCCTTTAAATCAACTAACGGAACATCGACCAAACGGGAATTCAATATGTTCACCATCTTTTCAATTTCGTTTATATCTAAAGAAGGCGGTAAGGAAATCATTCGATTTTCCACATGACCTGTATCTGTAATAATGATGGCTATTGCCGTTTCAGGACTTAAAGGAATGATCTGGATTTTTTTCAGCTTATGCTCATTCACTTTTGGCCCGAGTACAATCGCCGTATAATTCGTCAGTTCCGAAAGTATTTTCGCCGACTTCTGAACGATCTTTTCCAATTCATAAATTCGTTCTACAAAGACGGATTTTAATATCTTCATTTCATTCTTTTTCGGAGCTTGAGGAGAAAGTAAATGATCCACATAATATCTATACCCTTTTTCAGAAGGGATCCTACCGGAAGAAGTATGGGTTTTTTCTAAAAATCCCATTTCTTCTAGATCAGACATTTCGTTGCGAATTGTGGCAGAGCTGAACGTAATTTCTTCTTTCTTCGACAAGCTTCGCGACCCGACTGGCTGGGCAGAATGGATGAAATCCTCGATTATCACTTGTAGAATCAATAATTGACGATCAGTTAGCATGTAAGATCACCTCTGTTAGCACTCTGTCTTATCGAGTGCTAATATACTAATAAATTATCAAATGAAGCTTATGATGTCAACAATGAAAACCGCTAATTCACCGTTAAAATTACATAGATTTCCTTCAGTCGGAATCAATAACGCCTAAAAATGATTGGAACACTTCATTTCCCAGCAGTTTGCCGTGCTCAGTCAAGCGCACAAACCCGTCTTCCACCTTAAGCAGACCCTTTACCGACCCTTCTTCGAGCGGTTTCCTGAAAATCTCCGTCATTTCAACAAAAAATTTATTCTTAAAGATTTCCAATGAAACTCCTTCCGTTTTCCGGAGCCCCAAAAACATCTCCTCTTCCATCCGTTCATGAAGCGGTACCGGGTGTTCTTCCAGCACAGGCAGCTCGTTCGCCTGCAATGGCGTGATATATTTCTTCACAGGCCCATGATTGGCCACCCTATTACCTCCAGTATAGCCATGTGCACCTGCACCAATCCCATAATACTCCACATTATTCCAATATGTCAGGTTGTGCCTGCTTTCAAACCCAGCTCGGGCAAAATTACTGATTTCATATTGATGCAGACCATGCTTCTCCATCTCTTCCATCAGCCTCTCATACATCGAAGCCTCGAGCTCCTGCGGCGGCAGGTTTAATTTGCCCCTTCGCATCTGGTTATAAAAAACCGTCTTCGGCTCAACGATCAATGAGTAGCTGGAATAGTGCGGCAATTGAAGGGCAATCGCTTTATCCAGCGTATCCTTGAAATCTTCCATCGTTTGGCCCGGCAACCCATAAATCAAGTCGATGCTTATATTCGTAAAGCCAACCTCTTGGGCCAAATGAATCGTTTCATATACTTCAGAGGCCCGGTGGGTCCGGCCAATTCGTTTTAATAATTCATCATTGAAGCTTTGCACTCCAAAGCTAAGCCTATTGACCCCCGAATCATAAAGTATCTCGAGTTTTTCCCTCGAAAGATCCCCTGGATTGGCTTCGAATGTATATTCAGCCTTTTCAGGATCAAAGGGCAGGGTTTCATTGATTGCTTCACATAAGAATGCAAGCTGCTTTTCATCTAGAGAGGTCGGTGTCCCTCCACCGACGAAAACCGTCTCCAAACCTTCAGTCGGGTATTTGGAAAGCTGCATCACCATTTCCCTTTTCATCATCTGTAAATATTCGTCGACCGGCTGTCCCTGCAAAAATACTTTATTGAAATCACAATAATGACAAATATGTTCACAAAATGGTATATGGAGGTAGGCGCTTTTGATCATTGTGTTCACAACCTTTTAATCGAATGAGTCGATAGAAAAAGAGGCTAGATCTCCTCTACCCTCTTTTTTCTAACTACCGTTTATTTTATTTATTTTTTTGGTGTCGTATCATCCATTTTCAAAACAGCCATGAAAGCTTCTTGCGGAACTTCAACTGAACCTACTTGTTTCATCCGCTTTTTACCTTCTTTCTGTTTTTCGAGCAACTTACGTTTACGGGAAATATCGCCGCCGTAACATTTAGCCAATACGTTTTTGCGCATTGCACTAATTGAAGAACGGGCTATGATTTTTTGCCCGATTGCCGCTTGGATCGGCACTTCAAATTGTTGTCTTGGAATTAGCTTCTTCAATTTTTCAACAATGACCTTCCCGCGTTCATAAGCAAAGTCCTTATGAACAATGAAACTTAAAGCATCGACAGTTTCAGAATTCAATAAGATATCCATCTTCACTAGTTTGGACGGTTTGTAGCCGATCAACTCATAATCGAATGAAGCATAGCCTCTTGTATTGGATTTCAATTGATCAAAGAAATCATACACGATTTCCGATAACGGAATTTCGTAATGAATGCTCACACGAGTCTCATCGATATATTCCATATCAATGAAGTTACCGCGTTTATTTTGACAGATTTCCATGATTGCCCCAACAAACTCCGTCGGTGCCATCATCGTTGCTTTGACATATGGCTCCTCGACCCGTTCGATTTTTTGAGCATCAGGCATATTAGATGGGTTATCCACTTTCAGGACCGTTCCGTCCGTTTGGACCACATCATAAATAACACTAGGTGCAGTGGTGATCAGATCGATTTTGAATTCACGTTCAATTCGTTCCTGGATAATTTCCATATGAAGGAGTCCAAGGAATCCGCAACGGAAACCGAAGCCCAATGCTTGCGATGATTCCGCTTCGAACTGAAGTGCTGAATCGTTCAATTCCAATTTTTCCAATGCATCCCGTAAATCATTGAATTTCGATGCGTCAATCGGGTATAAACCGCAATATACCATCGGATTCATCTTCCTGTAACCCGGCAATGGTTCTGTCGCGCCATTCGCGGCACTTGTAATCGTATCACCAACAGTCGTATCACCAACGTTTTTAATGGATGCCGTAAGGAAACCTACATCACCGACATTCAGTTCATCCAACAGCTGGGTCTTAGGGTTGAAGACACCCAATTCGGTAACATCGAATTCTTTGCCAGTGGACATCATTTTGATTTTGTCGCCCACTTTAACGGAACCCTCGACAACCCGGATATAGGCAACTACACCGCGGTACGCATCAAACAGTGAATCGAAAATAAGCGCCTTGAAAGGAGCATCGGGATCACCTTGTGGAGCTGGAACCAATTCAACGACCTGTTCCAAAATCTCCTCGATTCCGATTCCGGCTTTAGCCGAAGCCAAGACTGCATCGGAAGCATCCAATCCGATCACTTCCTCGATTTCTCCACGCACCCGTTCCGGATCTGCACTCGGCAAATCAATTTTATTGATGACCGGAATGATTTCAAGGTTGTTGTCCAAAGCTAGATACACGTTTGCAAGCGTTTGGGCCTCAATACCTTGTGCCGCATCGACAACAAGGACAGCGCCTTCACACGCTGCAAGGCTTCGTGACACTTCATACGTAAAATCGACATGTCCCGGTGTATCAATAAGATGGAAGATATATTCTACTCCATCTTTCGCGTTATATTTCAATTGAATCGCATTCAATTTAATCGTAATTCCGCGCTCACGCTCTAAATCCATGGAATCCAACAACTGACTCTTCATTTCACGCTGAGTCATGGCGTTCGTTTTTTCAATGATACGATCCGCCAATGTAGATTTACCATGATCAATATGAGCGATGATGGAAAAGTTACGAATTTTTGATTGTCTTTTTAATTTTTCTTCTCTATTCATGACGTTCACTCCCACTAGTCGACACAATACACTATTTTTTATTATATCAATAGAAAATGCAAGATTCAACAGAATAGTTACAAAAGAAGCATCATTGCAGGGCAATGGATAAAAAAAGGCTGCATTCCGAATTCGGATGCAGCTTTTGGCAGGGCACACTCAACTTGTTTCATATCTAAATCATATCAATCAGGGCTTGAAAAGCACCTGATATGGACTCTCCCAGCGTTTTGCCGATCGATGAAAAAAAGTTGAAGGCTTTCATTTCTTCAAGTTTTTCTTTTTTCGTCTCTAAATCATGACTTGTTACTTTTTCGCCAAGGATATCCGCTTCCATCTCCCCTTGGTCCGATTGGTTAATCATGAATGCACTATTCAAAGAGGGATCTTCGTACCCCTTCATTTTTTTCATCCCGTCGTTTGCTTGCTGCATCCCAATCAGAACACCTAAAAATAATACGAGCACGATCCCTGTACATTTCAACCAAAATCGAACCATGATAAGAGAACTCCTTTCAAATCACTTCGCTTCCGAATCCCCGGTCGGGTTATCCACTGCTTTGGCATCCCAGTAAAACTCACTGAAAACATCGCTAAAGGCATCTACGGTCAAGTACATTTCCTCGAAAGTATTATCAACACCGCCAATTTCAATGAGCATGGAATTGCCTGATAAATCCTGATTGTATACTCCATTCTGCCCCGCTCCGCCTTGTTTCATAACCCCGCGTGAAATACCTGGGTATTTTTTCTCCAAAGCTTTATGAAGCTTATTGGCAAGCGCGGCATTTTTTTCGAAGTTCGGGTTATTGCCCCCAATCACGAAGGCAATCTTGGCATAATCTTTACCGTTAATGTTAATGGTCGTATGTTTTTTTCGTTTCGAATCACGGTGGATATCAATCATATATTCTAGATTTTTGTTAGTGGCTAATGCCGTCTGAACAGACTTTCGGGATTCTTGATAGGATTTGGCATAATTCAATCCTTTATTATTCAGATTTCCCATGATATCTGTTTTATCGAGCGAGGAACCAATCCCCTTATCAGCCAGATCTTCAACCATCCGTTCACCGAGTTTCGTAATATTGATTTTAGAATGGTAGGCCAGGTCCGGATTTGTCACGCCTTTTAAATATGGAAGATATGACTCCCGATTATGACTATGGTAAATCTCGACCACTTTCCGTCCATTGGTCGTTTGTTTCGGCTGATTTGCCGCTCCTTTTTCCGGTTCTTCAATCTCATCCAGGTTTTGCAGGGATGCATCCCTTTCTTCATTCAGGACGTCTACTGGCGGCGAAGATTCATATGGCATATTCGTATAGTTCGTTCCTTCCCCAGCAACGAGGATTTCATTATCAAAAATCGAAAAGCCAGGCAGTTCCCTTCCAAGTAAACTTCGCGGGTCCTCGAGTGAAATGTTTGTCGAGACTTTTATCAATTGATTCGTGATCACTGATTCCTGCTTACCTTCCGGCAGGGCATTAAAAAGATAATGGTTTTCATTGGCCAGCATCGAGAACAGCATTTTTCCCGAGAATTGGTTGGCTACAGTATGTACGGAATTAGAAGATATCCGATACTCCGGTCTTAGGGAAGTCATGACCCCACTTACTGAAAAAACAAAAAGAAGCAAGGCGAGAATACCTAGAAAAGTTTTTATTATTGTTGATCCGTGAACGGCTGTTATGATTCCTGGGGAATTTCTTCTTTTCATCCTTCCACCCTCTCTATAGCTTGTCTATTAATACCTATGACTTTGCTAGAAAGGGTAGAACACCATTTTTGGGCACTGAAAGTGATTTAACGGGTGTAGTAGCCGGCATTATCCTGATTTATTGAATGATGCAAGGCTGCATTTAAACCATTGGCTATCAAATTGGCCATATCCTCAATGAAAACATCGACTTCTTTCGGTGTAACCATTAAATTTTGACCAAGAGGTGACAGCACTTCATAAATCAATTTCCGTTTCTCTTCATCAGGGAGGACACCTATCATTCCCAAGAAGGTTTGGCGCTCCTTTTCACCTGGCATATCCTCTTCCGTCAACTTCGTACGCTTCCCGAAACTGAACCCAGCGGGTGCCAACGATCGTGATGGTCTGTCCCCTTCATTCAGTTCCTTGCCAAAGTGCTTCAAAATATAATCTATCGTATCGCTGGCAATTGATACGGCATCCACGACGGTAGGTATTCCAATTGCTATAACAGGAACTCCCAGTGTATCATGGCTCAATTCCTTTCGTTTATTTCCAACACCAGACCCTGGATGGATGCCTGTATCCGTAATTTGAATCGTGGAATTCACCCGTTCGATCGAACGGGCAGCCAATGCGTCAACGACGATCAGGAAATCAGGTTTACTTTTTTCGATGACTCCTTTAATGATGTCACTCGTCTCGATTCCCGTAATCCCCATCACACCGGGGGAAATCGCACTGACCGGCCGATAGCCTTCCTTGACGGACTCCGGCTGCAATTCGAATAAATGCCTTGTGACTACAAGGTTCTCAACGACTGCTGGTCCAAGAGCATCGGGCGTAACATTCCAATTACCAAGACCGACAACCAAACAGCTGCTTTCTTTGGTGATCTTATTCCGTTTCATGAAGTAAGCCAGTTCGTTGGCGAACACCTTTTCCACCCGTTGCTGCGTTTCCGTATCCTGCTGGCGGATGCCCTGCACTTCGATGGTCAAATAACTGCCCTGTTTCTTACCGATTTCCTTTTCCCCCTCAGCCGTGACCTCGACCAAGGATACCTTCAGATCATCCACTTCTTTTTCCTTGATAATGACCCCTTCGATACGGGATACATCAACTTCCTCTACAACACCTTTATGTTCAAGGGCAATTTCCTTTGCTTCTATCGCCAAATCTGTACGAATTCCGTATTCACTAAGGTCCAAATTATTTTCCATAACGGCCTCCTGATGTTTGAATTGTATCGAATCTAGTATTTTCAATAGTCTCTCTTAAACATTCTGTCATTTTTGCTTTTTTATTATTCATTTTTTTGGTACAATGAGTGATGACGAGATGAATTTATTCCCGAAATTATAATTCCTTTTCGATTCTCAATCTGAAGTATTGCATATTTATGAGCAGTCTGATAGAATATCACTTGTGCTATTTGATATGGATTTGAAAAGTCGAGTTCATATAATCTCGATTTCTTTGTAGGAGGTGAACGGAATGCCAAACATTAAATCTGCTATTAAACGTGTGAAAATTAACGACAAAAAACGCGTTCATAACATTACTGTTAGATCAACTATGCGTACTACAGTGAAAAACGCTGAAGTTGCATTAGCTGGTGAAAACGTTGAAGCTGCTAAAGAAGCTCTTTTAACAGCTGCTGTGAAATTAGACAAAGCTGCATCTAAAGGATTAATCCATAAAAATGCGGCAGCCCGTAAAAAATCTCGTTTAGCGAAAAGACTTAACGCTCTTAACGCATAATGACAAAAAATAAACGATCCAATCGGATCGTTTTTTTTGTGCCGTTTTTTGCATAAAAAAGGTGACAGGATATCTGCCACCTTTTTTATCATCTAATTTTTAAAAGCAGCAGCTCAAGCGTGATTGCCTTATCCGCTTGGCCGGTCTTCATTTTATAATCCGCTTCCGCTAAGTCGTTCATGATGCTCAACAGCTCGCGTTCCTGGAATTTCCCCGTCTTTTCAAGTGCCAGCTTTACCCGGTAAGGGTGCACCTTCAGTTGACCCGCAATTTTTTGCTGGCTATAACCCTGACGGGAAAGCTCCTTCACTTGATACATGAGCCTGACCTGGCCTGCAATGACACTCAAGATCTTGATGGGTTCTTCATTCTGCCTGAGAAGATCGTGCAGTATCGTCATGGCACTCTCCATCTTTCGCTGTAACACATGATCAACAAGCGTGAAGATATTCTGTTCAAGGGATTTAGCGACCAGCTTTTCCACTATCTCGACCGTTATATGTTTATCAGCTTCTGCATAAAGCACCATTTTATCCAGTTCATTCGTCAGCATCATCAGATTCGTTCCTGCAAGTTCAAGTAAAAGCTCTATAGCCTGCTCATCTATTTGGACTGAAGAAGTTTCGACCCTCTCCTTCACCCACCCCTTTAATTCATGATCACCAAGCTTCTTCGCTTCAACGAGAACCGCCTTACGCTTAAGTTCCTTGGTGATTTTTTTCCGTTCATCCAGTTTCTCATAAGGTGCGGTCAATACGACAATAGAATAAGGGACCGGGTCAGCCAAATACGCTTCCAGTCTTTTTACATTATGTTCAACTCTTGACTTCGTTTTTTCAGCTGTCAAAAAAAATGGGTTTTGCATGAAAACAAGGCGCCTTTCCCCGATAAATGGGAGGGTTTCGACATCTTCAAGCGCAGTTTCAACAGGCGTCTCTTCTAAATCAAATTGAGCAAAGTTAAAATCCATCTCATCTTCGTGAAGGACATTCTCGATCAATAGCTGCTTCGTTTCATTAATTAGATAGGCTTCTGTTCCATATAACAAGTATACTGGAGCGAATTGCCCTTTTTTTATACTTTTCCAAACGTCTAATACCAATAGAATCCGCCTCTTTACTATGTATTCTTCTCTAATGGTATAGGTGGATGGACCATTTGACAAGCCATAAAGGGAACTAACCCTTAAAAAGGGCTAGTTCCGGATCTATATGAACACTTACAAGAAAGGCCCGGGTAATCTTCCTTGAAAGCGGGTAGAGTATTCATGTAGAACAAAAAATGAGCTTTTCTCTTTCGCTTGCTTTGTTTGTACTTATATTTTGACCTCAAAAACCCAAACTATTTGTGTCAACTCTTGTCAGTAAAGGAAATGAGGAATGAAGCCTGTAGCTTTTTTTTTGGTAATGTTTTATACTATTAGCAGAAATAGGAGGGGTAAATAATGAACGAATTCGAAAAGAATGTTCAGTCAAAAACAGATGACGTCGCTGATTCCGCTATAGGATTCATCGGTTCTTTTGTATTTTTCGCTGCCATGTTCACCATAGCTGTCGTCATTAAAGCTGTCGGATCCTGATTTCTTTAACTACTTGCACTTATTTTTCCTGATGGAGGCTGCCGCTGCAGTCTCTTTCTTTTTGATTTTCTACATACTATGGGAGTATCTTCCGAAAGGTTCCACTGCTTTTGTAATACTTGTAAATAATAGAACCATCCTCGTCCGTCCTGAACACCTTTATGCCATCTTTCTCAAGATTCGCAATTACGTCTCCATGAGGGTGACCGTAGCGATTATCCTTTCCAACTGAAATAAGCGCCGCTTTCGCCTGTATCTGTTCAAGGAATGCCGCGGAAGAAGAAGTTTTACTGCCATGGTGTCCAACCTTCAAGATATCCGCCTGCAACTGCGGAAATGCGCTCAATAATTCCCTTTCCCCTTCTTCTCCCATATCACCGGTTAATAACCATGACAATCCCCCAAGCTCCGTGAATAGAACTATGGATGAATCATTCTTATTTTCCTCTTTCTTATATGGACTGAGAACAGCAAACGGCGCTCCTCCAGCAAACCAATTATCCCCCCTTCTCAGTACAGTCATTTTCATTTTTTTATCTCTTGCCACCGACACAAAATCCATATCCCTATATTGCTCTTCACTCCAGCCTCCAATGATGATCTCCCCAGTTTTAAAATTCTCAATCAATTCTTTTGCGCTTCCAATATGATCTGCATCCGGATGGGTTAAAATGAGTTTGTCCAATTGGTGGATTCCCTTACTTTTCAATAATGGAATGATGATATCATCCGCGGTGTTGAACTTCTTTCGCTTTTTTGCCCACGTCTCGATTGGAAATGTAATTTGCCCACCCGTATCGATCAAATAATTGCCGCGATTGAACGGCAGGATAATTAAAATGGAGTCACCTTGTCCAACGTCGATGATCTGCACTTCACCAAAGGGAGAGAACCTTTGTAAATTATATTGAAAAAACAAAAGGACAATCATTATTCCGCACCAGATTTTACTTTTTTCAAAAGATATATCCCAAGTCAGGTATAACCCTAAAAGGGAAATAACAAGTAATACCATCATGATGAAAGATGGTTTTCCAAACGGAATGGAAGCCAACGGCAAATCCGATGCCGCATCCGCGGCTTTATTGCATAGTACGAATGTGAAATTCAATAATGATATGAGGGGTTGCCCCAAGGGAGGCAGCAATAAATGAATAAGGAGGGAAATCAACGAAAGCGGCAGCAATATGATGGAATAAAGCGGAACATACAATACGTTTAGAAACACGCCAAGAAAGGATACTTCAAAAAAGTGGAAAAGCAAAATCGGAAGGGCTGCCAATTGGCTGATGGAACTGATGATGAATAGCTGCGTTGTTTTCTTAGGATATTGCAAGAAAATGCTTGAAGACATGATAATGGAGAAAGTGACTGCGAATGAAAGCTGAAAACCTATATCATAGATCATGTTAGGCTGAAAAAACAATAATGCCATATAAGTCAATCCGATTGCGGCACCCGCAGAGAGTCGCTTCTTGAATAACAGGAGCAGAAAGAAAAGCATAGCCATTAAACAGGACCTCACCACGGATGGACTTGCACCTGATAGTAACATGTAAACCGGAAGGAAGATTAAGATGGCCACCATCATCCTTTCCCGTGTAATCCCAACCCTGATGCCGAAGTAAAATAACATCCCCGTTAAAAAACTGACATGGAGACCGGAAATCGCAAGTAAATGAACTAGCCCCAACCGCTGGTAATTAGTAAGGTCGCCTTCATCTATATATGTCTGGTCGCCGAATATGAGAGCTGTGACAAAACCGCTTGATTCTTCTGGAAAGTGTTCCATAATATACGTAATTCCCTTCAAGCGCAAATTACGAATCGAAACCGGAATCGAGTTTTCAGCCTTTTTGCATTCTTCAAAGGAAATGGAATCTGCTTTGAACATCCAATGGATGCCTTGGCGAAAAAGATAACGTTGGTAATCGAAACTGTTTTCATTCCTGTTTTTGTCGGGAATTTGCAATGTCCCTCCAGCCGGACATGATAAACCGATGCGCAGAAACCGACTCAGCTTTTCCTGTTCCAATTCGGTTGTGATTTTATAACGAAGCACTAGCCGTTCACCTTTCTCACCGCGCACGAAACCTTTTAACGAATTTCCATCTATATTCGGTTGGCCGGTAAATGTGATGATAAATCGGCTTTCCGTACCATGATAGGCAGTTTTGTTTCGGTGATCGGAGAAGGAGGCAGCCCCTAAAAATATCCCCATGATCACCAAATGAAAACTTAGTGCCTTCACGCTTAACCCCACCGAAAAATAAAGGAAACAGAGAAAAATAAAGATAATGATCAGCAGCCTTACATTTAAAAAAGAATGGGCCGTAACACCAAATGTAGCCGAAACGGCTAGTAAGATAAGATGTCTAGCCATGCCTGCCCCCCGTCCTTTTTAATTTTCAAATATTTGATTGGCCTGCTTTTCCAACTCCATTAAATCTTCTTTTGTCAGGTCTGTTCGTTCAAGCTGAGCCAGCAATGAAAATACAAAGTCCTTTTTTTGTTTTCCATTAACATCGATGGCCCCTTTTGCTTCAACTTTCTCGGTCTTGACACCTGCCTGTTTGAATAATTCCAGGGCATATGGATGATTTTTGTAATCCTCCGCATAATAAACAGCCTTTATGCCAGCTTGAATGAGTGATTTACAGCACTGAAGACATGGAAAATGCGTTACATATATTTCTGCACCATCAGTGGGCACCCCAAATTTCGCACATTGTAAAAGTGCATTCATTTCTGCATGTATCGTTCTGACACAATGATTATCAATTACATAACAGCCGTCATCAATACAATGCGTCCCTCCCGCAATGGACCCATTATATCCCCCCGCAATGATTCGGTTGTCCCTGACGATGGTCGCCCCTACAGTGAGGCGTGTACATGTGCTTCTTAAAGCTAATAAATGGCTTTGCGCCATGAAATATTGATCCCAACTAATTCTGTTCATGTTCTATCCCTATCCCCTTACCACTAGAATGATTTTCTTCAATTTTACCCTCTTCCTGGCCATTTGTGTAGCATATTCAATCATTCATTTAACCGAAATGGAATCCCGTAACCTTTCAAACGTTTTATCGCCGATTCCCGTTACCTTCTTCAAGTCATCGACCTCCTTGAATTTCCCTACCGTTTCTCTGTATTCCAGGATTGCATTCGCTTTTGATGGTCCAATTCCCGTCAAGGTTTCCAATTCTTCCTGTGTAGCTGTATTCAAGTTCACCAGTCCTCCTGATGTCCTCCCAGAGACGGCATCACCAGACGGCCCGACTTGCATATTCTCCAGCTTCCCCTCGTCTTCTTCACCTATTTCCGGAACATAAATGACCATTTGGTCTTCGACGATTTGAGCAAAATTCACTTTATCTTTATCAGCCTTGTCCGTAAAACTCCCCGCAGCCGAAATCAAATCGATCACCCGGTCACCTGCCTGTGCAGTGAATAGGCCTGGGGATTTGACCGCTCCTTTAACGTCCACTTTAATGATCTCAGGTTCGGCAGGCGTTTCCTCTTCACTTTGTTTAATTTCAGCATCTTTTGCAGTAATGGCAAAAATATCTTCTGTATCAGCCGGATCCTCCCCCTGTTGCAAAAAAAAGTAAATGCCCGCTGCCACAAATGCCACGGCAACAGTTACCAACATCCATTTCCGTTTAAAAATCGCTTCCATTTCTTTACCTCCTTATTGGATTTCGCACCATACATTGTCATAGGACAGATTAAAAATACATAGTGTTTCTAGGAGAATCAATCGCTTTAAGTGAGAGGAGTTGATCGGAATTGAAGAAAATCGGTGTTATCGGAACCGGAAATATGGGAACCATTTTAATCGAGGCATGGCTGGAGGCAAAAATATTGAATCCGGCAGATCTAATCATTACAAATCGCACGCTTTCCAAAGCATTGCTACTGAAAGAAAAACACCCTGGTATCAAGGTTGCGGAAAGCGCAGCCGAAATCGTCCAACAAGCGGACTTTATCTTTCTCTGTGTAAAACCATTGCAAATTAACAGCCTATTACAGGACATCAAACATCATATAAAAAGGGATCAGCTGGTTATTTCCATCACAAGCCCGCTTTCAGTTTCCCAGCTTGAATCCGCCGTGAACGCCCCTTGTGCCCGTTTTATCCCGAGCATAACCAACCGTGTGGGTTCAGGGGTATCGTTACTGAGCTTCAGCAAGAGCTGCAGTAAGGAGAAAGTGTCAGCTTTATTTGATTTGGCCTCTGCCATATCGGCACCGGTCATCATTGAAAATGATATCACCCGGGTAGCTTCCGATATCGTCAGCTGCGGTCCTGCCTTTTTCAGCTATTTAGCACAAGCTTTTATTGACGCGGCTTGCCAAACGACGAAGATAGATAAAGAAACGGCTACGACTTTGACTGAGAATATGCTGGTTGGCTTAGGGGAACTGCTCGGTAAAGGGGTTTATACATTGCCGACCTTACAGGAAAAGGTTTGTGTAAAGGGTGGAATAACAGGTGAGGGGATCAAGGTTTTAGAAGCGGAAACCGGGGAAATGTTCCATCATCTTTTTCAAGCGACACATGAAAAGTTTGCAGAGGATCTTCACGAAGTTGAAGAGCAGTTCGGCCATCCTTATTAATATTCGCAATCAATATCTTTAACTCCTTCTGAAAGTATAAAAAAGAAGAGGTCAGACCTCCGCTCGTACAGTAAGATGTACGAACGGAGGCTCTTGACCTCTTTATCATTTACTGGCTACAAATAAGATTCTTTCGGTTTCCGCTACAAGCGGTGCTTCTTCAAGGTCCGCCAGAATTTCAGAAACCGTAAAACCTGCTTGCTCCAACCACTTTTTATATTGTTCAACCGGATAGGTCCGTTGATAATGCAACTCATCAAACCGGTCATACAGACCGTTTTCATCATCCCTTACGAAAAAACTTAAATCATGTTCCACACTATAAGGTTCTTCACCTGGGAAGCAGTCCCATATATAGGATACTTCTTCACCATTGACAGCAAACGTATTATCACGAAAGATTTCTTCCATTTTATAAATGGAATGGACATCAAACAAAAATAATCCGCCATCTTTCAAATGCTCATGAACCCGGCTGAACGTCTTGACTATATCTTCCTCATTACGAAGGTAGTTCAGCGAATCACAAAAAATCGTGACACAATCAAATTGGCCAAGTCCTTCGAGTTCTGCCATATCCTGCTGGAAAAGCGGAATCGATAATCCAAGCTTAACCGCTTTTTCATTAGCAACAAGAAGCATTTCATCAGATAAATCCACACCGGTGACTTCGAAACCGTGTTGCGCCAATTCAACGGTCATTTCCCCGGTTCCACACGCTAAATCCAGGACTTTCCTGCCGCCAATTCCGTACTGTTCCAGCTTCGCCGTAAGGATCATCAGCCATTTTTCATAAGGTGCGTCCTTCATCAGTTCATCGTATACATAGGCAAAGCGTTCGTACGTCATGAAGTCAGTTCACTCTCTAGATCTTCAAAAGGTGCATCTCCCCATAAACGTTCGAGATTATAGTAATTTCTTTCATCTTTATGGAAAATGTGGGCCACTACATCGCCAAGATCAACAAGCACCCATTTCGCCTCGTCAAAACCCTCAAGACGTTTTACATTGATTCCTGATTCATCAGCTTTGCTCTTCATTTCACGAGCTATTGCTTGTACTTGTTTTTCAGAATTACCGTGGCAGATCAAAAAGTAATCCGCTACTAGGGAAATACCTTGCATGTTCAATGCCACGATATCCTCCGCTCTTTTATCGTCCGCCGCTTTTGCTGCAATTACAAGAAGTTCACGTTCAGTCATTACATCTTCTCCTTCAAATTCATGATCAAATCATTATATGTCTTAAATGTGTCAGGGTAAATTGCCTGATTTCTTTTCATTAAAAAAACAACTGTATTCCTTAAAGCCTGAATGACAGCATGATCCAAATTTTGCTTTGCCGTCTGCCTGACTTCATCGACACCGGGAAAAGAACGTCCCGGCTCAATATAGTCAGCAAGGTATACGACTTTATCCAATAGGCTCATGCCAACCCTGCCAGACGTGTGATAGGCAATCGCATCCAAGATTTCAGCGTCCTGAATGCCAGCTTCCTTTTTCACCAGATAAGCCCCGACAGGAGCGTGCCACAGCTCCATATTGTATTCAAGTAGAGCCTGGTCCATTTTTTCAGCGATTATTATTTGCTCCATTTCCTCTTTTGGACGAAATTTTGCATAATCATGGAAAATGGCTGCCAGTTCGGCTTTTTTGACGTCGGCACCATACCGTTCAGCAAGTTCAATCGCTGACTCGACCACACCCAATGTATGAATGTACCTGCGCTCGGTGATTTGTTCTTTGACCAGCGCCAATGCTTTCTCACGATTCATATAAACCATTCCCTTTAATATACTTCACCACTGGATCTGCTATTAAATATTTCACGGTTTTCCCCGTTCTTAACTTCCTTCGTATCATGGAAGACGAAATGAACATCTGGGGGACTTTCACCATCGTGATTGGGTATAAGGTCTTTTCGTTATATCCAGGGCGCTTCACACCGACGAAATTGACCATATGCACCAGCTCGTCGATACGGTGCCAATTTGGTAAGTACTCAATCATATCTGCGCCAATTATGAAATAGAACTCATTGGTTGGCTCAAGTTCTTTCAGCAATTTTATTGTGTCATACGTATAAGATGTGCCTTTTCTTTCTATTTCAATACCCTCAATATAAAAAGATGGGTTTCCGGCTAGCGCGTTTTCCAACATGGCCAGCCTGTCCATATCGGTTACTTCCTCCGATTTTTCCTTATGCGGAGGAACGTGATTCGGCATGAACCTGATTTCATCTAGGTCAAGGGCATCCAGCACTTCATTCGCTATAATTAAATGCCCGATATGCGGAGGATTGAATGTACCGCCAAGAATTCCAATTTTTTTCATAGATAGGTTCCTTAAGGTAATTTAAGTTGTTTGTTTTCTTTTGATTCTTTATACAGCACAATTGTGTTGCCGATAATCTGAACCAATTCCGCCCGTGCACCTTTTGATAAAGAAAGTCCCACATCATCGCGGTCCTCTTCACAGTTTTGAAGGATGCTGACCTTAATTAATTCACGTACTTCTAGCGCCTCACCAATTTGCTTGATGAGATTATCATTGACGCCGCCTTTACCAACTTGAAAAATTGGATTGAGGTGATGGGCCTTTGATCGTAAAAATCTTTTCTGTTTTCCTGTTAACATGTGTTACCTCCTAGTTTGTTCAAGACAATATCTGTCATTCTTGCTGTATCCGGCATAATGCCTGTCCATATCTCAAATGCGAGCGCAGCCTGGTTGATGAACATCCCCAAACCATTTTGCGTTTCCGCCCCTTTTTCCCCCGCTTCACGAAGCAGTTTGGTTTGCAAGGGGTTATAGATGATATCACTGACAATTGCACCGGTTTTAAGCTGGTCGACCTTTAACGGTGAATGATCCAATTCCGGGCTCATTCCAGCAGAAGTCGTTTGGATGATTAAATCATATTGTGATAAGCTTTCTTCCGCTTCGATAATCGAGAGTGCCTTCGATACTTTATCATATGGGCAATCAGAAACAAGCTGGGCCGCTCTTTCCTTTGTCCGGTTTGCAATATCAACTTGCTTTACCCCTTCTTTTACAAGGGTAAAATAAATCGCACGCGCAGCACCGCCCGCTCCGATCACTAACGTTTTTTTAGCCTTGATGTCACTTGATATTTCATCGCATAAAGATTTGAAAAATCCTTTTCCGTCTGTATTATACCCTATAAACCTGCCATTTTTGTTAACAACCGTATTTACAGCCCCGATTGCAAGGGCAAGTTCATCCACTTCATCAAGGAAAGGAATGATTGAAGTCTTATGAGGAATCGTGATGTTAAACCCTTCTATACCAAGGGCTTTCATGCCTTTCACGGCATCGTTCAAACCTTCTTTCGTCACATGAAAATGATGATAAACCGCTTCTATATTTTCTTTTTCAAATGCATCATTATGAATGTCCGGTGACATCGAATGTGCAATTGGATCTCCCATTACCCCATATATCTTTTTCATAGACTTGACGACCCCTATATTTAGATTAATGATTTGCGAACGATCACATTGACGCCCTTTGGAACATGTGCAACGATTTTCGCTCCCGGCTCATTGACCGTCACCCAGCCAAGACCAGAAAACACAATATCCATTTTACCATCTTTCAAGGAGAACTCATGTGGAATCAGCTTCGGAAACTCCTCGATTTGTTCAGGCCGTGGGGGCGTCAGTAATTCCCCGGCATGGTTTTTATACAATTCATCGGCATTTTCGAGTTTTGTACGGTGAATATTCAATTCATTCGAAAGGTAGCATGTCAATGAACGCCTTCCGCCTGAGACATAGTCCAACCGGGCCAACCCTCCGAAAAATAGCGTCTGCGCTTCATTCAGTTGGTACACTCTCGGTTTGATTTCCTTTTTCGGCATAATCACCTTGAAGTCCCGTTTGTCCACATAGTGAGCCATTTGATGATGATTAATGATTCCTGGTGTATCGATCAATGCCTGTCCATCATCCAAAGGAATTTCGATCATATCCAAGGTAGTCCCAGGGAAGTGGGAAGTCGTGATGATATCACCTTCTCCGCTCACTTCTTTTATAAGACGGTTGATGAAAGTCGATTTCCCTACATTCGTACAACCCACTACATAGACATCTTTACCTCTCCGATACCGCTCAATCGCATCAGCCGCTTCAAGTATGTGCTTTCCCTTTTCCGCACTGACAAGCAGGACATCAACCGGGTTAAGACCCAATTCCTTGGACGATTGCTTCATCCAATTGATCAACTTGTTCGGCTTTACGGATTTTGGCAATAAATCAACCTTATTTCCGATCAGAAGAACATCATTTCTTCCTACAAATCGATGCAGGCCAGGCAGCCAGCTTCCATTGAAATCAAAAATATCGACGACTTTGACGATTAAAGAGTCGGTTTCGCCTACTTTATTCAAGATTTTCAGGAAGTCATCGTCTGTTAAGGAAACATCCTGAACTTCGTTATAATGTTTCAATTTAAAGCAGCGCTGACAAACGATGGTCTCCTTTTCCAGAGCTGATTTAGGGGCAAAGCCCAATTCCTTCGGATCTTCAGTCTGGACCTTCACACCGCAGCCGATGCACACTAATTCTTGATGATTGTTCAATTGTGATCCTCCCATTCTATCATTCCTTTTCGTTTAAAAAACGCCATGATCTTTCTTTCAAAATAACGATTGATCCTTGTCCTGAATTCGTCGGTTTGTGCTACAGGGAGCACTAAGATCGTATGAAACCCGCCTCTGTTCCCTCCCAATACATCCGTCAATAACTGATCGCCGATTACCACCGTTTCTTCCAATTTCAACCCCATTGTCTTACGGGCCTTATGGAAAGCTCTTGCCATCGGTTTTCTGGCCTGGAAGATAAACGGAATGTGAAGCGGATCGGAAAAAGCCCGAACCCGATTTTCATTATTATTGGACACAATCGTCACTAAAATCCCATGATCCCGCATATTGTCGAACCATTTGATTAAATCGGGGGTGGCAGTTGGCCTGTCCCATTCAACGAGAGTATTATCCAAATCGGTAATGACTCCCTTAATCCCTCTTTTTTTCAATTCTTGAGGATCTATATTAAAAATGCTTTTAACATGTTCACTCGGCAAAAATAATTTAAGCATATTGACACCTCTATATTTTCGTTAAAATTTACCGTCTCCATCATATCGAATTTTCAGCACACTTTCAAAAAAAATTAGGAAAAAAGGGCTGTCGGTAAAGAAACATCATAATGTATGTTTTCTGATATGGAAAGGCATTTTTCATTAAATAATGGGAAATTTGCAGTCTGACCAGAACAAAAGAACTAATTATTCATAAAAGATTTCGACAAAAATTTCATTTATTCAACCTGTGGATAACTTTACTAACATTTCCCATACTGATGTGCACCATTTCGCCTACCTTGTAAACAACTTAACCACAAGTTATCCACTTTCAACTGTGGATAACAGAACGATTGTTCTCCACGTTTATTTCTGATACAGTAGGGGTACATCAAGGAAGACTTATCAATATATGCAAGTAAGTACCAAATTATTCCCCGCAATTCCTACTGGAGGTGAGCAGCCGCAAATGGCGTTCTGATGCAAAAACTATCTGATGACCTGTTGCTTGAATCCTATTTTAAAGCACAGAATTTAAAGTTGAGTACCGATTTCATCCGCCTCATAGAAACGGAAATTCATCGAAGATCCCTGACACATAAAATCCGATCAATATTTTAATATGAAATACATAGGCTGACATCAAATGTCAGCCTCTTATTTTCATTTGAAGTTAGACGGCCTTCATGAATCCGATTGTTTCACCCACACGGACATCTGCGGGAATGGATATGTTTCCTTCAAGTTCAAAACTCCCTTTTTCAAAAAGAAGCACCACTGTGGACCCAAAGCTGAAATAAGAAAATTCCTGTCCTTTTTCCAATTCATCCGATTCATCAGTAATGACGATCGAATTTATGAACATGGCCCCGACTTTCACCATTGCCAGACTTCCCGCTTCATTTTGAAGTTCAGTTATTGTCCGGTAATTTTTTGATAAAGGCTCTTTTCCATATTTCATCCCCCATTTATTAACGGGATACGATTTCCTTCCAAGAGTCCAACGTTTGACCACGGAACCCTTTATTGGTGCATGGATCCTATGATAATGACTCGGGCTTAAGTATAGCACGAGATATTTGCCCCCTAAGTACTTTTCCAAAAAAAGCTCATCCCCGAGCATTTCCTCCATTGAATATACCTTTCCCTTAACGACGATATTTTTATCAGCGCGTATCTCCCCTGAATCCTCAAGAACACCGTCCACAGGACAAGCTACCGCAGAAGGAACTGCCGTAATTGGCCTGGCATCCGCCTTTAACTGCCTGGTAAATAGCTCGTGCAGGTTCGTATAAGCTTTTACCTCCTTACCAAATTCCTCTTGATTAAGATTAAATGTTTTTACATATAGTAAAATTAAGGGCCTGCTCCAACGAGATTGGCTAAAATGCTTTAATAAACCCGATGAATACTGACCATTCGTCAGTTCAATAAGAATGCGATACAAAGACTGAAACAAATAAATCCACTCCAAATTGTAAAATTATTCTAAAATCCTCTTGCATAAATTGTGTTAAATAAAATATTATTATATAATAAATACTTATGTTTACTATATTTTGTTTTAATTTGTTTCATTTGAAAGGAGTGAAAAGATGTTTTTATTACACGCCCTAGATCAATCCATTAAAAAATTGAAAGCACAAACAGCAAATATACTTACTTTAATTAATTTATCCCTTGGTGGATTTGCGATAATTGCCGTAATGCACGGCCAATTGAATTTAAGCCTGTTATTAATTTTCCTGGCTGCCCTTGCAGATCGCTTTGACGGTATGGTTGCTCGGAAATTCAACATTGAATCGGAATTGGGTAAGCAACTTGACTCGATGTGTGACATCATATCCTTTGGAGTCGCACCAGCTCTATTATTATACCAAGGAATATTAATAGAATTCGGAGCACCTGGCACACTCTTCACGGTTTTCTATATTGGCTGTGGCGCATTTCGTCTCGCCCGCTTCAATATAAGTGAAAGCAATGGATATTTTACAGGAGTGCCAATTACGGTTGCGGGCTGCATCGCTACTTTAAGTTATCTAGCCATCCCGTATTTCCATCCGGTCTTTTTCTTATCCCTCATGATTATATTATCATTACTTATGGTCAGTCCATTTAAATTGAAGAAAGTTTAAATAAGAAAGGCGGATGTCCTATACCGGACATCCGCTTTTTTCATTCATATTCCCTCCGAAAACCCATCTCAAGCTTTTCGGACCAGGGGGTCGGTCAAGCGCAAGAATTCTTCTACATCCTCCATACAGGCATTGACCGCTTCTTCCCAAAAATCCCGGGTCTTCAAATCGACGCCTAAATGTTTCTCAGCCAAATCCTCGACCTTCATGGAACCGGTATCCTTCAATAGAGCGATATATTTTTCTTCGAATCCTGCTGGTTCTTTCAGGGCATTCGCGTATATGCCTAATGAGAATAAGTATCCGAATGTGTACGGAAAATTATAAAATGGTACACCTGTAATATAAAAATGGAGCTTTGAAGCCCAGAACGTTGGATCATAATCACTTAAAGCATCCCCATAAGCTTCTTTTTGTGCATCGACCATCAGATCATTCAACCGTTCGGCACTGACATACCCTTGTTTCCTCTCATCATAAAACCTTGTTTCGAATAAGTAGCGGGCATGGATATTCATCAATAATGCCACGGATCGCTGAATTTTATCTTCTAAAAGCACCAGCTTTTCTTCCTCACTGGCAGCTTCCTTCACAGCTGCATCCGCAACGACCATTTCAGCAAAAGTAGAAGCGGTTTCAGCAACGTTCATGGCATATGACCGATTCAATGGATGGATCTCCCTCATCGCATATGAATGGAATGCATGTCCCAATTCATGGGCCAATGTCGATACATTGGATGGGGTGCCTGAATACGTCATGAAAATTCTTGACTGCTTATTTAATGGAAAGCCGGTGCAAAAACCGCCTGGTCTCTTACCTGGTCTGTCCTCCGCTTCAATCCAGCTGTCTTCAAAAGCTTTTTGGGTGAAGTTTGCTAATTGAGAGCCGAACTTAGAGAATTGCTGTATGATGAAGTCTGCACCTGCTTGATAATCCATTACTTTGGTCTCTGCTGTAACAGCGAGCGGTGCATCCAAATCCGCCCAACTTAATTTATCCAAATCCAGTAACTCCGCTTTCCTTTCTAAAAACCTCACAAGCGGCTCCTTATGATCGGCGATTACATTCCACATGCTTTCGAGGGTTTCTTTTTTCATCCTCCCTATTTCAAGAGGCTCTTTCAAAATATCATCCCAGCCCCGTTTTTCATTCACACTGAGACGAAATCCGGCCAAGTGGTTCAAAGTCCTGGCAAAAAGGTCACTCTTTCCCTCCCAAGCCTGTTCCCACGCAGTAAATAATTCTTTCCGGTTCCTTTCATCAGGATCGGAAAATTTATTCGCCGCTTGGCCTACAGAAAGCTTTTCACCTTTATAAGGGATGGTCATTGAACCGACGATCGTATCGTACATTTGGCTCCAACCTTCGAAACCGTCCATGGCCAATTGAGTGATTAATGATTCTTCCTTCACGGAAAGCTTTTCCTTTGCCTTTTCCCGACGTTCATTCAATACGAATTTCAATTCATTCAATGGTTCTTTTTCGAGAATTTTTTTAAAGAAAGCATCATCAAGCTGTATCAACTTTTCATCCAGCTTGCTTAACACCATTTTTAGTGAAGCGACTATCTTCATCTGTTTGATCCGCAGCTGACCAGCCTTTTTATCCTGTGCATTTTGAGCTTCAAGGCAGCCGATGAATGCACTTGCCTGCGTGGATTTCATATTGGTATTTTTAAAAAGATCAAATGCCTGGATTAAACGGCTCTCATCATTTCCTTCTGGATTGATATTGCTTACAATTCGGTCTAATTCTTTTACCTCGTCGTTGATTTCATCTAAAAAAATCAGGAACTCCTTAGAAGAGCTTCCTCCTTTAAAAAAGATATCCAAATCCCATGTCAAAGAATATCCCATCATGCATTGCCCCCTTTTTATCACTAATCCCATTATAGAGGTAAATGCAACATTTTTCTAATTAAAAGGAATTTTCAGTATTTTGTCGGAACATTTTTCTATATCCCTGATTAAAAGCATGTTATGATGAATATATTCTTGGGAAAGGGGTGGTTGATTCATATGAAATTCTTTATTCACATGTCTGCCATCATCCTGCTCCTTTGGACACTGCCCATACAGTTCCATCATCATGCACAGCAGCTAAACATTGAGGAACATACCGATGCGCACCATTGGGATAAGGCCGACAAGAAACAGCCTTTCGTGCCTTCCTTGAGTTCCTGGCAGTCTCTTATCATTATTCTCTTTTTCGAATTTTCGATTTTAAGTTTTCTTTATTTTCACTCAAATCTTCGCCGACGATATCTCGGTCCTGTTTTTTTCCAGGCGAATTACGTAGCCTTACGCTCTGACATTTTATAAAAATTAAAATGGAGGAGTGATTCATATGTGGTTTCGCTTTATTATGATAGGGGTCTTATCTTTAACCGCTTCACGCATGTTCCTTTTTCAGGGAATCGAGATTTATCACGCTTTTGCAGATATGATCAGAAATAAATATTAAAAAATGAGTGCGGGGAAATTTTCCCGCACTCTCTTTGCCTTTTACCATTCCTATCCTTTGGCTTTCTTTTCCTTCTCTTTTTCTGCTCTGTAAAATTCGTGGAACATCTTCATTAAGGCACGTTTTTCGATCCTTGATACATAACTGCGGGAAATGCCAAGCTCTTTGGCGATTTCCCTCTGGGTTTTTTCCTTTTTCAAATCCAGCCCGAACCTGCCTACAATGACTTCCTTTTCGCGTTCATCCAAAATATCAATATACTTTTTCACTTTTTCAATTTCCATATTGAGCTGAATCGTATCGATGACATCTTCCGATTCCGATTTCAGTACATCGATTAAACTGATTTCATTTCCTTCTTTATCTTGACCGATCGGATCATGCAGGGAAATATCTTTCTTCGTTTTCTTTGTCGCCCTTAAATGCATCAAGATTTCATTCTCAATGCATCGCGCCGCATATGTGGCCAGCTTCGTACCCTTCCCATCCGAATAACTCTCAATGGCCTTTATCAAACCAATTGTCCCAATCGAAATCAAATCCTCAGTATCTTCGCCCGTATTCTCGAATTTCTTGACGATATGGGCAACAAGTCTGAGATTATGTTCGATCAGGATGTTACGGGCATCACCGTCTCCCTCGCTCATTAGCTTCAGATATCTCTTTTCATCCTGAGATGACAAGGGCTGGGGAAAAGCGTTGTTTTTCACATAGGAAACGAATAAGTAAAATTCTTTGATAATATAACCGACAACTGTAAGTATTCCGGGCATTGGTTTCATCCCCCGTTTCTTTGGCTTCCCTATTCATACCTATGCAGCAGTGGGCTTGTTCGTGTCTGTCCCACTAAAAGAAATGATGAAAGTGTTGAATGTTCAAACCACCCTGGATGAATTCCCAAACGAACGAAGAAAATGTTCATATAATAATAGGGAATTTTTTAGGGAAAGGGGGTTTTTTCGATGGGATATAACTATGGACCATACGGATGCAGCTATGGTTATCCGGCTCCCGCGCCTTGTTATGCAGGGTCCGGTTACTGCTTTGGTTATGGCCTGTTTATTGTCCTCCTGATTTTATTGCTCATTTTCGGGTTTTGGTGGCTGCCGGGATGCGGATGTGGTTTTGGAGGATCAGGTCCGTGCTGCTGATTCAGGCAAAGAAAAAACTCGGCCCGAGTGCCGAGTTTTTCCATTTACATATTCATTTCCAACGTTGCAGTTCCTAGTTAAGCAGCGTCATAACCATTACTAACCATACCTTCACTTTATCATGATGCCTTTTATACAAACCATGACAAGGCTTGGGATGCGCGGGCAGCGTTAGCCGGTATCCTTCTCCTGCCAATAGCAACGCTTCTCTCCTCTTACGTTTAACAAATTGAACATATTAACCTCCACCTTTCTTAATTTTTTTATGAACGGAATACCAACCTCGTATTTTTAGAAAAAAGGACGATGTTTCAACGCCTTATCTAGATGTTCTTCCCGAATCTTGTGGAATCTCTCCTGTTGCAAACATTCCTCGGCAGTCATTTTTTTCATTTTAATCGTGATTGTGAAAAAAAGCATATTCAGTGTCATAATATCACCTCCTTTAAGGGAGCGGCCCAACAAAAAGGCATAAAAAGGCCGCAGAAAGTTACGTCCTCCTGCGGGATTTTTAAAAAATATAAAAAGGCCGCAGGATAAAACACTTCTCCCTGCGGCCGCTATGTCTGAATGATTAATAAAGCCAAATTGCTTTAGAAATATTCCGCTTGGCACAGGTCGAATGTTATGTGATTGTCAATTGAAACGGACCGGCTGATAGTGGCGACTCCATATAGATACAATGTCATTTTCTTCGACCTCCTTTGGAATATTTTTTATTACCTGGTAAGTATATCCACAAATTCAATATTTGTAAACGGCTTTTGCCTATTTTTTTGAAATTTCCATCTTTTTCCCCATTTTCAAGGGCTATTATTACCTAAAAAGGCAAGTAGTATGGTAAATCTGCCCCTATTGGGAAACAACGTTAGTAAAAAAAACCTGATTCCATTAAGAATCAGGTTTGCTTCTATTATTGTAAAGACTCTTGGTCATCCATTTCGGCCAAGATCTTTTTGTATTTTTTGGATAATGAGAAAAATACTATGGACATGCCCAGGAACGTTATGGTCGCTCCCATATAGACATATGTGTCAATCATCGCTTTGTCGCCAGAGGGAAGGATGGTTCCTAAATAGAAGAACGAACCCACACATAACAAAGTGATCGCAAATTGTTTAAAATCGACCATTTTCGAACGCAGCAATGCAACCGTTTGTTTTTTGCGGTTTTTCATGCCATTCCACCTTCTTTCAAGCTTATAAGATATCGATATCTCATTCTACCATATTTATTCCAAATGACAGGGGTGTAAATAATGGCAGTCAGCAATGAAGCGGTCCTTCTCCGATTATCCTTGCAGCGCTTGTTCCAAGTCTTCCAATAAGTCTTCTACATCTTCCAGACCTACTGAAATACGAATCAACCCATCCGTTATTCCAAGCTCTGCACGGCGCTCTGCCGGAATGGAAGCATGTGTCATCAAAGCCGGAATGGAAATTAAGCTCTCCACTGCCCCCAGACTTTCCGCAAGCGTAAAGAATTTCACTTTATTCAAAACGGATTCAGCTTTTTCGGCACTGCCGACATCAAATGAAACCATACCGCCGAATCCACGCGATTGTTTTTTGGCAATATCATGATTTGGGTGGTTTTCAAGACCCGGGTAATAGATTTTCGAAACGTCTTTATGCCCGGATAGGAAACGGACGATTTCAGATGTATTTTTTTCATGTTCTTCCATCCTGATTCCCAGCGTTTTAATGCCTCGCATAAGCAACCATGAATCCTGAGGCCCTAGCACGCCTCCTGTAGAGTTTTGGATGAAATGAAGGTCATTCCCAAGATTCTCATCATTCACCACGACAAGACCCGCTACAACATCGCTGTGTCCCCCCAGGTACTTCGTGGCGCTATGAAGCACGATATCGGCTCCAAGTGAAAGCGGATTTTGCCAGTATGGCGTACTGAAGGTATTATCCACAATGGTGAGGATACCGTTTTCTTTAGCTATTTTCGATACTTCTTCCAGATCGGTGATTTTCAATAATGGGTTCGTCGGTGTTTCAATGAACAATGCCTTCGTATTGTCCTTTATCTCTTTTTCGATCGAGTGGATGTCACTCGTATTGATGAACGTAGCTTCCACCCCGAAGCGGTTAAGCACTTTAGTGATGACCCTGAAAGACCCTCCATAAACGTCATCTGTCATCAATACATGATCACCTTGACTGAACAGCATCATAACCGCGGTCATCGCTGCCATTCCTGATCCGAAGGCAAAACCTCTTTTTCCTTCTTCGAGATCCTTGATCAATTCTTCGAGGGCATGGCGGGTTGGGTTTCCTGTACGGGAATATTCAAATCCCCGATGGTTCCCCGGACCATCCTGTTTATAGGTGCTCACTTGATAAATCGGCACCGAAACCGCTCCTGTTTTTTCATCACCAAAAATGCCGCCATGGATCAATTGTGTTTTCTTTCTCATTTTAAATACCTCCCTGATAAATTTTTTTGCTTAAGTATCGTTCACTGGAATCCGGAAATATGACGACGATATTCGACCCCCGTGGGGCCTTTGCCGCTTCTTTCATGGCCGCTGCAAATGCCGCGCCTGAAGAACTGCCGACAAGGAGGCCTTCTTTAATCGCCAATTCCTTTACCATATGGAAAGCTTCAAGATCGCTTACCGTATGGATTTGGTCAAAATACCTTTCATCCATATAGGCAGGTAAAAATTCCATCCCGATCCCCTCTGTTTTATGGGGTCCTGCCTTGCCGCCGTTTAAAATCGATCCTTCTGGTTCGACTATGACCGTTTTGACAGCAGCGTCCTTTTCTTTTAAATATCGCGATGTTCCCATGAATGTCCCGCCCGTCCCGGCACCGGCTACAAACACAGCCACATCGCCTTCCATCTGTTCCCATATTTCAGGTCCCAGCGTTTTATAATATGCATCAGGATTGGATGGGTTGGCGAACTGCTGGGGACAATATGATCCCGGAATCTCAGCCAGCAGCGCCTTAGCCTTTGCGATTGCCCCTGTCATTCCTTCCTCTGTCGGGGTCTGGATCACATTCGCTCCAAGGGCACGCATCAATTCCTGTTTCTCGGCACTGAATTTCTCTGGAACGCAAAATATCACGTCGACTCCACTGTTTATCGCAGCCAACGCCAAGCCAATCCCAGTATTTCCGGCAGTCGGTTCGATGATCGTCCCGCCCTTTTTCACCTTCCCTGTCTGTAATGCTTGGGCTAACAGTTCTTGACCAAGCCGATCCTTCACACTGCCTCCCGGATTAAAGTATTCCAGTTTGGCAAAGATACGGACCTCATCCGGAAGCGGGAAATGGGTGATTTCCATTACCGGAGTTTTCCCTATCAACTCATGAATATTTTGAAAGACTTTCATATTCGGACATCCTTTCATAGTTATCCTACCAACTTAATAAGAATTATGCAATAAAGAATGATCAGCAGAAAGGCTTCCGCTGATCACTTACCATTCATTTCATTTTTTCAACCATTTTCAAAATCAGTGCCGCTGAATGGAGAGCCGCAGTTTCCAGGAATTTATCAAAGGAAATATTGGACTCCTTACCTGCGATATCCGAAAGGGAACGAATGATGACAAACGGTGTCTTGAATTGGAAGGCTACCTGTGCAATGGCTGCCGCTTCCATTTCCACCGCGTATAAATCGGAGAATTTCCCTCTGACGAATTCAACCCTGTCAGGATCATTCATGAAAGAATCCCCCGTCACGATCAACCCTTTTGCCACTTGTATATCCTCGATTTCTTTTGCTGCTTCCTCCGCTATCGCGAAAAGCTTCTCATCCGGCGTGAAAGCTGCAGGCAGCTGAGGGACTTGACCGTATTCATATCCGAAAATCGTCACATCGACATCATGATGGCGCACTTCCGAGGATATGACCACATCCCCTACATTAAGTGCTGGATGATAACCGCCGGCAGAGCCAGTATTGATGACCGCATCCGGTTTGAATTTTTCTAACAGGATCGCAGTGGACATTGCCGCATTCACTTTACCGATTCCCGACTTAAGCAAAATGACCTCGACACCATTCAATGTGCCTGTATTGAACTCGGAACCGGCAATGGTCACCTGCTCCAAACCTTCCAATTTATCACGTAAAATCGTAACTTCTTCTTCCATTGCTCCGATTATGGCTACCTTCATTAGTAAAAACCTCTTCCTATAATTTTTCAGCCTCCATAATCCAGACAAATTGATTGCAGCGCTCGAAGTTCACCTTATATCCGTTTGCTTCAAGAACATTTTCCAAAAAAGGAATCGTAGTATAATATTCGGTTTGCAAATCGTTTGCCAAATTATGAAAGCCTGCCTGCCTTGCATCTTGAATCGCTTGTTCATGCGCTTCCCTTGATTGATACATCGTATCCGCAAACACTATTTTACCACCAGTATTCAGTAACTTTCCATAGTTGGCTATAGCTTTTTCTTTTTCTTCATCGGTTAAATGATGAAACGCGTACGTACTCACGATCGAATCAACCTGTTCCGGCTTCGGAAAATCGATGAAATCGCCATCCACAACTTCTGTTCTTCCGTCCAGCTTGCTTACCGCTATTTCCCTCATCGCAGGTGAAGGCTCTATTCCCGATACCTTCAGGCCTTTCTTCAAAAGTCTTTCCGTCAAATTCCCAGTACCTACTCCGAACTCCAGCACATGGCCATGAGCCCGATCCGTGACGCTGTCCAATATACTATCATAATGTTTAAATACCTCTTGATACTCAATATCGTGTCCACCAACGGTATCATCATACGATTTCGACCACTCTTCAAATAAATCTATAAATTCTCTGCCCATTTTTAATCACCTTTTATGATAAGATAATAAAACCTATAAGCATAATATGAAATAGACACAGAAACAGTTCTTGTTTTTAGGCAAATCATTCAACCGGTTCAGATTCGGCCAAAATGGTGTTAAACTATCAGTATCTGAATGTTGGAGGGGAACAGTCATGAGTTTTCAACTCGACTTAAACTTATTCGAAGATAAAATAGAATTTTTCGAGGCAGAGAGCATTAAGAATCTTGAAGAAAAAATCCAATCACAAATTGAAATCAATAAAGCAATCATGCTTCAAGTGGAATCCGTGTCACACCAAATGTATGTAAGTGAAGAAGGCAGACGTTTTTATAGTGCAGTCGTCCACTTTAAAGCAAAAAAGTGATCACCATGAAAAACCCCCGAAAGTGAAATTCCTTTCGGGGGTTTTCTTATATAAATTTTTGACCATTACCTTTTATCGTTTGTCTTCAGCTCTTCGACTTTTACAGGTTTCCAACCTGATCCGTCCACCCATTCAATATAAACGCGGTAGGTTTTAGGATTATCGCCTTCAGAAACGGTACCGATTGCCGTGCTGGGCGAACCGCCGTTTTGGAGCCACCATAGCTTCATGCTGCCTTCATCGATTCCAGCCCCGCTTGCTATGGCTTTACTCATTTCATTCCAATCGACCGAGCCCTTGTCGAAGCTTGTAGTATGCTCCCCGGATTGCTGAGTTCCAACTGGTTTCCAGCCCTCACTCGTATATGTAGACGCAACATTGCCATCGCCGCTGCCGTCCACTTCCACAAGTTCGGCATCTCCTGCTTTTTCTGGATCAGCACCATCTTCAGCCTTATCTTCTGCATCTTCCTCTGTTGCTTTACTACCTTCTTCTTTTGCTTTACTATCTCCTACTGCGTCTTCCTTCTCAGAATCCGTTTCTTCTTCTTTGCCAGCAGGCTTGTCCGCTACTTTCCCCGAATCTGTATCAGCGATTTGCTTTGGCTCAGTCGTGGCTTTTTTTGAATCCGTGCCATCATCACTTAAGAAAATCGAGACTGCGACAATGACGATTAAAATGGAAACGATGGTGATTGCAATATTATATATTTTATTTACTTTTCTTTTTTGATCTCTCTGATTGAAACGTGAGCCCAAGGTCCATTCCTCCCTTACCATTTCTTACTGCCTCATTTTAACATGATTTAGCCTGAGATAGAAGGGAAGGGTTTCCTACACTTTTCGTCAATTCTCGTTTTTGTCCTGGTCCTTGGAGTACAGGACTTTTACAATATCTGAAAAAAGGGGCGTCATGCTGGAACTGTTTTCCTTCGTTTCAAAACTTACGGTAACAAGAGCATATTTGGGATTTTTATATGGAAAGTAGCCCGCAAACCATTTATTCAGCTGCCCTTTTTCGATATTGGTCTGAGCCGTTCCAGACTTGCCAGCGACCTCCACAGGCAAATCCCTCAAGGAAGCGCCCGTCCCTTTCTCCTCCGTCACGACCTTCCTAAGAAGATGCTGCATCTTCATCGTTGTATATGGAGACAGTGTCTCGCCGCCAATACTTTGATTCGGAAAATCGACTACGGTCGTACTATTGTTAAATTCGACTTTTGAAACGGCTTTGACCTGTTCCTTCTTGCCGCCGCGGGCAATCGTTGCCATCATATTCGCTATTGCGAGTGGTGTCGTTTGGACATCCTGCTGGCCAATTGCTGTTTTGGCAATCATTTTAGGATCTTTTTTTAAATCGTCATCATGCCAGACCTTCCCGGTTTGTTCATGATGCAATTGCGTCACTTCCGTGTGATAGACGTCCCCTTGCCAGCCCGATTCACCAACAAGGCCTAACATTTTTGCATATTTGTCCAAAAATTCCGGATCCTTCTCTGCTATTTCCTGTGACAATTCGGCAAACGTCCTGTTGCAGCTCTGGGCAAAGCTATTTTCAAAATTCAGCATGCCCAGTTCCCTCTGTTTATCCGTTTTGCCGTCTATCGTCAAATTACAATTGAATGTCCTGGTGGGACTGGCCGCTTCATAATCGATGGCAGCTGCTGCCGTGACCGTTTTAAAGACGGAACCCGGCGTTTTTTGAGTCAGCATCATATTGACGGCCCCTTCGCCATTCGGATCTTTTATATTAAGCGCCGGACGTGATACCATTGCGACGATTTCACTTTTTTCGATATCGATCAGTACGAGACCGCCTTTTTTTATCCCGCGTTCATCGACGAGCTTCTCCGCTTTCTCCTGAATTTCTTTATCGATCGTCGTCACGACCTTCACCGGGTAAAGCGGATTTGCAGGTTCCACATATTTAACATCGACACCGAACATCGGGCCTCCACTGGCGTCCACATGAAAAACGAGCTTGGATTCCCCAGCGGAAAGCAAGAACTCATCGAAGGTCCTTTGCAACCCCGTATTGCCTATTTTCGTTTCAGGAGATAAATTCATGTCCGGATAACGTTTTTTCTTTTCCGCATCCGATATATTCGTCGTTCCAATCAATTGCGCTGCAGGGGTCTGATCAGGATATAATTTCTCATTCACGGCAAAAACCCCGGGAATCTTCAATTCATTGATTGCCTTCGATTGGCTGGACGTCAACTCTATCGGTTCATCCCCGCCAAATACGAATGGTTCATCCGCTTGTTCTATCGCCCGTTTTAACTCCGCTTCCGATTTGCCTATTATCGAGGCCACTTCATCTATGGGCCATGTCATTTTTTTTAAAAATGGAAATAGGACGAGCGTCGGGATTTCTTCATGTGCAAGCGGTTCTCCGTTTCTGTCATAAAACTTTCCGCGTCCATCATCAATCTTTACTATCTGTGAACGCTGATTCACGCTTGCTTCTAACAGGTTCACATCATGCTTTGAAAAAGATTCTGTCGATACAAGTTGGATGTAGGCAAGCCTGCCTATGAGCATCAGCATGAAAGTGGTCAAAAAAACAGCCAGCAACCTCATTCGTTTCTTTTTCATAAAATACACCTCGTAACCATTGTTGACGAGGTGCGAATTTTTAAACAATTATGAACAAATTTAACGCGGCACTTTTTCGATAAAAAAGAGGATGCCCCATGGACACCCTCTTTTGCTTTTATTTAGTCGATGGATACAATCTTCACGCTCATTTCGCCGCCAGGTGTCATGATCGATACCTTGTCGCCGACCCTTTTCCCCATCAGGCTTTTCGCGATCGGGGAATCATTGGAGATTTTCCCTTCGAATGGGTCAGCCTCAACGCTTCCTACGATGGAATACGTTTCTTCGTCTCCATTTGGAAGTTCCACGAATGTTACCGACTTCCCTAGAGAAACTGTATCTGTATTCGAATCATCGCCCTCAATGATTTTTGCATTGCGTATCATGTTTTCAATTGTTGTAATGCGTCCTTCAACAAAAGCCTGCTCTTCTTTTGCGGAATCGTACTCTGAGTTCTCGGAAAGGTCCCCAAAACTGCGGGCGATTTTGATTCTTTCCACCACTTCTTTACGTTTAACCGTTTTTAACTGTTCCAGTTCCTGTTCAAGCTTTAACTTACCTTCTTTAGTCATTGGATATTCTTTTTCAATTGCCAAAACCCTTCACTCCTTCAAATTCTTTACAGCAAGCTTTCGCTGTGACAAGTTTATGTACTATATAGTGCTTAACCCTGAAATCGAGTCAAAATATATAATTGCGCGACTTAAAAAGTACGCGCTTCGATACTAAGAAACAATCCGTTCCTTAGTATATAAACCGACTGCGGTGAACAGCCGGTTCGTTCTGTATCAAGAATAGAGTATTGCGTTTTCCAACATTTGTCCAGTCTTTCCCAATAAATAAATGGGATTATTTAAATAAACGGAGGAAAATGGCACCTATCATTATTTATGCTATGTTATTACAAAAAAGACTTTTGTTCAAGGATTGTTTGAATTTTTGTCACCATAAGGTCAATCGCCACATGGTTCTGACCGCCTTCTGGAATGATGATGTCGGCATAACGCTTCGTCGGTTCTATGAACTGATTATGCATCGGACGGACGACACTGATGTATTGCTCGATGACTGAATCTATGGAACGGCCCCGTTCTTTAATATCACGGGTCATCCGACGAAGGATCCGCAAGTCTGCGTCCGTATCAACATAAAGCTTCATATCCATCAGGTCCCTGAGGCGCTCATCCTCCAACACAAGAATCCCTTCTAGGATGATGACATCCTGGGGCTCCACTGTGATGATTTCTTCTGAACGCGTATGGATCGAATAATTATAAACGGGTTTTTCTATCGTTTCATAGCGCAGCAATGCGTTAATGTGATCGATTAGCAAATCATTATCAAATGCAAGCGGATGATCATAGTTTGTTTTCAAGCGCTCTTCAAAAGGCAGATGACTTTGATCTTTATAGTAATAATCTTGTTCGATCATCAAGATGGAATGCCCTTGAAAGAATTCAAAAATGGAACGGGTAACACTTGTTTTACCTGATCCCGACCCTCCGGTAACTCCGATGACCACTGGTTTCTTTCTTGTCATATCAATTCTCCTTCCGCATCATATTGTTCACATGAACTCTATTATCTACTTGAATGCGGACAATTTGAAGCGGATGGCGGGCTGCCTCCAGCTCCTTACCTGACTCATCCCAGATCGTACCGATTTTTTGAGTGAAGTTTTCGATTTCCGGTCCAAAAAACTCCACTTCATCCCCGGGCTTGAAGAAATTACGCTGCTGCATGGTAACGATTTTAGTTTCCTCGTTGTAATCAAGCACCAATCCTGCGAAGTCGAAGCGAGTCTTTACGGTATGATTCCCGAACATTTGCTGTTTATACCCAGGAATTTCCCCTTCCATGAACGATGATGCCGTCTCACGATTCGCACATTTATCAAGCTCTTCCAGCCATTCTTGTTTAATCTTGAAATGGTCAGGATCGGCACAATACGCATCAATCACTTTACGATAGACGCTGACAACTGTTGCAATATAATGAATCGATTTCATTCTTCCTTCGACTTTTAAGCTGTCTATGCCAATTTCAATCATGCCTGGCAGTGATTCAATCAGCTTCAAGTCTTTTGGACTCATTGCGAATGGGGCATCTTCTTTATCGAATAAAGCCTTTTCCCCGTCTTGATCCAACTCATATAAATCATAATCCCAACGGCAAGACTGACAGCATCCGCCGCGGTTCGAATCACGCGCCGTCATATGGTTCGAAAGGGTGCAGCGTCCAGAATACGCAATGCACATGGCCCCATGAACGAAAGCCTCGATTTCGATATCGACCTTCTCCTTCATTTCACGGATTTCATCAGCACTCGTCTCACGTGCCAAAACGACACGTTCCAAGCCTTCCTCTTTCCAATACTGAACAGCCTTCCAGTTCGACAGCGATTGCTGCGTGCTTAAATGGATCTCGACGTTCGGAGCGACCCTTTTACATGTTTCGATGATTAATGGATCGGCGACGATGATGCCATGAACCCCAGCCTCCTGAAGACCTTCCAGGTATTCATCCAGACCATCGATATTTTCATTATGTGCGAAGATATTGGTTGTTACATATACTTTAGCACCATACTTATTAGCGAATTCGACGCCTTCCTTCATTTCCTCAAACGTGAAGTTGCCTGCATTGGAACGAAGACCATATTCCTGGCCGCCTATGAACACGGCATCCGCGCCGTAATGTACGGCAATTTTTAATTTTTCAAGGTTGCCGGCCGGAGCCAGCAATTCCGGTTTTTTTACAATGACTCTCTTTCCATCAACGATCTTGGAAATTTTATCAGCAATAGCATTCAAGGCTATTCCTCCTCTTTCTCTTACCCTTTTCTTTAATAAACCGATTCTTTAAAGAAGAACCCGGTATCCAACTCACGGTTATCCGGCTGAACCGCTTTGACTTTTTCAAAAAGTTTCGCTTTCACATCATCATAGCGGTCAGGGTCTTCAGCACATACGTCAATCGCTTCCCGATATAACTTTGTCATTTCAATGATATATTCCGGTGTTTGTAATAATCCTTCGATTTTCAGTGAATCGATTTCCGCTTCAATCAATTCCTGCAGTTCATCGATCATGCACATATCATTCGGACTCATGATATGTGTACCATTCTCATCTTCATAAATCGGATATTTATTTTCACGTTCCTTATCATGCAAGAACATATTTCGCTGTTCCTTCCGATTTTCCACTTCCAATGCCTTGCCTTGGTATTCAAAGTAATTACCAAGGAGCGTCCGCTTCGATTGGAACATGCATGTCATGCCATGCACTTGGACTTCAATCTCCACTTCGGCATTTTCCTTCATTTCCACTATCTCGTCCAGACTTATCTCACGGGCAGCAACGGCACGGACAGCACCGCGTTTCCCCCAGTAATTACATGTGTACCAGTTCGTTACCGTCATCTCTGTATTCCAGTGCAGAGGCATATCGGGTGCCACGGCACGGACAGCCATCAAGACTGCGGGATCACCGAATATGATCCGGTCGGCACCAGCCTCTTTAAGGAATGTGACGTACCCTTCAAGCTCGTCCACTTTTTCATTGTGGAAAATGGCGTTCATCGATACGTACACTTTCTTGCCCGCAGCATGTGCAAGCTCAATCGCCTTCTCCACATCTTCACGTTTGAACTCCCCTGCCAGCCTAAGCGCATAACGTTGTTCGCCAATGACGAAGGCGTCAGCGCCAGCATCGATGAGTTCTGTCATATGATCGACACTTGTCGGAGTCACAAGTAATTCAGGCTTTTTCATTTTTGTCACCTCTATGTTTACTAATGGCCACACCATCACCAATCGGCAAAATTACGGTATCGAAGTTGGGATGGTCATGTAACCAGATGTTAAAGTCTCTTATTTTTTTTATAAGGGCTCGCTTTCTTCTCGTCATTTCCATTTCTTCAATGTTTTCGGCAACCAAGCCTTTGAATAAAACATTATCGGTAATGATAATGCCAGCATCAGCAAGGAATGGTTCAAACAGTTCAAAGAATCGCTTGTACTGCCCTTTAGCTGCATCAACGAAGATGATATCAAACGGACCGTGTTCCATCACTTTCGGTCCCGCTTCAAGGGCATCCCCTTCAATGAGGGTGATCCTTTCCGACAGTCCCGCCTTCTTGAAGTTAGCCCTTGCCTGCTCAATACGGGCTTCATTCCGTTCAAGTGTGACGATTCGGGCTTCCGGAAGGGTCTCAGCCATCCTAATGGCCGAATAGCCAATTGCCGAACCTACTTCCAATATCGCCTTTGGCTGATGAAGCCTTAAAATCTGAAGCAGCACCTCAATGCCTTCGGGCTCCATGATCGGCACATTATTTTCCATCGCAAAATCTTCCAACTCCTTAAGCAAACCCGTACGCTCCGGAATTAAGGAATGAAGATATTGTTCTATTTTTCCGTTCAAAACGTTTCCTCCATTTATAAGGAAAACAAAAGCGCTTGGTCAGTAACATGAAAAAATTGATTGGACAATTTCTTCACAAGGAGCTGAAACAAGTATGCTTGACGATCTACATTTCCTTATCTTTCAAAATAAAACCCGGCATTCGCCGAGTTACGTCACCGATAAGAATCGGATCAAAAATTCACTTGTACTATTCTATCATAAAAACAAGGGGAAAGTAATATCTCTCCCCCCACAGTCTCATTGCTATTTTTTCATTCAGGAAGTTTTCGCATACTTTGTTCTTAACCAAGTATTGCGGTGTGGTTGATTTCCTCTCCATTGCTCGTTTTCCGCGGGGCGGGGCGGTGAGCCTCCTCGGCGTAAACGCCTGTGGGGTCTCACCTGGCCCGCTGCTCCCGCAGGAGTCTCGCACTTCCGCTCCAATCAACCTTAAATTGTTTCGTTTTAAAAACAACAATCTTTACGAAAAGAGCTTTCATTTATTTATTGGAAATATGCTCTGCCTTTTTTTTATTGTGGTCATCCAAGGTCTTGGAGTAAAGGACTTCCCCTTCAGGTGTGGCCAAAAAGTACAGATAATCCGTTTTCTCAGGTTTCAGTACCGCATCGATCGACGTAGTTCCGGCATTGGCTATCGGCCCTGGCGGCAGTCCCTTGTTCTTATACGTATTATAAGGGGATTTCACCTCAAGGTCTTTATAATATACCCTGCTCTTATGTGAACCCTTCGCATACAAAACGGTCGGATCCGTTTGAAGCGGCATATCTTCCTCAATACGATTGTAAAAGACGGAAGCTATTTTTCCGCGATCGACTTGCGCCGTCGCCTCTTCTTCGACAAGCGAAGCGAAGGTCAGCATCTGGTGCACGGAATAACCGTTCTTGTCCATTTGGCTCTCGTAAGCCTGCAATGTTTCTTCGGTTTTCTTCAGCATCTCGATGACGATCGACTCCAGGGTCGGCTTTTCCTCATAAAAGTCATAAGTAGCCGGGAAAAGGTACCCTTCAAGCGGATATAAAACCTTTTCATTTTCAATTTCCGACGTCAAGAGCTGCGGAAATTTCTCTTGCATGGAATTTACGAACTTTTTATCATTCAATTTCTTAAAGACCTTTTTCGGATCTTCACCCGTCTTCACTGCGATGATATCAGCAATTTGGCTCAGCTGCTTTCCTTCAGGAATCGTTATCTTCATTGCAGCTTCTTTCATGAGCTTTCCGGTTTTGATGCTTGTGACGATATCCTTAATAGGCATGGAAGGTGATAATTTATACTCCCCTGCCTGAAAACCGGATTCATTGCGGAATTTAATATAATATTTGAATACGCGTGCGTCCTTGATTATTCCCTGCTCTTCAAGCAGCGTTGAAATTCCGTTAACGGAAGAACCGATTGGGATTTTCACTTTCTTGATGGTATCATCATCCGGATCGACTGGCTTCATGGCTGAGTTGATATATAAAAAGCCCACAAGACCAACAATCCCAATTAGTAAAATAAGCGAAGCTATCGTAATCATGATGATTTTACGAACCAGCTTGGCTTCTCCTTGCTGTTCTAACAATTTCATTTGGATATGTTCCTTTTTAGATAATTTTTTATCTTTTTCATCCATTTTCATTCCCCCTGCAAACTCACACCAACTACAGAATGGTATCTTGATGATGCTTTCTCTAATTAATCTTCGCTTCGAACATTATACTAAAATCAACAAATAATTACATGTTTTTTGCAAAACTACATTCATTAATACTCTATTTATGGCAAAAATGCACTTGTTTTGTCAATATTCAGATGTTATTTAACAGGAATATAGTGATATCTAATTTCTTCAGCTTAAAAGGTGCGCTCTAATTTTTTCCCTGAATGTGTTAGGCATTTCAGGAAATGACAGGAATATTCATGAATGGTACTATCATTTAAGATGAAGGAAGGTGTGAAGGAATTGGATAACTCTTATTTTGTAGGTTGGGGGACATTGGCACTCATAAACGCCGGACTTGCTCAAGGAAAAAATAGAACGGCATTGAATTGGTTCTTGCTATCATTATTTTTGGGTCCGCTCGCTACATTTATACTTTTATTCGCAAAGAAAAGATAAGGGGTTACCGGAACATACATGAACATTTATGGAGGCGGGTTCCGACTGAAAATCGAATTTGAATACGGATTTTAAAGGTTTGTACAAACGATGATTTTCACTTCAGGCACTCGCTTTCCCGCAGGATTCTCGCACACACGTTCCAATCACCTTGTCCTTTTGTCAAAAAAAAAACCGACCTTTAGGGCCGGTTTTTTTTCTAATCTTATTCTTCTTCTGCTTCTTCTTGGTCAAGGAATGTATTTAACATCTCTTCAACAAGATCCCATTCTTCTTCTGTTTCGATCGGTGTAAGTTCACCATCTTTATTATCTTCGCTTGGTACGAATGATGAAGCGTGGATTTCAATTTCTTCCTCGTCATCTTCTGCAGACATCGGATAGTAAAGTACATAAGATTTGTTGAATTTATCTGAATCGAATGTGAAAAGGATTTCGCAAAGCTGCTCGTTTCCGTTTTCATCTACTACTGTAATGTTGTTTTCGCCGTGTTCCATTAGTATTCACCTCATATTGAATTTGTTTGTCTGTCCAAGAATCCTTGCAGAATCATGACAGCAGCCATTTTATCAATGACTTTCTTGCGTTTGCTTCGGCTCACGTCCGCCTCAAGAAGGACACGTTCAGCCGCCATAGTTGTCAACCGTTCATCCCAGAGAAACACCGGCAGCTTGAATTTGTTTTCTAATCGTTTAGCGAAATCTTGGCTGATTTCGCCTCGCGGTCCAACAGTCCCATTCATGTTTTTAGGTAAACCGAGGACAATTTTAGAAACATCATGCTCTTTTATAATTTCATTGAGGCGTTTAAAGCCGAAGTCATTTCCAGCTTCGTTAATTTTGATCGTTTCCAATCCTTGTGCAGTCCAACCCATCGCGTCGCTCAGGGCAACGCCTATGGTTTTTGAACCTAAATCAAGTCCCATTGTGCGCATTAGTATTCCTCTCGATGGTTCTTAAGATACGATTTAACCAATTCTTCGATGATTTCATCGCGTTCAAGCTTACGAATAATGTTCCGAGCATCCATATGGCGCGGGATGTAGGCCGGGTCACCAGATAATAGATAACCGACAATCTGGTTTATAGGGTTATAACCTTTTTCCTGAAGTGCAACATATACTTGAGACAGTACTTCTTGTACATCTCTTTCGAATGGTTCTTCGGGAAAATTAAATTTCATCGTTTTATCAAAGGAACTCATTAACATGCACCTCTCCTCAGCGTCCAGAATCCACTATTACCTACATTGTACAACACTTTCCATTGATTATGAAATCGATAAGACCCATTCTTCAACAAAATTAAGTGCTGCATCCAATTTTTCAGGGTCTTTTCCGCCGGCTTGGGCCATATCTGGACGGCCGCCGCCGCCGCCGCCGCAGCGGGAAGCAACTTCTTTGACCAATTTACCAGCATGGAAACCGCGATCGATGTAATCCTTGGTCACCCCGGCAATCAAATTGACTTTATCACCTTGGGCCGAACCTAATACGATGATGACAGAATCGAGCTTTTGTTTCAAATCATCCGCCATGGCACGCAGATTATTCATGTCGGTAGCTTGAACCTTCGCCACCAATACTTGAACCCCATTTACTTCTTTTACGTTAGAAACAAGGCTGCTTGCTTCGATATTGCTTAATTTTGCAGTAAGGCTTTCATTCTCACGATGAAGATCCTTCACTTCTGCCAGTACCGTTTCAATTCTTGTAGGTACGTCTTTCAAGTTTGTTTTCAATTTAGCAGCTGCGTCCTTCAAGACACCGATTTGCTCAGTCATCAATTGGTATGCCCCTGCACCCGTTACCGCTTCTATACGGCGAGTCCCAGCTCCGATGCCGCTTTCGGAAACGATTTTGAACAAGCCGATTACCGCTGTATTCGGAACATGGACACCGCCGCAAAGTTCTAGGCTGTAATCACCTATTTGAACGACACGGACAACCTTGCCGTATTTTTCGCCGAACAAGGCCATGGCGCCCATAGCTTTTGCTTCATCGATGTTTTTATAGTCCGTATTCACTTGTAAGCTTTGCCAAATCTTTTCATTTACAATCGTTTCGATTTGTTCAATCTCTTCCGCCGTTATCTGGCCAAAATGAGAGAAGTCGAAGCGAAGACGCTCAGCCTGTACGAGTGAACCAGCTTGGTTGACATGTGTACCAAGCACATCTTTCAACGCCTGATGCAGAAGGTGCGTCGCTGTATGGTTTTTCGTGATATGGATGCGGTTTTCTTGATTTACCGCAGCAACGATATTGGAATCTGCTGTTAAAGTGCCGGCAGTAACCGTTACACGGTGCAGGTTTTGGCCATTAGGAGCTTTTTGGACATCATGGACATCAACCTTCACGGATTCACTGGCCATCGTTCCTATATCGGCTATTTGTCCGCCGCTTTCCGCGTAGAAAGGAGTCTTGTTCAGTATCACTTGAACTTCTTCTCCTTCTTCTGCCTCCGTTACAAGCTCGCCATTTTTTACGATGGCAGCAACTTTGGCTTCGATAGCTACTTGATCATAGCCGACAAATTCACTTTCAACTTTTATATCGCCCAATACCCCGCCTTGGATTTGCATCGAATCCACATCTTGACGCGCTGAACGGGCACGTTCACGCTGTGCATCCATCTCTTTTTCAAATCCGGCTTGATCGACCGTCATGCCTTCTTCTTCTGCATATTCTTCCGTTAACTCAATCGGGAAACCATATGTGTCATATAAACGGAAAGCATCACTGCCCGGAATGGTCGTACCGCCTTTTTCCTTTTCCTTTTTAATGACTTCAGAAAGGATGGACAGTCCATCATTCAAGGTTTCATGGAAGCGTTCCTCTTCATTTTTGATTACTTTTGCAATGAACTCTTTATTCTTGAGGACTTCAGGGTAGAAGTCTTTCATGATTTCGCCTACGACCGTCACAAGCTCGAACATGAATGGTCGATTGATGTTGATTTGCTTAGCATATCGAACCGCTCTGCGGAGTAAACGGCGCAATACATAACCGCGGCCTTCGTTGGATGGAAGAGCCCCGTCGCCTACTGCAAAGGCTACCGTACGAATATGGTCGGCAATGACCTTGAAGGCCACATCTTTTTCTGTATCGGCACCATACTTCACATCGGAAATCTCTTCGACTGCACGGATGATCGGCATGAATAAATCTGTATCATAGTTCGTCGCCACATCTTGAACGACGGAAGCCATACGTTCTAGGCCCATTCCTGTATCGATATTCTTCTTTGGAAGAGGTGTGTAAGAACCATCAGGATTATGGTTGAATTGAGAAAACACAAGGTTCCAGACTTCCAGATGACGTTCATTTTCCCCGCCTGGATATAGTTCCGGATCATTCGGATCATCGCCATATGCCGGTCCCCGGTCATAGAAAATCTCTGTATTCGGGCCGCTTGGACCCTCACCGATATCCCAGAAGTTTTCTTCCAAGCGAATGATCCTTTCAGCAGGAACACCGATTTTCTTATTCCAGAGTTCGAAAGCTTCATCATCTTCAGGATGGATCGTAACAGCCAATTTCTCTTTGTCGAAGCCAATCCATTTTTCATCCGTCAAAAACTCCCAAGCCCATGTAATGGCTTCTTCTTTGAAGTATTCACCAATGGAGAAGTTTCCGAGCATTTCGAAAAACGTATGATGACGTGCCGTTTTCCCCACGTTTTCAATATCGTTCGTACGGATGGCCTTTTGGGCATTTGTGATCCTTGGATTTTCAGGAATCACCCGTCCATCAAAATATTTCTTTAACGTTGCCACCCCGGAATTGATCCAAAGCAATGATGGATCTTCATGAGGAACCAATGACGCACTTGGTTCGATGTTATGGCCTTTTTCACTAAAAAAATCTAAATACATTTGGCGGATTTGAGCACCAGTTAAATACTTCATATATATCCTCCTCTTAAAATTATGTAATTTTGAGCACACAAAAAACCCCCATCCCAAAAACAGGGACGAGAGTTGACTCGCGGTACCACCCTGATTATGGACGCAGGATTTCACCTAGGCCCATCACCTTCATAAAAGCCTTAACGCGGCATGACGGCAGGTATTAGCTGCTCTCAGGACTAGCTTTCTGCTGCTCTTCACCTGGCAGTCCCTTTCAGCCTGGGGGACCCCTCTCTTATAGATGGACTTCAGCATACTTCATCCTTCAACGAATTATCTTATGTAAAGGATTATATTCACAAGACTTTTATTTGTCAATAAGGGGGGGCTTCTTTCTAAAGTGAACGCGGGCATGAAGTACAAAAACTTTCAACACAGCCAAGAGGGGAATCGAAACGACCATGCCCACGATACCGCCTATTTCGCCCCCCGCCAATAATGCAAGCATGATGAACAGCGGATGCATATGGAGGCTTTTACCGACTATTAACGGTGACAGGATATTTCCCTCAAGAAATTGAAGTACGAGCACGATGACCGCGATGATCAACACCATTTTAACTGACATTGTCGCGGCGATGACCACTGCGGGAATGGCCCCGATAATCGGCCCGAAATACGGGATGACATTCGTTATTCCGATTATCGCCCCCAATAGAAGCGGATATTTCATTCCGACTATCCAAAAGAGCAGCGAGGAAATCAAACCGATCACGACACAAACGATGATTTGTCCGCGGATATAGCCGCCAAGCGAGGCATCCACATCACGAACGAAAGCCCGTCCCTGCTTGCGCCATTTTTTCGGGGTCATATACCAAGCCATTTTTTTTAACACAGTGAAATCCTTCAGGATATAAAAAGCAATGAATGGAATCAACGCAATCAGGACGATGAAATCAATCATCTTCATTGCATACTCCATCGCCTTTTCAGGTAGACCCTTCAGCCAACCTTCGAAAAGGGTGACACCTTCTTCGAATCTTTCATGAATTCCGAACGGCCAGGCCGCCGTTTGATGATTGAGCTTATCAATCCTGCCCCGGTACTGTTCAACCAGTTCCGGCACGCTTTCCGACAGCTCGCGAACCTGGCTGACGATCATTGGAATACCTTTATAAACAGCAAAGCCGATCCCTCCGAAAAACAACAAATAGATGATCGTAATCGAAAGCCAGCGACGCATCCCTTTCTCATTTAAATATTCCACTACAGGGTGAAGCAAGTAACTGATGAACGCACCAATCAAAAAAGGCAGCAGTACCGTCACGCATACAGTAACGGCAGGTCCCCACATGGGTTTGAGTTTCATAAAAATATAGATAACAAAAAATAAGAGCAATAAAAAACCCAGGCGATAAAACCATTTTAAACGAATACTCACAATAAACACCTCCCGCTCATTTATTCTTCGAAAGGCGGAAGGTTTTCATACATAAAAAAGAGTGCCCTCATTAATTCAGGACACCCATTCCTGCTATAATAATGATTTTAATCTTTTGCGTATTTTCTTCATGTTCCGTTTGATCATCTTCGAGTTCATCAAGTCCGAACCCATATTCATTAGAGTATTGCGTGAACGTCTAGCCATTGCAAACACCTCTTCCGTTAATTACATACTGAAGCGGCGGTCATTTTCCTCAAACAAATCGTCCAATGAGCTTAAACTTCCATCTTCCTCGACCTGATGCGTATTAATGAGCCCTTCGGATAGGGTCATTTCAATAAAGCAATTCCAACAATAATATTGATTTACACCAATCTTCCCGACATCTTTACTGCGGCAATTCGGACATTTAATTTCCAAAATGGACACCTCACTGTTCATAAACTGAAACAATGATGGTATCCTTCCCTAGTGCAGGCGGCTGTTTTGATTCTATCACTGTCGACTCAGAGAAAAAACCATCCGTTGTTTCATACGCTATAATCGTGCCCATTTTCTCCTTGAAATATACATCCTGCAGTAAACCAAGTTCTTCACCCATTTCTGAAAAAAGCATGCGTCCCAATAACTCGTCCTTCGATAGGCAAATGGAATCCGCAGGCACTTTACTTAAGGTAGGATCTTGTTGCCTGATCACGATCCCATCAGGGCCGAATGAAGAAATACCGTCAAGTTCCAAATGAAAAGCTCTTTTGAACAATGCTTGTTGATGAACGACCAACCCTGTTACTTGTCCCATTTCAGAAATTGATAAATCGTGGACCGTGCCGATTCTTTCTCCTTTGATCGTAAAAACCGGCATTCCTTTCAATAAAGAAAACGTCCGCAAGGTCATCCCGCCTTTCCGAACATTTTTATTATCTCTATCCTGCTGAAAATAGATGTGCTGAAAGGTTTTCCATTGTTGGTCCAACTTCCATAAATACAGGGAACAGACATAAAAAAAGCTGTTTTCGCATACTTTGTTGCTATTCACCAAGTAATGCGGTGTGGTTGATTTCCTCCCCTCCATTGCTCGCTTTCCGCGGGGCGGCGGTGAGCCTCCTCGGCGTGAACGCCTGTGGGGTCTCACCTGTCCCGCTGCTCCCGCCGGAGTCTCGCACTTCCGCTCCAATCAACCTTAAATCGTTTCGTTTTAAAAACAACAATCTTTACGAAAAGAGCATAAAAAAAAGACCGGTTTCCCGGTCAGACCCACTGCTTTACCATCCTCTGCTGGAACCTCCGCCACCGGAACTTCCTCCGCCGCCGCCCCGCGGACCGCCGCTTCCGCCTCCACGGCCGCCGCCTCCGCGACTGATGAATATCAAAAGGATATTGATTAGCGTTTGAAGGAAAAATCCTTTAAAGAACTTGGCATCGAGGATGAATACGATGATGACAACGATGATAATCAGGAAAATCTGTAAACCTGATGGCTGAAAGTTTTCTGACTCGGGCTGAACGGAAAGATCTTGATAAAACTCGTCACCTAGGTTGTATTCTTTCGTGACATCGTTGTATACGGCCTTATAGGTTTCCGTCAGGGCCACATCATATTTACCCTCTTTCAGCGCAGGGATAGCCACATCGTCCAAAATCTGTCCAGATTTTATATCGGTAATGGCCCCCTCCAAACCGTATCCCACTTCAATACGGATTTTCTGTTCTTCCATGGCCAGCACAATGAGGACTCCATTGTTCAGCTCGGCATCCCCAAGCTTGAATGATCTCAATGCCTCGACCGAGTACTCCTCGATCTCGGATCCTTCCATCGAATCAACCGTCAAAACGGAAATTTGTGCTTTTGTGGCATCATCCAATCGTTTCCCTAGCTCGATGAGTTCGGATTTTTCCTGTTCACTCAGGACTCCGGCAAAGTCCTGAACATAAATATCCCCAATTGGTTCAGGAATGTTAGGTTGTGCTGCGGCCACGTTTGCTAAACTGAACGTGAGTATGAAGAATAGCGCAAACACAGCGAGTTTTTTCATTATTTATCGCTCCCGAAATCAACCTTTGGCGTTTCTTTTTCTTGATCGGTCACTTCAAAATATGGTTTGGCATCGAACCCGAACGCCCCTGCCATCACATTCTTCGGAAAGCGTTTAATCATTTTATTATAGTTGGTCACTTCATCATTATAGTCTTTTCGGGCTACAGTCAGCCGATTTTCCGTTCCTTCCAAACTATCCATGAGACCCTTGAAGTTCTCATTGGCCTTTAAATCCGGATAGTTCTCGACAACCACCAAAAGCCGGCTCAAGGCCCCGCTTAATTGTTGGTCGGCTGCAATCGCATCTTCAGTCGAATTGGCACCAGCCAGCTTCGAGCGTGCATCGCTCACCGCTTTAATGGCTTCCGTTTCATGCGAAGCATAACCCTTCACCGTTTCCACAAGATTCGGAATCAAATCCGCTCTCCGTTTTAATTGATTATCCACCTGTGACCATTTATTATCGACGTCTTCACTGGCACTTACAAGGCCATTGTACGAAGATGCACCAAAAATGACCAGTAAAACGACAACGACTATTCCTATTATCCAACCTTTTTTCATCCAATCCCCCCTACTCTTTCACAAAAAAGTTATATTCTATAGTTCCACCAAAACTATGAATTTTAAACAAAATTCATCAAATAGAACCAGCTACATAAAATCATATGGCGTGACATTCTCCATCCCGATCATCGGATCAGCATGCATGAGAATATCAAGATAACTTGATTGTTGATGTACCTCTTCCTTTTCCGCCGGCATTTCTTCTTTACTCAAAATCTCTTGCAGCTTTTCACGCAAAGTCGTTTTCCGGCGCATCTCATCATTACGCTCGATCCCTAAACGGAATGCATCTTCTTCACCACAAAGGATCAAGAAATTTTTACTGCGGGTAATCGCCGTATATAATAAATTACGGCGGAGCATCCGATAATAACTTTTCACTACAGGTAAAATGACAATGGGAAATTCGCTTCCCTGCGACTTATGGATGGAGCAGCAATAGGCATGTGTAATCTGGTTCAAGTCCTGTTTCGTGTAAGTCACTTCGATGCCTTCGAATGATATGATTATTTTATCGACATGATCGGTATTTTCTTTAGCGAACAAGATGGACACGATTTCACCCATATCGCCATTAAAGACTCCCTCCTCCGGCTGGTTCACCAGTTGAAGCACCTTATCTCCCGTTCTGTATATCACATCTCCGAATTTTATTTCCCGCCGCTTCTCATTCGCATTGCTATTGAACACTTCCTGAAGCATTTTATTCAGGGCATCAATCCCTGCAGGCCCTCTATACATGGGAGCCAGCACCTGTATATCCTTGGCCGTGAAGCCTTTCGTCCTCGCATTGGCAACCACCTTCTCGATTACTTGGGGGATTTGACCAGTTTGGCAGCGAATGAACGATCGATCTTCTTGCTGTTTCGTGACATCATCCGGAAGCCTTCCTTTTTTGATTTCATGGGCCAATTCAATGATCGATGAGCCATCAGCTTGACGATAAATATGTTCCAGACTGACAGTCGGTACACAATTCGATGCAAGCAAATCCTTTAAAACCTGCCCAGGTCCAACAGATGGCAGCTGATCTTCATCACCAACCAATATCACTTGGACATTTTCCGGCAGAGCTTTAAACAATTGATGGGCCAGCCACGTATCCACCATGGAAACCTCATCGATGATCACGATACGGCCATCCAGCTGATTATCCTCATCATGGGAAAAGCCTTCGCTCCCGTTCCACCCCAGCAAACGGTGAATCGTAACCGCCGGGAGCCCAGTCGATTCGGCCATTCGTTTCGCTGCACGGCCAGTAGGGGCCGCAAGTACGAATGGAAATGGATCGCTTCCTTCTTTTTTATAATCGTTAATATCCATGGATACACCATGCAGCTCTGCATATAGCTCAACGATTCCTTTGATGACTGTCGTCTTACCGGTACCAGGTCCGCCCGTCAAGATTAACATGGGTGATTGCAGGGCTGTTTGGATCGCTTCCTTTTGGGCCGGTGCATAAGATACATCCAGCCGTTCTTCCAGCTCCCCAAGTGCCAGCAAGAACTCCGATTCCGGGAACTGGTCCTCATACTCGGTTTGAGCAAGCAGCCTCTTGATATTCATCACGATTCCCTTCTCCGAATAGAATAGCGAAGGCGGATAAATCCGTTGATCCTCGACAACTATTTTCCCCTCTTGCGTCAATTCGATTATTTCCGAGGAAATGTTCGTGAACTCAATACGATCCCGTTTATTTTCCTCCAGAAGACGTTTGACAGCCTCCAATAGCTGCTCGGCTTCTATGTAGATATTTCCGTCCTGGAGGCATTGTGATTCAAGCGTATACAAACACGCAGCCTTGATTCGATCGGGATGGCTGCCGGAAATGCCCAGCTGATGCCCAAGCTCATCCGCCCTTCCAAAGCCAATCCCTTCAATATCCTCAACAAGCTTATACGGATTTCCCTGAACCATCGAGATCGTATCCTGCTTATACATTTGATATATCTTCATCGACAGCTGCGGACCGAAGCCATATTGATTCAGGGCAATCATCACCTGCTCCAGCCCTTGATGCTCGACCAATGTATCATAGAGCCCCTTTGCCTTTTCCCCGGATAGCTTCGGGATGTCATCAAGTAGCGAAGGCTGAGCCAGAATTTTTGAAATTGCCTTTTCACCCAGAGTCTCAACAATGCTTTCAGCTGTTTTTTTCCCGATGCCCTTGAAAAGGTCACCGGATAAATAGCTGACGATTCCTTCCTTGGATTGAGGCAGATCCTTGCGAAAATGCTCTACATGGTATTGAAGGCCAAAACGCGGATGTTCCTTCATGGCCCCATAAAAAATATAGATCTCATCCTCATGCATCCTTGGAAAATAACCTGTTACGACCGCTTCTTTCTCTTCATAATTCAGATTCGTTTCATGCACGCGAATTCTTACAACCGAGTACATGTTTTCTTCATTATGAAAGATCGTCACTAAATGACTTCCTTTCATGAACATTTTCTCTTCTGAAAACAAATCCAACGAATCTTGCTGGCTCAACGCTTCTCCCCACCTTTCCATGCATATGCCGTTTATTTACTCAGCATTCATTTCTTCCATCAGTTTCTTTCCGTGCGCAGCAAGCATATGGTCTGGCTGTGCTTCCAAAGCCTTATCAAAATAACCCATCGCCGCTTGCGCATCCTCACGGTACCCTGCAAACGCAACCCCTAAATTATAATAAGCATCCGCATGGCCCGGATCCTGTTCCACAACTAAATTCAGTTGATTGATCAATTCATCATACAATTCCGCATTGGCAAGACAAAGCGCATATTGGAATCTCGCATCAACGTCCTCAGGGCTCAGCTCCACCGTTCTCTGTAAATAAGGCATTGCCAATTTCGGTTGATCTAACGCCATCAAGGTCAATCCAAGCATGAAGTAGGCATCGCTGTTATCCAGTCCCAAACGGATTGCCTTTTCAAACATATCCTTCGCTTCGACCAGTTTAGAATCGGATTCATAATATAAATTTCCTAATGAATAGTAAGCCGCTGCTGCATTTTCATCCAGCTCAATCGCCTTTTTGTAAAACTTGACCGCTTTATCTGTTTCACCCACGGCAGTCAATACATTCCCAAAGTTTATGTAGGCAACAGGCTCATTTGGATTTTCCTCGATCGCCTCATTAAAAACTTTCGCCGCTTCTTCGTATTTCCCTTGCTGCATAAATTCAATTCCTTGTTGATTCTTATCCATATCCATTCACACTCCATTTTTATATTAAAAAGTATAGCATAACCCAGTGGTCGAATTCAGGCGGTACACCCGCAATCCAAAAGAAGTCCCCAACCGCAAACACAGCTGGGGACATGCTTATTTTACCCTACGTAAGTCAGTTTTTCACCTTTTTTAAATACTTCATCAATCGTACCGCCGCCAAGGCACACTTCATCATCATAGAATACGACTGCTTGTCCAGGTGTGATCGCGCGGACTGGCTCGTCAAAGATGACTTCGACATCACCATTTTCCAATACCTTCACCTTAACCCCGCTATCCACTTGACGGTACCTGAACTTTGCCGTACATGTAAATTCACCAGCAGGTATATGTTCCGCTACCCAGCTGACATTCACTGCACGAAGGGAATTCGAATACAGCACATCATTATCAAAGCCTTGACACACATATAAAACATTGCGCTTCAAGTCTTTTCCCGCAACAAACCAAGGTTCGCCGCTGCCGCCAATCCCCAGACCGTGGCGCTGACCGATGGTGTAATACATCAAACCATCATGCTTGCCCATCACCTTGCCGTCCATCGTGACCATATCACCGGGCTGAGCTGGGAGGTAATTGCTTAAAAACTCTTTGAAATTGCGTTCACCGATAAAACAGATCCCGGTGGAATCTTTTTTCGTTGCCGTGGCAAGGCCGGCTTCCTTCGCAATTTCACGGACTTCCTTCTTATCAATGTGCCCAAGCGGGAACATGACTTTTTCCAACTGTTCTTGAGTAAGCTGGTTCAAGAAGTACGTTTGATCTTTATTATTATCAACACCGCGAAGCATTTTGTATTCGCCATCCCGGTATTCAACTTGTGCGTAATGACCTGTAGCCACATAATCGGCACCAAGGCTTACGGCATGTTCAAGGAAGGCCTTGAACTTGATTTCCTTATTGCACATTACATCCGGATTCGGGGTACGGCCCGCTTTATACTCATCCAAGAAATAAGTGAAAACTTTATCCCAATACTGCTTTTCGAAATTGACCGCATAATAAGGGATGCCGATTTGATTACAAACGGCAATTACATCATTGTAATCTTCCGTTGCCGTACAAACTCCGTTTTCATCTGTATCATCCCAGTTCTTCATGAAAATCCCGACCACATCATAGCCTTGATTCTTCAATAGCAGGGCTGACACAGAAGAATCCACGCCTCCTGACATACCCACGACGACGCGGGTGTCCTGTGGTGCTTTTCTCATTCTGTCACCTCATTTATTTAAAGCGGGAATTATCTTCCCACTAATCTATTAACGATTTTTACGGTGGTTTCAGCCGCCTGCCTTACTTCCTCTTCCGTATTGTTCAGACCGAAGCTGAAACGAATCGAATTCTTCGTCCGCTCCGAATCTTTCCCGAACATCGCCACAAGCACATGCGACGGATCGATTGACCCAGCAGTACAAGCGGATCCGCTCGATACAGCAACACCTGCCAAGTCCATATTGACGAGCATTGATTCCACATTCGTACCCGGAAAACTGACATTCAGCAAATGCGGCAGCGACTGTTCCATAGATCCGTTAATTTCATATTGTACATCCGCCTCAGCAAAGACGGCAAGCAATACGTCTTTAAATCGCTTGTATTGCTCCTTTTTCTTTTCCATCGTGCTTTGTGCAAGTGAAACAGCTTCTGAAAAACCGGCAATTGCCGGCACACTCTCCGTACCAGCACGGCGCTTGCGTTCTTGTTCACCGCCATATAATTGCGGATTCAGCTTCAAGCCTTCACGCATATAAAGAAAACCGATTCCTTTGGGACCGTTGATTTTATGCGCGGATACACTCAGCAAATCCACACCCAACTCGCGAACGTCGATAGAGATCAAACCATATGCCTGAACCGCATCCGTATGGAAAATCGCTTGATGCCCCTTAAGCAGCTGTCCGATTTCAGCAATCGGCTGGATCGCTCCAACCTCATTATTGCCGAACATGACCGAAACCAAAATCGTGTCATCCCGCAATGCCGCCCTTAAATCGGCAATTGAAATAAGCCCCGCTTCATTCACAGGTAAATACGTGACCTCAAAGCCAGACTTCTCAAGGTATTGGCATGTATGCAAAACCGCATGATGCTCGATCTCCGTCGTAATGATGTGCTTCCCTTTTTCTTTATAGGCATTCGCAACACCTATGATCGCCGTATTATCAGCCTCGGTTCCACCGCTCGTGAAAATGATTTCATTCCGCCCCGCACCGATGCTAGCCGCAATACTCGAACGCGCCTCATCCAAAACATGGCGCGCCTCCCGCCCGAAAGCATGAATGCTCGATGGATTACCGAAGTCATGGCTCATGACTGTCATCATCCTATCGATCACCTTCGGATGCATCGGTGAAGTCGCAGCATGATCTAAATAAATTCTGTCCACTTTTTTGTCGCCTCCATTAAAAAACGCAAGCGCCTATATAATAGGCGCATTGCTAATCAATTAAATATAGTACATATAAGAATCGATTTCACCCGTATCCTTGTAGCTCGCCAAATCCATAAGCGTCGTATTATCCAATACATCCTTCACGGCATCGCGAATCCTGATCCAAAGCTGGCGCTTAACCGGCTCCTCATCCTCAATTCCTTCAACAGGGGTAATCGGCCCTTCCAATACACGAATGACATCACCCGAAGTAATCTCCTGAGGATCTTTAGACAGGACATACCCGCCATACGCACCGCGGACACTCTTCACCAACCCCGCATTACGAAGCGGTGCAATCAATTGCTCCAAATAATGCTCCGACAGATTATGCGTCTGGGCAATCGATTTCAAACTCTTCGGTCCTTCTCCATAATGTTTAGCAAGCTCGATCATGATCGTCAAACCATAACGGCCTTTAGTAGATATCTTCATACATATACACCTCAAATTATTTATCCGTTTCTAAATTCTTTTGAAATTATAGCATATTCCCGCCGGAAATGCATTCACCCGCCCTCCATTTGTCAAATTATCCTAATTGGAGAGGTAGGATAAACGAAAGAAAAGAATGGAATGCTTTCAAAAATTGAATTAAATAACAAATATAACGTAAACGATTATCGAATTTATTGCCCGATAGTCCATTCCTTATATCCCCAAGCCGCTAGAGAATGATAGAATTCCGATTACCACTTCCAAAGCGGATTTTCCGTACCTATTTGGACATTTCCCTTGTTGCTCACATTTCGGCACTTCATGACTTTCTATACCTTTTTAAACCTGCCATTACAAACCAGCCCATTCCGGCCAGACTAAAGGCAGAGTTTATCTATTAAATACCCTCATAGAAGGATAGGTAGATTTATCACCTTACAGTACAAATTAAATCCCCAAAGGAACTGCCATAATCGAATTCGCCTTCTTTTACAGCATAATCAGCGCATTTCCCCCATCAGTTGTGATACCTTATATAAAAAGGAGAGGTGCGCAATGAATATTAAACCGCTTGCTTTCCGGATGCGGCCTCGGTCGATTGATGAGATCATCGGTCAGGAGCATCTGGTCGGTGAAGGAAAAATTATCGCGAGGATGGTGAAAGCCAAACAGCTTTCATCCATGATCCTGTATGGTCCGCCGGGAATTGGCAAGACATCGATTGCAAGTGCGATTGCCGGAAGCACGAAGTTTGCTTTCCGGACGCTGAACGCGGTGACCAATAATAAAAAGGATATGGAAATCGTGGCAGCGGAGGCTAAGATGTCCGGAAAAGTGATTCTGCTGCTCGATGAGGTTCATCGACTCGATAAGGCGAAGCAGGACTTCCTATTGCCTTATCTCGAAAACGGGATGATCACCTTGATCGGTGCAACAACCAGCAATCCCTATCATGCCATCAATCCGGCCATCAGAAGCCGGTGCCAGATTTTCGAGCTCAAATCATTGGATACCAATGATATAACCAAAGCCCTGGAACGGGCACTTCATGATGAAGAGCGAGGGCTTGGTGCGTATAAAACCGATGTCGGCCTTGATGCCCTTACCCATTTCGCGACCGCTTCGAACGGAGATGTCCGCAGTGCCCTTAACGCTCTTGAGCTCGCCGTCATTTCCACCGAACCCGATGAATCCGGAACCATTCATATAGATCTGCCAATTGCCGAGGAATGCATGCAGAAAAAAAGCTTCTCACATGACAAGGATGGAGATGCCCATTATGATGTACTGTCGGCATTCCAAAAATCAATTCGCGGCAGTGATGTGAATGCAGCCCTTCATTATTTGGGGCGCTTGGTCGAAGCCGGTGATCTTGTGAGCATTGCCCGCCGCTTGGTTGTCATCGCTTACGAGGACATAGCTCTTGCCAATCCGCAGGCTGGTCCCAGGGCCCTCGCTGCAGTCGAAGCCGCAGAACGACTCGGTTTTCCCGAAGCCCGGATTCCACTTGCCAACTCAGTGATCGAGTTATGCCTATCACCTAAATCAAACACGGCCATTGTCGCAATTGATGCAGCGCTTTCCGACATACGCAGCGGCCATAGTGGAGATGTACCAGACCATCTTAAGGATGCCCATTACAAAGGAGCCACAGATCTCGGACGAGGAATCGACTACCTTTATCCCCATAACTACGAGAATGGCTGGGTGAAGCAACAATACTTACCGGACAAACTGCGCAGCAAAAAATATTACAAGCCGAAAAAGAGCGGGAAATTTGAACAAGCCCTTGCCTCGGTCTACGAAAATATCGAGAAGAAAAAATAACTCCGGATCAATTCAGATCTGGAGTTTTTTTGTGAAAAATGAAAACTTTTAACATGCCTTTTGACAAAAACCTCCTCCCCTTGAACATTCACCATCAATGATGCCAACTTTCGCCGAAAAGTGTAAGCTACATTCCATTTCGGCACAATCAAGATTTCTCCTATTCGAACATCATTTCGAAACTTCCTTCTATTAAAAACCCGACTAGATGAATAATTCCAGAGAATTCTAGATAAATTGACCAATAAATTTGGAGACCGTAAAAAACAACCTATATCCAAACAGTAAGCCATTGTGTCCAAATCATCCACAAGCAGTATGTACAACTGTCAGCCAAACGCTCCGGAGAGACCTTGAACTCTTAGGCTAAATTCCCTTTGAATCGCCTTGCTTCGCCAATCCTTCCCGGAAATTAGTCCGCAATCTGTTAAGGTTTCATCCGCACGATATGTCAATTACCGCTGCTAACGGCATGTCCCTTTCCCATATATAGGCACAACAACTTTTAGTTGCTGTACCTGTGTAGTCAATCTTCTTCTTTATAAATACCCTTCGAAGCTTTAATCATATTTTCCAGCCACATTTTCTTAAATACATTCACACGGCGAGGACTCCTATCCTCCTCTTCCTCCGTTGAATTTTCAGTTTCCTCTGCGGCCTCGGAAAGGATTTCATTTGAATTCCCTTCATCTGCTAAAATTTCCGTTGAACTGCTTTCATCTGATGAGCTTTCCGTTGATTCACTCTCGTTCGATGAACTCTCCGTTGATTCACTCTCGTTCGATGAGCTCTCCGTTGATTCGCTCTCGTATGATGAGCTTTCCGTTGATTCACTTTCGTACGCTGAACTTTCCGTTGAATATTCCATTTATTCTTAAACCTCCAATATATTTTATCCTTAGGGATATCCGTACTGCATATCTAATAGGAACTTGGCTTATTACCCACTTTAAAGTAATCTTCTAATTTAAATATTTATTAAACCTGATCAGCTTTCCGTCGATTCACCCTCGTCCGCTGAACTTTCCGTTGATTCACTCTCGTACGAAGAGCTTTCCGTTGATTCACCCTCGTCCGCTGAACTCTCCGTTGATTCACTCTCGTACGAAGAGCTCTCCGTTGATTCACTTTCGTACGCTGAACTTTCCATTGATTCACTTTCGTACGCTGAACTTTCCGTTGAATATTCCATTTATTCTATAGCCTCCAATATTCATTATTCTTTAGGGATATCCGTACTGCATATATATGCGCCTTCTTTCTAATAGGGACTTTCCTAATCACCCATTTTAAAGTAACACTCCATCCGTTTTGCAAAATTCAGAAAGTCCATTTTGACTGGTCAAATTCATTAGATTGAAAAACTTCTCTCCTTGCAAACAAAAAAATAACCTCGGAATCTTTTAATGTCCCTAAGCCAACCGAACTCCGATTACCCACTACTTTCGCGAAGAAGGCCCTCGACATTTTCCTTTGGAATGATCTCGCCATCCTTAATCAGAATGACTTCATCAAGGATGTTCTCATGATAACCATTTGCCTAACAAAATCGATGTAAGACAGCGAGCTTCGTACAATCGCCTCCCGGACCATAACGCCCAACCCTTAGAATGGTTCGTCCGATCATACGACCGGTGCGCTAGCATAAACTTGGCTTTAGACAAGCTACATCGACGAACCATAAAAGCCGGTACAGCCCAAATATCATCACTGAAGTGACACAAAAAGCCGCTGAATCCTTTAGAGCTCATGATACACTCCCCATAAAAACATCATTAACATGGTAATGACAAAACTTACCGCCGACATAATATTTTACGACCAAACAACATCGCTGCAGACTGGGAATTGTAAATCCACAATCGCATCTTCCCTTCATAATTTAAACAAATCAAAGAGAAAATAATAAATGGCTGTAAGATCCAGATTATAAAAAGACTTGCAATCTCTAAATATCTGAATGTAAACAAAAAAATAAACACTAGGCCAAATTACACAACAAGCAACGAAAAAAGTGTAGATTTCTCAATCCGTCACTGCATTAAACTTTTAGAATCTATGTTCTAATCACTAGTAAACAACAAACCAAAATTTGGTAAAGGTATTATAAAATAGTAAATTATACTATTCTTTTATTATGAAATTAAATATAATAGATGAAGTGGTTACAAAATGAGGAAGGAAGTAAAATATGAGACATGAAAAAAAGAAGAAAAAGAAACGGACATGGCTGAAGGTAGTCGGGATAATTGTCCTACTGTTCGTATTAGCTGGGGGAGCTTTTGCCTACTCCGTATGGAATCATCTGACAAAAACCGTTGACACGATGCATACACCAATAGATCGTACCACAGATAAGCGAACGAAAGACCTTGCCCTATCAGATCAGGAGCCATTCTCTATGCTCATGCTTGGTGTCGATGAACGTGATGGCGACAAAGGCCGTTCAGATACAATGATCGTCTTGACAGTCAATCCACAAAATAAATCGGTCAAAATGCTAAGCATTCCGCGTGATACACGGACCGAGATCGTCGGTCATGGTACACAGGATAAAATCAACCATGCGTTTGCCTTCGGCGGAGCGAAAATGTCCATGGATACCGTTGAAAACTTCCTTGATATCCCAATCGACTATTATATGAAGATCAATATGGAAGGCTTCAAGGATATCGTTGACGCAGTCGGCGGCGTGACCGTTCAGAACGATTTGGACTTCACCTCCGATGGCATTCATTTTGCAAAAGGAACGCAGAACCTTAACGGGAAAGAAGCCCTTGCCTATTCAAGAATGAGACATGATGATCCAAGTGGTGATTTTGGCCGTCAATCCAGACAACGTGCCATCATCGAAGCAGTCATCAAGGAAGGCGCAAGCCTCTCCTCCCTGACGAAATACGATGAAGTCTTCGATGCACTCGGTAATAATATCCAGACTAATTTGACGTTTGATGACATGATGGACATCCAAAAGAACTACAGGGATGCAAGCAAAAGCATTACCCAATCATCCATAAACGGCAACGGAACGAAAATCGACGGAATCTACTATTATATTGTGTCGGATGAAGAAAAAGAAAAGGTTCAATCCGAATTAAAAGAACAATTATCCATTAAATAAGAAAAAATGAAAGAGCTGTCCGGACCCGCATCCTGACAGCTTTTTCATTTTCCCCGTCCAATATTCTGACAAAAAACGAACACCAATTGTAGAGATTTGTTGGAATTTTTGTTGTTTATTAGGCATTAAAAGACGGTATAATCAAATATGAGCTGAATATTCCATCTCCCCTTGCCCCTTTCATCACTAGACACAATTATTCTTTGGACCTGGAATTCCACAACCAACTTTCATCAACTATCATAAATAAACCCAAACAAAAGGAGTGTATTTAAATGAAAATCAAAGCAGGCAGCTGGGCTATGCTAAGCACACAGGACAAAATGTTCATTCTTAAAGCCATCAGTGATCGTTCAAGAATGAAATATGTTTCATGAGAAGTAAATCCAATCGGCATTACATGAGAGTATCACCTCTCCCTTTTCAATAAAACGAACTTGAGCCTGAAAAAGGAGAGGAATCTATTCAAACTGATAATCCCATAACAAACGCCATTCGCCTTTTTCTTTGACGACATAGCAATTTTGTTCCAAAGTAAACATTCCATAGCGAGAATTGAAGACCTGTGTAACTGGAACTTCATAGGCCGTTTTATGCAGCCTTCCACTCTTATCCAACTTCCAGTTCTTCACTTTCTTAGAACGGCCTACATCATACTGAAAGGACTCCACATCCATATGCTGTAAAAATACATGTGACCGATTTTGCACATAATCTGCCCGATTCGGAAACCGATGCTTCATTTCAGAACTTAACAAGTCCCAGGATTTCCCGAACTCTGCTTCACTTTCATACTCATAAAAATCTTCAACCACGCTTTTTGATCCGCTCGGAAAAAGAAAAATGATACACACTCCTGCAATTAACACCACGAGAATAATCGTCAAAACTCCTATTGGAATCTTACTATGTCTCATCACCCTCATCACCCTCACAGGTTATCTTTCATTTATATATATAAATGAAAACCATAAAAAAGAAGCATGTTGTTAGACATGCTCCTTAATTAAAATTATTAGAACTGAGTTCTTCAGGTTCGATGACGCCTTCTCCATCGATCCAAGAAAAGAAAACAGAAGATTCCAAGCAAACCGCCAAACGTGTCCAGCATGATATCCTGCCACAAGGGAGTTCGGCCACCGGTTAGTTTTTGATGAAGTTCGTCCGCACTCGCATAAAAAAGGACACATATAAGAGCGCCTGAAAACGAAAGAACAGGATTCTTTACAAAACTGCACCAAACACGATACGTCAATAATCCAAATACAAAAAAGATAAAAAGATGGGCACCCTTCCGAATGAAAAACTCCACAAAACCACTAACTCCTGCTGTATGGGCACTTACCTCAACCCCTCCATATATAAATGAAATGCCACTTAGCTTATCATACCAATATGGCGTATTGAACTGCGCTAAAAAAGGGGTGATGCTTTGATCCTCATATGTCTGCGAGGAAAAAAAGAAGATGACCATCGCCCATAAAACGAGCAAAATGGGGAAGAGGTATTTATGGATCATATTCTTTCAGGTTCCTCAATGATCCCACTTAATTTCTCCTTAATCTCCTCCACCATTTCATTCACAGTAACATCTTGTCCAGACTCACCTTTTGCAAAAGTGTCTTTTAAAATATCAAAAAAATCCATTTCAAATTTCACTCCACCATTTCATAAGTTGTCCCTAATCTTTTTTCAAAAGAAGGAATATAGCTCTTTTATTATAGTAGAGACTGGCAAGCTGAATCTACTATAATACAGAAAAATCACAGAAAATTAACATTTTCTAAAATATTCAGTAGGAATGAATCCCACTAGCCAATATGTGTAGATAAAAAAACAAAAAAGGACCGATTCCTCAGCCCCTTCGATCCCCATATTATGACTGCCCCATAAAATAAGTCATTACTGAAATCAAAACTAAAATAATAGTAATATAAGTCCCAATAAAAATTTTCTTGCTTCTCTGTTTCTTTTCATATACTTCCTCGAACGTAATGAATTTGTTCTTTGTCATCAAATAATCTCCTTCTAGTTTGATGGCAGCTATCTGACATCGCCTTTTGCGAAGTCCCTTTGCTTGATCTCTATAGTGTAGTATCGGCTCATTACTAATAACATTTAAGTATTAATAAGTATTTTTTATAGGCTATATTCCCTAAATGTGTAGAAGGTTACAACTAACGCATTATGTACATTAACTAAATTCTATGATTATTTATGTTAAAACCTGCCTAGGTTTCATTTTAAATTCAAATTTATTAAGCGCCTACTTAATAAAATTCATGATTATTTTTATCCAACCTTAGAATGACAGCCATAACGGTACACTGAATAAAGTTCCCCATACTCTTTATTCTAGATACCTTTACGGTAATTTCCTGTAATGAAAACAAAAAAAGAAGACTGTATAACAGCCTTCTCTAAGGTACATATTGCTTACCAAATGATATAATGTTTTTCTCTTGATCCATTTTCTACGATAAAATCCTTCACATCTTCAATGGACAAGCCTGAATTTTTCGCCTCTAGCATTAAAGAAACCCATTCTTCAAATTCATTGTTTGCTTCCATGACAAAATCCGCCTAATTTGTGGTAACACAGCCATCTTAGCAAAGCCTTAGACCTGTAATTTTGCGTCCCTACTTTTCAATAGGTTTGCCTTTCTCAAGAATATTTCACATTAATTATTAACTAAGATTAAAATTAATTTAAATCTCTTGAATCCCTGTTTCCATGGTGCTAAATAAACTATCATTCACTAAAAAATTTTCCTTTAATTAAAACTATATTAATGTTAATTATACTTAAAAACGTATTAATAGCTCTTAATACTATTCGTTTTTTTCTATCATTTTTCAACACCATTCATCAAAAAGTGACATTCCAATGTTAACACATTGGTATTATGTGCTTTCTTTACAACTCTTTTATTAAAAATACATTTATAATAGATATAATAAGCTCGAACTTGCTATTTTACAAAAATAGTATTCCGAAATATTAATTCGGTTTTAATTTATTTCCCCTAAGAAAAAAAGCCAGCATTACAAACCATACTATGGCTGTAACCTGACTGTTCGTGAACAAATATTTACACACTTGATTCCATTTGGATACCTAATAAATTGCTAAACATCCCTCTTTTTTCTCCAGCTAACTGTTTATATTCACCGACCTGAATGATTTCTCCCTGATCCATGACCAGTACTTGATCGGCATTGCGAATCGTCGATAATCGGTGAGCTATGACGATGATGGTCATTTTTCCTTTTAATCTTTCAATAGCGGATTGAATCTTCGCTTCGTTCTCGGTATCCAATGCACTTGTCGCTTCATCCATTACCAGTATGGCCGGTTTGCGTAAAATCGCTCTGGCTAACACTAGACGCTGCCTTTCCCCTCCTGACAGTCGGACACCTCGATCACCGATGAGTGTATCCAGACCTTGAGGAAGCTTACTGACAAAATCAGCAGCTGCAGCGAATTCCAAAGACTCCCATATGGATTTCTCACTTGCATCAGGGTCAATGATCAGCAAATTTTCCCTTATTGTTGCATTAAAGAGAAACGGATCTTGCGGGATATAACTTATGGACCTCCGCAGCGATAATAAGCGGTCATTAGTAAGGGGAATATCATCTATTCTGACTTCACCCCGATTAGGGTGATTCAACCCCATTAATATATCAATTAAAGTACTTTTTCCGGCACCTGATCGTCCTACTATAGCGGTCATACGGTTAGATGGTATGTGTATGTTTATATTTTTAAGGGCATAAGTGTTTTCATTTTGATCATAACTAAAATAAACATTACGGCAATCCAACCCTTGTTCAATATCAATAGGCTTGATATTTTTATAATCGGATTCATATAACTCTCTTGCAGCTCTACATTCATTTTGTAAATCCGACAGTGCTTTAAAAGACGGAAGCGTAGATCCTATTTGCTCTAAATTCGATTGAATGCTAGTAAACCTTGGCCATAACCTTGAAAAAATAACCGTGATCAGCATTAATTGTGCTGGCTGGGCCATGAACATCTTTATCGAAAAAAACACAAAAATGGCAATTAAAACTGAAGATACAATTTTGAAGATCATTTGGGACGTAGTATTTAAAGTCGTTAACTTGATTCTGTTTTTTTCCATTCTCTCACTTAAAGACAGAAACCAATTCAAATGAGATTCCTCTAGGGAATTACTTTTGATATCTTTCATTCCATTAAGGTGATCAGTCATACCCGCTAAATAGGTTTGTGTTAGCTGAAAGGTTTCCTTCCCAATAGACTGAGACTTTTTCACAAATTTCCGGGACGAAAAAATGAGAATGAACCCAAAGGCTATTATAAAACTCGTCATTGGAACAGATAAATAAAAAGCTATGCCGATTTGAATGAAAGTAAATATAAGGGAGGACATAAACTGTAAAAATAAATTTATCCCTGCACTTACATTGAAGGTTTCATTTGTCATGATGTTGATAATATCGGATTTCCTCTTTTTCAAGTAAAATCCCCAATTGACTTGCAGCAGGCTTCCATACGCCTCATCCCTTAACTTTCTAACAAAACCTTGTTGGATTTTCACTCCCAAGATTGTTTGATTCCGCTTAAATACACTTTGTCCCACCATTAATATCACATAAACTCCAAGTATTAATAAAAGGCTTAGCGTTTCCGGAATTCCCAAGAATAACTCATTAACCCAGCTTATGAAAGGAACTTCATCCGTTTTTATATCCATTACACCGGTCAATCCAATCAATGGGATCAATAAGAAAATCCCTACACTTTCTAAAAAACCTATTAAAATCATACAAATAAGATTGATATATAATATTTTTCCCGAATAGTCATGTATTTGTTTCGTAAAAAGTAAAAGATGCTTCATCACCATATCCTCCATTAGCATGACTTAATTGATAGTTTTCCTCCATGTTACCGGTGGTAAAGCGCGAAAATGGAAGGAAAGGTATCGGGTATTCACTTTTCTAAGATTATTTTTCACAAAGAAGATATTATGGGTGGGGTGGTGACACGTGGACTCCTGGTGAGGGGTTTATTGGGTTCAAATAGACTGTTTTCAGGTTAACTAGATTCTTGTTCTTTCAGATCCCTAATCTCGTTCTTTTTAGAGAACTTAGAAACAACAGTGAACCTATCCATCACTTCAGCTCCGGTTATATAAAAAGGTCCACTGCGCAGCCAAGCATGTGCAATGAGCCCTCCATTCTCATCCTTGGCTGTACCTAAGTAAAGAGTGCTATCAATCTTTCGTTTTTCCAACATCTTCATAGCCGCCATTGCCTTTACAAGACACTGGCTTTCCCATACGGTGTAGCGGCTCATAATTTTTATAGCCCGCGAAACATTTGCTAAAATCTCTTTATCCGCTGCATTCAATTCATATGATGACTCTTTCATCTGTTCACCCAGTGTTGGGGCAACTTTTGAAAAGGAAATGCTTTTAAGATAGCGGGCCCAGCCTAAATGTAAAAAGGCTTCGATATACAGCAGCTTTGTCTTGAAATTTAATCGAAGAAAAGTCTGAGCTTTCTTTACGATATTCATTGTTTTAGCCTCCTAGACTAAAGATTCATGATACTAGGAATGGATGCTGACTAAACCTTGTTCCAGCAATTGACTTAAAAAGTCCGTGACATGTTCATTACAATCGGTTTGGTCGACATTGTATTGTAACTGTAATGTTGTAACTAACTCTTGAATCGTAATGGGTTCCTTCATTAACTCCCAAATTTCCCCGCCCAGTTCACCCAAATTATAATATTTACCGTTAGAAACGCTTAACATGACTTTTTCCCCATCCATGTCACTTACTATGTTTCCTGGACTTTGGCTATATAGATTTTTTGTATCAAGTTGATTAATATTCATGGACACTGTCCTCCCTTTTTAATGCATGCAAAATTATTTCGGATAAGTCCGGAGCCGTGAAACGATTCGTTGGTCTACGTAATTGGAAAAACTCAATTTTCTTAATCATTTTGGCTGAAGTGTTGAAATGCCAGTCCATCAATCCAGACCTTTGGATAAAAAAATTGCGGTATGTATGATGATATAATTTATAAAATCTTTGAAGAGATGGTATTGGCTTAATTTCTATTTCGGCATTTTCACCCTTTATTAACTCAAATACACCAGCAAGCGGGAGTTGTTCAGTAATAAATTGATCTTTAACCGGAACAGCAAATTTATCTTCTCTTACAATGAGTGGCTGATAGTTATTTGAATCCATTTCAAAATGATTTAAGCTTTCCAGCCATAATTTTTGTTGTGGATACGAAGGTGTTACAATGGGTATATTTTCATCATTTAGTGTTACTGGTATGACATCATCACTCATGAGCTTATAGCCCCTTTTTAAAAAAGCGGAAGCAAGAGTGGATTTTCCAGCACCAGAATCACCAACGATCGCATATGCCTTTCCATCTATGGCTACCGCACTTCCATGTATAGGGAGAATTTTTCTTTGCATCAAGATGGCACCCATGCATGTTCCGAGGATGTAAAGTCGAATCTCATCTTCTTGTGCCGCATCAATTGGACAAAATTCTATTCTATTACCGCTTTGGATCAAGTAAATGGCCGTCTTGGAAACATGGAACATAATCCAGTCTTTCTTAATGACAAAATCATCTTCAGGAACTGAATGCTCAGACCATAATGCATGGAGATCAGCTTTTTCGATAGCAATATCCGTTTTATCATCCACTATATTAATATGAAGCAATTCAGGCAACGCTATATCACTTGAGACGGTTAAACCATACGCTTCATAAACTGTCCTTGTTTTAATACCGATCATATAATTATCACCACTTTATCAATAATTCATCTGCATACTCGTTCAATAGATCTAAATTGCAGAACAACTTCTATTATATTAAGATAGAGAGACCCCTATTAACCAACAATTAGGGGTCAATTTTTTTGCGACTTAATATGTATGATTCTTTCTGAGCTGAGGGCACTAAAAGCTTTAAAACAAATTAACTTCTTCTTTAACTAAAAGTTAATTTGCCTTTAGGAGTGTCATTAGGAAATGCAGCATCTGTAAACTCGCCGTCAGTTCCAAGCATTGTTTGATTAACATCAAGAATTTCTAATTCAGGTTTTTTCCATTCCTTTTTCATACTAATCACCTCCTTTAATCAAATTTTTTTAAAAATCGATATACGATTAAACTACGCATTAAAAACTTATAATCAGGATCAGTTGCATATTCTGGCCTAGCCCCTTCATTAATCTTTATTAGTGCTTTGTTAATTGCTTGAAGATCTAGATACTCTAATGCTTTTTTATCTGTTCTAAGCTGCTGCAACTCATCTGTGAATGCTTCCCATTTTGGCAACATTCGATGTACCCAATCAGCACCTTGCACACCCCTGTACCGTTGATTTAGCCTTACTTTATCGGGTAAGACATTCACTGTAGCATTTCTAATCAGGGCACGATCCAGCCCATTCTGTACATATTGACTTTCCGGGAGTGACAAACAAAAACGAATTACACGGATATCATTAGTTGGATCTCGCTTCCATAACTTGTATCGTAAGGAGAGCTTTGTTGAGAGCGTATTACCTGCATTCCACTGAAATATATCTTCAAAGTGCTTTTTTCTTTCATTAAAAATATCAGAATTCGAATACCAGCCTGTTTGATCCATGCCGAATTCTTTAAATTTGTCATAAATGCCCGTTCTTTCTGCAAAACTAGGGTTAATTAAGGAAGGAATCCTATATCGAGCACCTTCCGGAAATATACGATTAATAACTGGAAATCCGACCCTCACAATAGTTTGCATCTGACTTCGTCTAGATACTCCAACATTTTTCCTATATTGGTCCAACTCTTGATAAAGGCGAATCCACTTTAATCTTTTTAATAGGAGCGAGTAATACTCTAAGGGGAATCCCCAGGAAATCGAAAAGTTCCCCCTATCTCCATTAAGTAAAACACCTATGTCATCCTCATTCGCTTTTTCAAACATCCCTTTCAACCAGAAAGAATTTTCAAAAAACTTATATGGCATCTCCATGATGTCAAGAAAGTCTTCCATTTCAGAATAGGAGTCTTTCCCCTTAAAGTCGCAATAATGATCAATAATGCCGCCAACATGTCCTACCGTCGATTTGATGAAAGGCCGCTCATCAGCCAATAAGTATTTAGGAGTAAAATCTCCAAAATCTTCGGGAGGAATATAACTATATGTATGTAGTTCAGTGCTTTCCCGCTGCAATTTATTCACCGCAAAGCCAACAACAGCCCCGGAATCCAACCCACCACTCAACTGGGCACCAACTTTTCGGTGTGTCCTTAATCTAGATGTAACAGCTTCCTGGAAGACACCTTGAAATGCTTCTATGTAATCTTCAGTAGATTTAAGTTTTAACTTATCGACTTGAGTTAAATAGGAATATCGTTTTAAAGTTAGCCTATTGTTCTCTATTGTTAAGCTATGTGATGGTGGTATCTGATTTATGGTTGTATACGGCGTTAATGAAGAATCTACTGCATCAATCATTCCCGATACCGCCAAATACTCAGCAAGCCACTGCTCGTTCAACTTTTTTTCAACAAAAGGTAATGACAAAAGCGGTTCCATAGTCGTGCAAAATGCAAATTTCTGATCGTTTTGGTGATAATAAAGCGTTCTGCTTCCCGAAAAATCCCTTGCCCCAAACAACTTCTGTTTCTTTTCGTCCCAAATGATAAAAGCAAAATCTCCTATTAAGAACTTGGGGACCTCTTCACCCCACTTATAGTAGGATAGTAGAATCAGTTCACTATCCGTCATGCCCTTTTGGTTGGAAGGCCTAACTTGTAACCTCTGGAATAACTCTTCACGATTATCAATAATGGCATCAGCAGTAATGGTACATTGCCTTTCAAAATCATAAAACGGGAGCTGCTCTCCAATAGATTCAGGCGTGATCCATTGAGCATGACAACCGAGAAAAACCTTTTCTGAATGCCACATTTGAATAGAATCAGCAGGGTACTTTTGTAAAGCCGTCATCAAATTATGGCAATGTTGAAGATTCATAGGCTCTTCATTAAAATGATAAATACCGGCTATAGCACTCATATTTTCCCCCTGATTGTTTTGTTAAGGTAGATAATCACATTATCTTCCTTCGATGTTGATTAAAAACTTTAATGAAAATACTACTATCATCTGACTTAAAAAATTTAACGCCAATTAATTTTAAAGGTGTCCATATTTCTTTCATTAGTAATAGAGGCATTTAATTTCATCCTTTCTAAATACCAGTAAAAATAGCAACTTGATTTGACTTATAACTTCTCTCTTTTAGTAGAAATATCATTATTGTAAATAAACCCAAATGTTTAGTTAATTCATTAAATTTAAAATATGAAAATTCAGTACTTATTAAGCGTTGTTTCTTACTTATTATTTTTTGTTTTCATATGTCTACTATTGGCTACCTATTAATAAACTTCCTAATTGTTTTTTAATGCGAATTTTCTGTTCTTTATAACGAATTACTCATGCTAAAATTACCATCTATTTATGCCAATGTCAATAAATATTTTTTCACTTATAATTTAAATACGGGTTCAATATTTTATAATTTTGAACTATATATATCTATTATTACTATCGATTTTTGTCATATCTTATTCCGAAATAAATACATCGCTTGAATGTTTTTAAGTTGATTATTGTTCACTTCCTGAAAAATTTGTCAAGATCAATTCGCTGATAGACCAACTTCATAGCGTTGGGTAGAATCTAAGTCCAAACAGATTCAAGGTCATAAAGATTCCTTTTCGTATAGACATAGGAAATGTATATCCATCACATTATGGTTTTTAATGAGAAGTTAGGAACGCCTTGAATGCCCCCCCCATTTAAATTATATAAATAAACAAACATCCAACTTTTTTTGATGTACCCCTGTCAAGTAGTACGAAATTAAAAAGCAACTAGGCAACCTGGGTCCTATATTTATCGGGACACAGGTTATTTCGGTTTTCTTGGAACCGTTCATCGTTATTAAAATGGATAATTCCAAACAGCTTGAATTATTTCTGTCAGTAGCAGTTGTCTTAAAATGACTGAAACAGCTCTCCATACAGACGTTGTCAAAACAATTTGCCTTACTGGACGTACTAGCTTTCTTTCCGTGAAACTTAAGCAACAAATTATACTGACCGGATGTATACTAGAATTCCTGATCGCTATGAAGGAGAACTCATGTTTTTCTTCTTGCTCAATTGACCGGATCAAGCATTAGTTCAAATCATCTTGCTTACTAATCTAATAGGCACCAATTTCATAGAAGTATTTAATGGAGAATAGTTATATTTTTACCATTGAATTTCAGGTTAGAACCGGTTTCATTAGGTATTCCTTTGAAGTTTTATCATATGTCTTTCTTAGTTTACCTATAAGAAAAATCCCCCTATAGTAGAAGATTAATTGTATTACTTTTTTCTGTCTACTATAGGGGGATCTTGGTATTCCTGTAGTTAAATTATCTTACATAAATTTACTCTCACTTCATTTAATTAAATGAGGTTCATTAATCTCCTTCCCTTAATGGTCAAGGCCTTGAAGGAATTGATAAAGTTGATTTCCCCACAGAGAAATTACAATATCGTTTTCTTTTAATTAATTATTACATATAGTATATAACACATATAGTTAGCTGTAGAAAGTCTTAAAAACAAATAGGAGTCAACAGCAATAAAGCTGTTTAATTCTAATATTCTAAATGGCTGCAATGCTAAGTGTTAATTTTTATGAGGATTATGTAATTTTTTTAAAAAAATTACATTTTTCTTTATTTATTTACACCCTCAAGTAGATTTCCTCGTCTTTCTCCAGACCCATAAAAAAGGACGTAATGGGAAATATAAAAAATGTAAGGGCAAAGGCAATTTTAAAGTATTAGCATCTATATATCTGGGGTAAATTCTCATAATCAAAGAAATGAATTTTTGCCAATTAGTTTTTAATAAATCCATATAATCTTTCGGATATTCAAATTGACTTTTTTCACTTATGAACAATATTGATTTTTGTGCCAATTTTTCCGAATAGTTGTCTATTGTTAATTTTTTCAGCTCTGAGTTTACGGGAGTATTTAATAGTTGAGAAGTTAAAATAAGCGCTTGTCCTACTATACGGTGATATTTATATTTTTTCAACGATGAGATTATTTGTTTCTCCCTTAGACCTTTTAAAACCATTTGATCTATATCTATCAACCAACGAAGACGAAACCAACCGTGCCGGGCACCATGAGTAATAAGATATAAAAATAAATCCTCTTCTCCCAAAAGATAAACTGGATATGTTGTAAGGTTACTAGTCCTTTTCCTTTCCCATAACTTTTCAAAGCTTGGTTCCTTTGATGGAAAAGGATTTAGTCTCCAATGAATTTCAATTTGAATTTGCTTTTGTGAATGATAATATGAAATATGGTGAGTTCTCCATTTCCACTCGTTAAGAATATTGGGACTTTCCTCTTTCTCATACCCACAATTTAAAAGAATTTTCTCAGCTTTTTTAATATCAGTCATTGAGATTAATATATCTATATCCTTTGATGTCCGAAGGGAAATATCTCCATAGAGTTCCTGAGCAATAATTGGGCCCTTTAAAAAAAGAATACGAATACTATTTTTATTAAAAATTTCACTCACTTGTTCCATTTCTCCGCTTAAGTGAAGCATTTGGAATGTATTTTTTTTGTATTCTTTGTATAAGGTTTGAATAACATGCGGAGGTATTTGATTATCATGAGTATTTTTCAGTTTAGAATAAACTAATGGGTAAACGCGATGATGCCTAGCTAATTGTAGAAATACTTCCCAGTCGATGTCTACATATAGTTCTTTTTTTACTGAGCCTATAATATTATGTTCATCCGTCTTCATAATCTCCAGTAATAACCTTAATTCCTTGGGTAGACTTGACAAATCAAGAATGTAATTATTATACATTATCTTCTCCTTCTATATTTCTTTCACTTATTTTTTTTAAAACTACCCTATGATTCCTTCTAAATATATATGAGCAGGAATCAAAGTTAAACATACCGATTTACTTTAAATGCACATTCCTCTTTAAAAAAATTAATTAAATATATATACTCAATAATTAACAGAAACCATTTCCCAAAATATATACTTGTTTTTTCAAGAGGGACATTATCAAAATTTACTGGTTTAGTCTAAAAAATTGTTCCCACCCTTTATAATAATGTTAATTTATATAGTATACTTTAAAATCCTACGCAAATACATTCAATTCATGATATATAATGAATAATGGATAATGAATAAAAGATGTATAGAAGTGAATGTATTAGGAGGGGTATTCGTTGAATCGTAGAAACCTGTTACGGAATTTTGTAATATTTATTTTTGCTTTCCTTTTTGGCTATACAATAAAAAAGGAAGGTGAAAATATGTTATTAGAAAAAGTTGATCCTACCATAGTAAGCAGTAAGGATGGAAAGTTGATTGGTGAAAAAATCAAAGCGTTAAATGAACAATTGGCGGATAATTCTAAGAATATCACAAGTTTATCAAAGAAAAATGAAGTAAGTATTACGGATTACGAGAATAAAAAGGTTGAGGATGATTGGTTTCCTGCATTCCAAGCAGCATTAAAATCTATTGGTAGCACTGGTAGTATAAAATTTCCAGGAAATACAACATACAACATGTATTCTCCTTTGATTCTCCCGTTAACAGGGAGTAGAATAAGATTGTTTTCAAACGATGGAGCTATAATTTCCGCAAAACATAACCGAGATTGTATCATTTTAAATTCCCATAATGAGAACTATTCAGCTCACATTATCGAAGGTCTAGTTATTCAAGGACCAAATAAGGAATATCCAAAAGATGGTTATATCCCTCCAAGTATTGGAGCGGGTGTTCGGATGAATACTTCATACTACTGTACATTACGTGACGTTCGTATACAGGGGTTTAAATATGGCATTCACATTAGAAAAGGAGTTAAGAATAATTTTGAAGGAAGTACCTATATTAGATTTAATCAATACGGAATTTACTTAGATGGAGGTGCTTCTAATGTAAATAATTTCAAAGGAATAGGAATACGTGAAAACAGAAAAGCCGGAGTTTATGTCAATCATACTAGTTCTGATTCCTATCCAACGCATAATACATTTTCCGACTGTATTATAGAATCAAATATACCATTCCCTTATAAAGTGGGAGGTAATGCTCCTGATGATAGTATAGGTGTTTATCTAGGTGGAGCATATTACAATATATTTGATAACTGCTACTTTGAAAATCATCAATATGCTATTTATTTAACAGATAATGCGGACGGTAACAAGTTTAATAAATGTAGACTTTCTCCGAGTGAAGATAAAACTAGACTAGATAAGGTAATATTTGATGGAATGGGTGTAAACAATAATACGTTTAGTGAATGTATATCATTGTCTTTTGACAATACGACACCAAACGTTGAGTCAAACGTCTCTGGTCAGCTTTATAATCAATTTATTAATTGTGAAGGTTTTAATTTTATATCTTCTAGTCTAGTTTCTAGTGTAGATATTATAAATAATCGACCTAACCAAACTGGTTTTGGAACGCCCTTTGGGGCATTATCAATTCCTTCACACGGTTTCTACAACAATCCTAGAGAAGGAACAACTAGAGGAAGAATAACTGGAATAGGTACAGATACTGCGGTGTTGAATGCTCAAGGTTATGGAGAAATAATGATTGGAGAGCTTTTAACAGCAACGACAACGATTACAAATATCACTAATTTACGTAAAGGGCAGTATTTTACGCTAAGTAATTATCAAACTAATCATGCATTAAATATAAAATCTTCGAAAGATGGAATTAATGGTATTGTTTTAAAAAATAGACGAGATGCAACTCTTTCCAAATTCTCTGACACTATTTTGTTCTATGTAACTCAGTTAGGAAAAATTGTAGAAGTAGGGCGTAATTTCAATGAAGAAGTCATGTTAGGTATTTCTTCATCACCATCTTTTGTGGGTCAGGTAGCAGTGGAAAAAGGAGCAGCTTATATTGCTATTGGTAACGAGTCGAAGTTACACTGGAAAAAAATAACAAACTAAATCTACAAGACACCCTTCTTCCAAGGCCGAAGCGAAAATCTTTGAAGCAGAAAGTGACTTCCTAAAAAAGCTGGAAGAGTTAGAAAGGCAAGCGTAGAATAAGAAATAATTCTAACTGCATCTGAGAAGTTCTATCTGATTAATCAAAAATACCTTCCTCAGTAAAAGGAAAAAATAAGGGCTCTCAAAATCAACATGTTTATGGAAAATGATTACTCGGGAGTAATGAATCATAAGAAAATTAGACGGTTGACAAAATATAATCTCTACGGAAAATCAGAAGGGCCAAAACCGTATCGGAAATTGACTAAAGCAACAAAAGTACCTTAATTGTCCAAACCTTCTTAATCGTGAATTCATACAGAAGGAGTAGGGAATACTCTGCTTACAGACTTTACCTACCTGTCTTTTAAAGATTTGGAGAATATAAAACACTATGTACTAATTTAACGGATATGGAGGAAGAAGTTGATTAAGTTATTGAAGAATACAATGGATGTCGTTATCAAAGTGGACTAAAGAAAATGGCCCCGGTACAATGATGCCGGGACCACCTATTAACAGCATAGGCATTTTTTTATATTGTCCCAAAAATGGGGCTAGCGCAATTTTGTATCACCTTTTTTTTAATACAGTGAAAAAAAATTATACTTTCATTAATATTTCTTTTTCTGTTGTTTTCCTACCTATTGAATCATATATTATCCCCGATTTTTGTGCGTCTCTAATACTATAACAATTCCTTCCATCAATAACCAAAGGTCTTTTCATTAATTTTTTATATTTGTCTATATCGAAATCTTTAATTTCCGGCCATTCAGTAAAAATCAAACATAAATCAGCATTAGTTATAGCCTCTTCTATTGACTCACTATATGCAACATTATTTGAGAAAACTTTTTTGAAATTCTCCATCCCTACTGGATCCCAGACATTAACTTTCGCCCCATCATTTAGGAGTATAGGGATATTATCAAGAGATGGTGCCTCTCTTAAATCATCTGTTCCTGGTTTAAAAGTAAGTCCAAGGACTGCAACATTAAGTCCATTAAAACTATTAAAATACTTTCTAGCTTTCTTAACCAATTTAATTTTTTGATTTTCATTTACCTCTATTGTTGCTTTGATTGTTTTAATCTCATAATCATTATACCTTGCTAGCCAATGTAACGCTTTTGTATCTTTAGGAAAGCAAGAACCCCCATAACCAATACCTGCATTTAAAAATTGTTCCCCTATTCTCGGATCCAATCCCATTCCTTTAGTAACATCTTCGATATTGGCCCCGACAATCTCACATAAGTTCGCAATTTCATTGATATATGAAATCTTTAATGCTAAAAAATCATTGGCTGCATATTTTATCATTTCTGCACTTTTTCGATCAGCTATCACAAAAGGAATATTAAATTCACTATAAACTTCCCTCATTATTTTCTCTGCATTTTCAGACTCTACTCCTAGAACAATTCTTGTCGCATGCAAGGTATCCTTAACAGCAGTACCTTGTGCTAGAAATTCAGGATTTGAAACTACATCCACATTAACATCATATTTTAGATTTTCTTTTATTAATTTTTCAATCTTATCATTAGTTCCTATAGGTACAGTTGATTTAATTACCACAACACAATCTTTTATTAATGTATTCGCCACCTCTTTAGCAACTTCATAGATATATTGAAGATTGGCAGAACCATCTTTTTTTTCTGGTGTTCCTACAGCAATAATTATTACATCAGCATCACTATACGCTTCTTTATAATCAATTACATAGTTAATCCTATCCCTATTATTCCTCATTAATTCTTCAAGTTCTGGTTCAAAAATAGGAGATATACCGCTATTTAATAATTTTATTTTTTGTTCATCTATATCGACACAAGTTACTTTATTACCCTTTTCAGCAAGACATACAGCAGTAACCAGACCAACATAACCAGTACCAGCAACAGAAACTTTCATTTACTTTCACACCCTCACACATATTTCTAATTAAAATTGGCTACTTTAATCAATTATTGCTTAATATAATTGAATACTCGCCTTATATTAAATGCTTTTATCATCATAATAGTAGACATTCTAGTTTTATTAAAAAATACAGGAATAATAAATACTCCAACGATTTGAGATATAAGAGTTGCACAAGCAGCTCCAAAACCACCATGAGTGGGTATTAACCAATAATTTAAAGTAATATTAGTAATACAACCTGCAAAAGTAAAGACTAATGTATATTTCTGTAAGCCCTCACTAATTAACCAAGTTGATCTCGCTGAACCTAACAACGCAAACGTACCAGCCCAAACACTGATAGTTAAAATACCTGATGCTTTAATAAATTCATGTCCATATAAGAGACTTATAATAATCTCAGAAAATATTAAAATTAATAAACCAAACCCTATACATACCCATGCTACTAATGTAAATAAAAGTTGAATTGAATGAAGAAAACTATTTTCATTATTTCTCTTCTTACTCATAATTATAGGGTTAAACGAAGTTATAATAGCCATAGGAACAAAGTACCACATTTCAGCTACTCTAACAGCTGCAGAATAAATACCCGCTTCGCTTTTATTTGGTAGCATAAAACCTAACATAACCTGATCGATTCTCATATATAGTGTTATCATTAATCCTGATAGTATTAAATACCAACTTTGGGATAAAATGCTTTTAGTATACTTTAAGCTAAATCGCCATGGAAATTTATTTTTTCTAATTCTAAAATACGCTATTATTAGAGAAAAACCGATTAGGATAGAATCTAATAAATAGATTAAAGCATAGTGAATTAAATTCCCTGAGAAAAAAACTAACGCGATCTTTAAAGCCGCTATAATAATATATACTGACATTCGAATAATAGAAGAAACTTTTGCTTTTTGATACGTTTGTAACCAATACTCAATTACTTCACAAGATTTGAATACCATGGTTAAAGACATAATTATGACTACCATGTGAAGATTTTTGCTGTTTGGTTCAATAAGCATAATTACCATTGTAGCTAGAGTTGTTAATGTTAGCCCACCTGTAACTCTTAGAATAAGACTCGTGCAAAGAATGGTGCCTTCATCAATATCTTTATCTATTATTTTTTTTACAGTTAATGTCTCTAATCCTAATGTAGATAGCGCTGTAAATAATGAGACAAATGCTAGAGCGTAATTGAACTGTCCAAAATCTTCAGGTCCAAAATACCTGGCAATTATTGCGGTAATAAATAACCCAATTAACATCGTAAATATTTTATCACTAACTAACCAACTAGAATTTTTAATTGTCTTAGATGCTACCTCATTACTAAATATTTTTCTCTTTAGAAAAGCATACACATTTTTCATATTTATGATTGAATCCTCATAATAAATTATTTTAAACTTTATTTAGTTTACATATTAGATTTTTAGAACATACTAATTAAATACTAGGTAGTACACATTTTATTTTTTTAACATTTTGTTCATTCTTCTTATAAAGGCGGCATAATACTCTGTGTATGTTATATTTAAAGCTTTCTTCTTCGTAATTCCCGGTAGTTCATACTTAATTGTTTGTGTACTGATTTTCTTAACCTTTTTATTCCCCTCTGTTTTTTTTGAAAGATCGTAAAGAAATATATCATTTCCTTCGATATTATTAATTATATTTAATTCATACGGCACTAATGACAAACTCCATTTTCTAACAATTTTATAATTAAGTTTTGCAGTAGTAAGTAAATAGCCTGTTTTTATGAATTTTTGTTTTAGTCCGTAATAATCTATAGTAACTTGATCGTTTAACAAAGAAACTATATTCTCGCTTTCAAAAAAAGAATCATACTTAGTTTTCGATTCATTTACATCTACAAAAATATAGTCTCTTGTAAAGCCACCCATTAATAAAGATTGATAAGTGGTTGAATTAACAACATTATGAGTTCCACTCTCACCCATATTAGTACTTAAAGCAATTCTAGGATAAACAATATATTTTTTTTCACTAGTAATATACATATAGAAGAATTTTTTCCATGAAGAATCGCCCCAATTAAGCACTTGTTCAGGAAGCAGATTCCTATAATCTATTAATTCGTATTTATTTTCCTCATACCATTTTTTAAAAGATTTCCATTGGTTTTTGGTCCATATTTGTCCCCAGGATGATGGGACATTCATAAAAAAGACATCATTTTGATCTTGTAGTGGAGTAAAGGTTCTTTGATCAGCAAAATCTGTGACTCTGTATGTATATAATGAAATTCCAGCAATATCATTATCTTCTTCATAAAAATTCACAGCTTGAGTAGCAAATTTATAAAACGATTCTGAAACATACAAGTCATCCTCAAGCATGATTATTGCGTCCCTATCAATCGCAAAGTCTCCACATTTTAAAACATGCTTTTTTAAGCCTAAATTCTCTTTATGCTCTATAACTGTTTTTTCTCCGTATTTCCAAATGAAATCTCGAGCTACTTCTGAGACTTTTTCATTCTGACTTTTATCAATACTAATTATCAAATCAACTTTTTGGTTCCCATACTCGGCCCTTGCCAGAGAATTTAAAAGTCTTTTAAGAGAAAGATCTCTATTGTATGCAACTACTATAATAGGAATATTCATTTTACACTCCTTCTTGCTTGTTTTGCCTTTTTATTAAATGAATAGTCTTTAAATAAGCTAATAATATTAATAAGGATATCAATAATTTTTGTTCATCAATTAGTGAATTAATAGAAAACGCAAAAAAAGCAGGTATTAAAAATAAATATTTTGCATTAAATAACAATCCTCGAAAAAAGAACCAGATTGCAATTAAATATGCAACGATACCATATGAGTATAAAAACCTTAACTGGTCACTATGAGGTCTAAAAATAACACTATCTCTAATTAATGTATAACCTTCCCCAATTAAATTTGGAATACTATTCCCAAACATATATCCATATTTATTTAACCTACCACCGTCTGTATTTCCTAACATTCTATCCATACTATAATTCGCTATATGATTCAAGTAATTTTCTAAAAGAAATTTCGCAAAATAAAATATTATTATCAGTATAAAAGGGGTTATTATTGTTGTTATTAATTTTTTATACGTAATTCTAATCTTAGGTAATTCTCGGATTCTTAAGATTATAGAAAGAAAAACAAAGACTATTAATGATAGCACGGCACCAGTACTCATACTTAATATAAGAGAGAAAATTATACTTAGGAAAATTAAAAGTTTCTCTGTTATATTAAGTTTTTCATTAAGAAGTAAATAAAAAGTAACCATCTGAAATAAATATGCAGAATTATTAGGATCAATAAATAAGTAACTATATCTAAATAAATAATCATTATTATTAACAAAAAACGGATTCATAAAAGGATCCCTTATACCTAAAAATTCTTTTATCCCAAAATAAACCCCAATATTTAACATTGAAATTATTCCTAAGATAACATAGAAAAAAACAAACAAAAGTAAAATATTTTTAATTTTAACAGGATATTTATTTAAGTAATCTCGAATTAGAAAATAGTATGCAAACGATGTAATCAATTGAAATGCTCTTTTTATATTTTCTAACCATACATTCAACCCGTTTGCAAGGTAATTAGGTACTTGTAAAAAAGATAGGCATACACTCACTAATACCAAAATAGATAGTATTAAAAATAATAAAAACTCTCTATCCTTTTGAATGGTTACTCTTTTTGTGAAAATTACCCACAAAACTAAAGGCAAAGATATTGGCATAACAAAATATTTAAAGTTAGGCAGTAATAATATATCTATAAATATAAAAATTACTAAGAATTTATTTAGTAGCTTTGAATTACTCATTAATTATCCCTTCAATTGTTTTATTAACATTAATACTACAATACCTTTACTTATATAAAAGCTCGACTTTTACAGAGAGTTACATAAATATCTATACAAAATAAATGATCCATTGTAATATTCTTAGCATAAATTAAATAACTTCTAATTTATCACTTCTGTACAACCCATCTTTCACTAAATAAGGATTTAGATGCTTTCACTCGATATTTTTTCCATTAATGTATTAATTTTTAAGGTTTGGGTGTTACTATTTTTATTTTTAATAACAAATTGCCTTGCTTCCAAACCTAATTCATTCAATGTACTTTGTGGTGTAGACAGAATTTCCTCTATCTTACTTTTCAAAGTATTTATATCTATACTATCAATTGTATACATGAATTTATAATATTCTTCAGGGATACCCATTAATTTAGTCGTAAGAAATGGAGTACCCGATACCATATATTCAAAAGTCTTAGAAGGAAAAGAGTACATGGTATATTTATCTTTAGGATCTCTAATATTTACAAGTAAAGTTGCCTTCTTTTCATACTCAAATACTTGTTCTCGAGGTAGAAATCCAAAGAAGTGAACTCTTTTGTCCCTTTTGCACAGCTCGTTTATATATTCTTTCATATCTCCATCCCCAAAAAGCCAGAGTTCTAATTCATCATCTTTAATCTCTTCAAAAGCATCTATAATATTTTTTACTCCATATTCAAAAGCCAAAGTTCCAGCATACATAATCGACCTTCTCTTGGCTACATTGGATAAAACTAAATCATTATTGAAAATTCCTTCCATAACTATATAGGGTTTACCTAACGGGTTCACCCTGCTATTCATTGGTTCAGTGAATAAAACATAGCCATCATAGTTATGCTCTATAAAATCAACTAACTTTATATAATAAGGTAATAGAAATTTTTTAAACCTCGGCATGTCCTTTTGTCTTTTTAAGCTCAATATATCACTTGATAGATCAGTGAAAATATTAACACGTTTTATTCGAAAAACTTTTGAAGCTAGGTATATACCTAAGGATAAAGGTGTATAGTTAAATGGAGTTAAAATTACTTTTTGATCATTATTTCGATTTTTTAATCCCCAAATCATTGTCAATGTTAATCCTTGAAAAAAAGAAAAAATTTCTTTAATAAACGGCAAATTTATATTAGATAAATAGCTCACTATATATTTGTTGTTTAATTTCTTTATTCTTTTCTTAAATCTTAAATATGTTCCTTTTGGGTAATATGGCTCTTGGTACAAATAATAGATATTCATATCGATATTTTCAATATTCGAAAAGCCACTTACTAGAGCTTTTTCAAACATATATTGGGCAACCTGTGATGGCATGCTTTTTTTACTAGAAACTGTATCAAACCATTCTTCATCACAAACACTCCCAAAGTATAAAATTTTCATAGCACACCTTCAAGATCTAGATTTTCAAATGGTTTAGCATTTGAAGTAATTCTTTTACCTAATTATTCTAGATATTCATTTATTAAGTTAGAAGCGTTATTAATTTTCTCTCATGCTTAATTTCATTTTGTTGTACTTCAAGTAGAGGTTTATAGAGTACCTTTTTATTTATATATTGTTGCATTAATACGCATAGTTCCTCTGAATTAGATGCTTCAAAATATTTTGCGTTTTCATATCCTCTTAATATTTCTCGAGCAAAAGGTGTTTCTGCAGCAAGAATGATTCCTTTATGAATTCTTGCTTCAAGCATCGGTAATCCAAAGGTTTCTATATAAGATGGAAAAATTAATATAGATTTAGTGTATAAGTCAAAAACTTCATTTCTTGTTTTATTTCCTTCAAAACGAATGGGTAGCTGTTCTTTATGCACTAGTCTATATAAATTTTTTATGTGATTATTTTCATCTCCGTTAAGTGTGAATATTACTTCATGATTTATCTTGCCTAACTTTTTCAATTTTTTACTTGCATCTACGATTACTTGGTGGTTTTTATACTCGGCGCCACTCGCAGGATAAAAGAAAGTTGATAATGACTTATTATTTGGTCCAAAGTACTTTTTAACTTCTAAATTAATTATAGGCGGAATAATTTCAACCTTGCGGCTATCTACTTTGGATTTTTCTATTACAGCTTGTCGCATCCATTCCGTTTGAACTATAACCCTCTGTGATTTGTTTATTGAATTTATTATATTTTTACCTATAATATTTTGATATACCCAAAAAAGTCTATTATCTTTGAAAGAAAATTTATAATCGACAAAAGGTAAAGGTTGATGTACATATAGGATTTGTTCACAATTCACACGAGGAATTGTAATATTTTGAAGGGAAAATACCTTATCCACTTTATATTTTTTCACCAAATTAGGTGCAACGACTTGATCAAAATAAAGTCGATGCCCCCAACTTTTCTTTATCCATGGAAACCTTAGAACTCTAATATTTTCCGTCTCATTCAATATTGGGTTACTTAATACAAATATCCAATTAATGTTTGAATGCTCACTCTCAACAACTTCATCGTAAAAATCATTTAAAACAGAGAGCGCACCACCTTTTTCAGCTGGAACATCAAAAACCATAATATTCATAGTAGATTAGCCCTTCCCCCAAACAACCCTATTCACATAATCCATATAGGACAGTATAATCCTTAAAACCTTATCAGATACATTCGGCATACTATAATCACCAACAAGTCTCAGTGTATCTTTTTCTTGTGTCTTCAATATCTCTAGCCCCTGTAATATTCTTTCCTTTTTTAAACCAACCATCATTACCGATGCTTCTTCCATTGCTTCAGGTCTCTCATGAGCTTGTCTAATATTGAGTGCTTTAAATCCAAGAATAGAAGATTCTTCGCTAATTGTTCCGCTATCACTAAGAACCGCTTTAGCTTTAGTTTGAAGCTTCACATAATCATTAAACCCTAAAGGTTTCATCGTTTTTACTAGAGGATTAAACTCTATTCCTTTAGCATTGATCATATTTCTTGTCCTAGGATGGGTACTTACAATTACAGGCATATTATATTTTTCTGCAACGGCATTTAAACTATCTACTAAATTCATGAAATTAGTTTCTGAATTAATATTTTCTTCCCTATGAGCTGACACTACAAAATAATTTCCCTCAGTAAGATTTAGCCTCTCTAATACATCTGATTCTTCAATGTCACCTTTTCTTGAATTGAGGACTTCAAACATTGGACTTCCAGTTTTTATTATTCTATCGGCAGGTAGTCCCTCTCTTAATAAATATTCTCTTGCAATGTCACTATAGGTTAAATTAATATCAGCTGTATGATCGACAATTTTTCTATTAGTTTCTTCTGGTACTCTTTGATCAAAGCATCTGTTGCCTGCTTCCATATGGAAAATAGGAATATGTCTTCTCTTAGCTGCAATAGCACATAAGCAGCTATTAGTATCACCTAATACCAAAAGAGCATCTGGTTTTACTTCTTCCATAATAGGATCAATTCTAATCAAAATATTCCCGATAGTTTCTACTGCTGTTCCGTTTGCAGCATCAAGGAAATAATTAGGTTTTTTAAGTTTAAAATCATTAAAAAACACTTCATTTAATTCATAATCATAATTTTGACCCGTATGAACAAGTATATGCTCTACCGCATCTGACTCTTCTAATTTATTAATAACAGCAGATAATCTTATAATCTCAGGCCTAGTGCCAACGACTGTCATTACTTTTAATTTTTTCATTAATTATACCTCCAAGAAGTAAGTATCAGGTTTTTCTGGATCAAAACATTCATTAACCCACATAACTGTTACAAGATCACATTCTCCTACATTTACAATGGAATGTGTATATCCAGTAGGTATATCTACAACTTGTAACTTTTCGCCGCTAACTCTATATTCAATAATTTCATCTGAATCTATCTTTCTAAATCTAATAAGTCCTTCACCACTTACTACTAAAAACTTTTCATTTTTAGTATGATGCCAGTGATTTCCTTTGGTAATGCCAGGTTTTGATACATTTACTGACACTTGTCCTCTTTCAGGAGTTCTTATAAACTCTGTAAAAGAACCTCTATGATCACAATTCATTTTTAAATCATAAGAAAAGTTGTCTTCTGGTAAAAAGCTTAAATATGTACTGTAAAGCTTTTTCGTTAAGGCGTCTTCCATATTAGGAATGCTTAATTCTAATCTACTTTCTTTAAAGCTTTTTATACGTTCAGCTAAATCCCCTAATTTAATAGTATGTGTTGTTTTCACAAAGCAATATTGATTCTTTTTAGTCGGATTTCCCTCTAAAGCTTTTATAAACTCTTCTAGAACATCATCAATATAACAGAGTGTTAATTCGGCATCTTGATTATTAATTTGGATTTCTGAACTTCTAGCAATATTATAACAAAACGTTGCTACAACCGTATTGTAGTTAGGTTTACTCCACTTTCCAAATAAATTAGGGAGTCTGTATACATATGCCTCTGCTCCTGTTTGATGACTATATTCAAACAGAACGTCCTCACCTGCTTTTTTACTTTTGCCATATGGATTATCTTTATCTGCCTGTATAGACGAAGTAATAAGTACAGGTGATTTATTATTATGTTTTTTTAATAGCTCTAGTAATCCAAGAGTGAAGTGGAAATTACCTTGCATAAATTCCTTTTCATCATCAGGACGGTTTACTCCCGCCAAATGAAAAACAAAATCACATTCTTTTGTATAAGTATCTAATAAAGATGGTTCCGTTTCTCTAGTAACCTTAAGAATATCTTCATATCCTTTATTTTGTAATTCTGCAATTAAATTTTTTCCAACAAATCCATTTGCACCTGTAACGAGTATTTTCACTATATAAACCAACCTTTCTAAGTACCTAAAAAGAAAATATAATAGTTGAAACTAATGCCTGTATTAGAATAAGGCGAAATAATTGGTTCATGTATTATTATTTTGAAGAAAGTACCTTCATATACTTGAGTTCATTTTGAACATACTCTAATTCTAGTAGTTTTTCTTTAATCTGTTCTATACTTAAGATTTGCGTATTGTGAGAGTTATATTCTTCTTCAGTAGATAACTTTTTATCTCCTTCAGCAAAATATTTATCATAATTTAAATCTCTTTTATCTGCTGAAACCCGGAAGAAACCACCTAAATCCTCTGCAACTACATATTCTTCTCTCGTAAGAAGGGTTTCATATAATTTTTCTCCATGTCTTGTACCGATAACCTTAATCTCATTATCTGCCTTAAATAATTCTTTAATAGCTTGTGCTAAATCTCCAATATAACTTGCAGGTGCTTTTTGTACCATAATGTCACCAGCGACTGCATTTTGGAAGGCAAATATAACTAGCTCGACTGCTTCTTCAAGACTCATGAGATACCTAGTCATATTAGGATCGGTAATGGTTAGTGGCTTACCACTTTTGATTTGTTCAATAAATAATGGTATGACAGATCCACGAGATGCCATTACATTACCATACCTAGTTCCACAAATAAGTGTTCTTTCTGGATCGACAGTTTTTGCTTTAGCAACAAAAACTTTTTCCATCATGGCTTTTGAAATCCCCATTGCATTAATTGGATAGGCTGCTTTATCAGTCGAAAGACAAATGACCTTTTTGACTTCATAATCTATAGCTGCTGTTAACACATTATCTGTCCCTAAAATATTAGTTTTTACAGCTTCTAGTGGGAAGAATTCGCAAGAAGGAACTTGTTTAAGAGCAGCCGCATGAAAAACATAATCTACTCCGTGCATTGCATTTTTAACACTTGCAAGATCTCTAACGTCACCAATATAAAACTTCAATTTTTCATTTCTATATAACTTCCGCATATCATCTTGCTTTTTTTCGTCACGTGAAAAGATTCGAATTTCTTTAATATCACTATCCAAGAACCTCTCCATAACTGCATTTCCAAATGAACCAGTACCACCTGTTATTAATAAAGTTTTATTCTTAAACATACCTTTACCTCTTTTCATGTTATTTAATATGATTCATAATTATTTCGTAAGAGTGCTTGGCTGTATAATTATCTTCTAAGTACCTTCTAGCGTTTAATCCCATCTGTATTCTTAATTCATTATCACATAACTGGTGTACTTTTTTATTGAATTGCTCAACATTACTACTTTCACACCAAAATCCAAATTCACCATGTTCAACAATTTCTCCGATATCAGTGTTTACATCAGTAGCTGCTAGGACAGGCATTGAAGCCTGCATATAGGAAAGAAGTCTAGATGGGAAATTTGGTATTGTAAATCGATTATCAAGAAAAATTAATCCAACATCGCACGAATTAGCTAGAACTTCATATTCCACTTTTGGTAACTGAGAAAATAAAAGGGCATTACTCGGTTTTTCATTGTCAAAAAAAGTTTTAAGCTTATTATACTCTGTACCCGATCCAACTATAACAAAATAAACCTTGTCATTAGCTTTGTTAGCCGCCAAACACTCAATCAAAAAGTCAATCCCCTGTGGTCTCCCAATATTTCCACCATAAATAAAAGTGGTCTTACCCAGAGGTATGCTATATTTCTTTTTTATCTCAACTATTAATTCCTCATCTTTTTTGTTATTCATTGGCTCTATGCTATTAGGACATATTTCAACAATATTTGGGGGTATTTCAGGATTGTGTTTCAATAAAAAATCAACATTTGCTTGAGACATGCAACCAATATAATCCGATATTTTATATAATCTCTTTTCTTTATATCGGAAATAACTGTATAAAAAACCTATAATCCCTGTTTTCTTTATCATGCCAAGATCTACGGCATTCTGTGGGAAAATGTCTTTTAACAATAGATATGCTTTTGCATTATCTCTCATTTTTACATATTCAACAGCTTTTTGGAGTGTTATTGGCGGGGTTGAATAAATTACTAAATCAAATTTAACATTTGAAAAATAATTTTTAATACCCCTTAAAAAATTTGATTCCAAAGTAAGAGTTGATATGCCTTTTTCAATCATATTTGTTTTTTGAATGTTACCAATCTGCAATTTAAGTATTTTATAATTTCCCTTATCAATCAACCTAGTTGTTTTTTGCTTCCTCTTTTCTGTGGGAGAAATAATAAAAACATTATGCTGATCTTTAACAAATTCTCGTAATAAATCAGTGTAAATACCACTTTCTTCAATTGTTGAAAAATCTAAAAGTGTTAAAAATAATACATTCACAATCTAAACTCTCCTCACCGGTACCCCTACATAAGTACCGGGTTCAGTTATATCATTAATAACTACTGCACCAGCTCCAAATTCACACCCACTAGTAATGTTTACATTATTACTTACTATGCTGCCAATACCTAACCAAGAACCATGCTCAACTTTAACCGTACCAGCTAAGTGAGAACCTGGTGATATATGAACAAAATCTTCAATTATATTGTCATGATCTATCGAAGCCCCTGTATTGATAATGCATCCCTTTCCGATTCTTGTGCAGCAATTAACCACTACTCCAGCCATCACGACTGTACCGGGTGCCAACTCAACTTTTTCCCCGATAACAGCAGTTGGATGAATCAATGTGGGGATGTTTACTCTCTTTGCTTCAAGTTTCCCATACACCTTTTCTCGTGTGGAATTATTACCAATACCTACAAAGATATCGTAATCTTGTATGTGCTTAAATACATCAGTTGATTTACCAATCACTTTTATCCCCATTGATGACTTAATATTTTCGTTGTCATCTAAAAAAGCAATGTTCGACCATTTATTCATCTTCAACGCAATATCAGCAACAACTTTCCCGTGCCCACTGGCACCGATTATAAGGAGTTTATTTTTCATAATTCTATTCTTTCCTTTTTATTGGACCCATTAAATGGCTCCATCGTTGCAGCAGCTTCTGAATTTATGCCTTCCCTGACAAAGACCTTTTTAATAGTTTGAAAAATAATCTTCCAGTCTCCACTGAAGCTTACATTTTCCACATATTCCACATCAAGATTAAATTTACTTTCCCAATTAATAGAATTTCTACCATTAACCTGCGCCAAACCAGACAATCCTGGTCTTACTTCATGACGCCGTTTTTGATGCTTATTATAAAGAGGCAGATATTGCACCAACAATGGTCTAGGTCCTACAATGGACATATCCCCTTTGATAATATTAAAAAGTTCTGGAAGTTCATCAAGCGATGTAGAACGTAAGAATCTCCCAAACTTCGTCAACCTAATATTATCAGAAAGTAACTCTCCGTTTTCATCTCTCTCATCAGTCATTGTTCTAAACTTATACATCATAAAAACATTCTCATTAAGTCCTGGCCTTTTTTGTTTAAACAACACTGGACTACCAAGCTTTATTCTTACAAGCAAAGCAACACCCAAGATGATCGGACTAAAAGTTATAATTGCTAGCAAAGATAGTATGAAATCCATCGCTCTCTTTCCAAATCTTCTATAAATACCACCCTTAGAAGGTTTCATTACCTTTCCCACAACCCTTTAATAATTTCAACAACTCTTTCCAAATCCTTATCCGTTAACTTTGTATCAGAGGGTAAACAAACACCATTCTCAAACAGCTTTTCCGAAACACCCGTTCCGACAAAGTCATACTTCTCAAAAAACGGCTGCATATGCATCGGCTTCCAAATTGGTCTTGACTCTATGTTCTCTTTTTCAAGAGCTTCCATTATATCTATCGGTCTAACCATACCATTCAAAGTCATAGAACTTAACCAGTAATTTGGTTTATTCCACTCATTACTAGGCATGAACTCTACACCGTCAAGTGAACTAAGTTCTCTTTTATAAAAATCAAAGATATAATTTTTCTTCTCAACTCTTTGATCTAATACCTTAAGCTGCCCTCTACCAATCCCAGCAACTACATTGCTCATCCGGTAATTAAATCCTAATTCGCTATGCTGATAGTGCCTCGCTTGGTCTCTACTCTGAGTCGCCCAAAATCTTGTCTTAGCAATACGCTCTTCATTATTTGAAACTAGCATCCCACCGCCAGAAGTAGTGATAATCTTATTCCCATTAAAAGAGAAAATACCATAATCACCAATGGTTCCAGTATGTTTTTCTTTATAATAAGTACCTAAGCTTTCAGCAGCATCTTCTATTACTGCTACCTTATGCTTATTGCAAATCTCCATGATCTTATCCATATCTGCAGAAAGTCCATAAAGATGCACTATAATTACGGCCTTCACTTCAGGATATTTCTCAAAAGCTTCTTCCAAAGCTTTAGGACACATATTCCAAGTCTCATAATCACTATCTATAAAAACAGGAATAGCATTTTGATAAATTACCGGGTTGACAGTTGCTGAGAATGTTAATGTAGGACAAAACACAATATCCCCTTCTTTAACTCCTGCTGCTTTAAGAGCTAAATGGATTGCGCCTGTGCCTGAAGATAGTGCTGCAGCAGCTTTACTTCCTACCTTATTTGCTAATTCTATTTCAAATTGATTCACGTTTTCCCCAAGAGGCGCAATCCAATTCGTATCAAAAGCTTCCTTTATATAATCCATTTCATAACCTTCATCACTCATATGTGGTGATGATAGAAATAATCGATCCTTCATTCTCTAAAACTTCCTTTCTACAATATATCACTTTAAATGTAGATATTTTTCAACAAGTACTTTTTCCATCTAGCCACTATTCTTATAGGGTTAAATAGGGTAAAGAGCATCCAAGGAAGATGGGTGTAGAGATACCCTTGATGTTTCACCTGTTATATCTTCCTGGTAAAACTATATAAAGCATATTTCAGAAAAACATTAATATTCCTATGCATTAATCTTTTCTGCGGAAATATCCTTAACCATTTGTTCTAAAAACTCTACTAACTCATCTTTAATATCTTCATTCTGAAGGGCAAACTTTAATGTCGTTTTTACAAACCCCAATTTCTCCCCAACATCATATCGTTTTCCTTCAAAATCATAGGCAAAAACTTGTTGTACTTGGTTTAACTGTTGAATCGCATCGGTTAACTGAATTTCCCCGCCTGCACCAGCTTCCTGCTGTTCAAGCATACTGAAGATTTCAGGAGTTAGGATATATCTTCCCATTATGGCCAAATTGGAAGGCGCTGTTCCTAATGCTGGTTTTTCTACAAAGTTATTAACTTGAAATAGTCGTCCATTTTGAAAAGCAGGGTCAATTATCCCATAGCGATTGGTTTCTTCATTAGGTACGGTTTGAACTCCGATAATTGAATTGTTTTTTTCCTCAAACTGATTAATCAACTGCTTTAAGCAAGGCGTTTCACTCTGGACAATATCATCCCCTAAAAGAACGGCAAATGGCTCGTCCCCAATAAATTTACGTGCACACCATACAGCGTGACCCAATCCTTTTGGCTCCTTCTGTCTAATGTAATGGATATTAGCAAGTTTAGAGGAGTATTGTACCTTTTTGAGCAACTCTACTTTTCCTTTTTCCAATAGATTTTGTTCGAGCTCCGGAGCGTAATCAAAATGGTCCTCAATCGCACGTTTGCCTTTTCCAGTTACGATTATTATGTCTTTTATTCCTGATGCAACGGCTTCCTCCACTATGTACTGAATCGTTGGTTTATCAACGATTGGCAGCATCTCCTTTGGCATAGCTTTTGTGGCAGGCAAAAAACGAGTGCCCAATCCTGCTGCAGGAATGATTGCTTTTGTGATTTTTTTCACTTATTAGTCCTCCTTATGGCTATTTCACTGCTGAGAAAGCTTTGTTCTTTCTTCGATTTGCTAAATTTATTACAAATTCTTTAAGTTCTGATATGGAAAAATCATCATAAGAGTTTAAAAGATACTGTATTTCCTCTTCCTGTTCCAGTACCGCTTTTCCGATAAAGATTTTAGGGAACACTGCTTCACTATGTACCTCTTTCTCCCCTAATAATTCTTCATACATTTTCTCACCAGGACGGATTCCTGAATATTCGATTCCAATTTCGTCTATGGAATAACCTGATAACTGGATAAGGTTTGTCGCTAATTCAACAATCTTAACAGGTTCACCCATATCAAGAACGAAAATTTCTCCACCTCTTGCCAAAGAACTTGCCTGAATGACTAATCTGGATGCTTCTGGTATAGTCATAAAATACCTTGTCATATCTGGATGTGTGACCGTTACTGGTCCACCGGCTTGAATTTGTTTCTTAAATAAAGGAATGACACTTCCTCTGCTGCCTAAAACATTTCCAAAACGAACCGCAACAAATTTTGTTGTGCTATTTTTCGCTAACTGCTGGATAATCATTTCAGCAATTCGCTTCGTCGATCCCATAACGTTTGTTGGGTTAACGGCTTTATCAGACGAAATCATCACAAACGCACCTACACCAAAGGTATCTGATGCTTCTGCAACATTCTTTGTACCAAAAACGTTATTCTTAACAGCTTCACGTGGATTGTATTCCATTAGTGGAACATGTTTGTGTGCAGCCGCATGGTATACAACATCAGGTCGGTAGGTTTCCATTACTTCAAAAATTCTATCACGATCTTGAATATCTGCGATGATAGGTATGAGCTCAATTTGATCGGCATATAGCTTTTTCAGTTCCATCTCAATCTGATAAATGCTATTTTCTCCATGCCCTAGGAGGATAAGTTTCCTAGGTGAGAATCTGCATATTTGGCGGCAAATCTCGGAACCAATTGAGCCACCAGACCCTGTAACTAGGATGGTCTTGCCTGTTACATATTCCGATATACTTGTTATATCCAATTCAACGGGTTCTCTTCCTAAAAGATCTTCCACTTCCACTTCTTTAAACTGATTAACAGCTACTTTACCTAATATAATATCTTCAATCATCGGCATGATTTGTGTTTTAGCATTAGTTTTCACACATTCATCAAATATGACCTTCAATTCTTTTTTACTTAATGAAGGTATCGCAATGACAATATTATCTATATTATATTTCCTCACCATTTCAGGGATATTTTTTGAGTTACCGACAACGGGTATTCCTAATATGTCTAGCTTATCTTTTTTCGGATCATCATCAATGAATGCTACTGGCTTAAGTTCTGTATCATGATTATTAAGAAGTTGACGTACAACCATGGTCCCAGCAGATCCCGCACCGATCACCAATGTGTTTCTGGTTTCCTTTTGATTATTTATCAAACGGTCACGTAGCATTCTCCAAGAAAATCGCGAACCGCCAATAAGGATGACATGCATCATCCAGGTCAATGCCATGGCTCTTACATAAACATCTTGAAAAACCATTAACTGGATGGCGATAACTGTGATAACCGATAAGCTTACGGCTTTAATAATGGACAGTAACTCTCTTATACTTGCATACTCCCATGCCTTCTTATACAGTTTATAAATAGAAGCAAAAAAATGATGGCTGATTAATAGGGAGACTGATGTGACTAAGAGTGTTGGTAATTTAAATATTTCCAAATAGGGATACAAGAATAAATAACTTACATAAATGGCCGATAATACTATTAATGAATCTAATAGGGCCAGAAGTGTTAATCGTTTTCGGTAGGCCAACCACATTTCCCCCTTAAATATTGTTTGATTTACTCTCTATTAAAAACAGTTTTAATGAATTGTATTCTATTTCACATGTATTTATTTTTAATATTAGTATGATTTATGCTGTGTATTTGCTTTGAAACTATTTAAAATGTTCTTATTACCTAAGGACTATTTGTCGTTGAACAGGCCAATAATCTTATTAAAGGTAATTTACCAATCTGCAATCTCCATCCAGTAATATAAAAAGCAGGAAATATATATGAAGGCAATTTTTATAATATGTAATCATTTACCAATTATCTATCTTTCTAAAAAATCCCTAAAATTTTCTTTTTGAATGGCAATGGTTTTTCAATAGTAGGACTTTGGTCATTTAATAACTGTTCAGCATTTTCTTTAAAGTAATAAGTACGCTGAATTCCGTAAGTCTTTGTGATGGTTTCATAGGCTTGCTGTAACGTGAACCCTCTAGATCCTATATTGTGTGCATCTGTTGCAATGAAATGAGCTAGATTATGTTTGATTATCTTTTTTGAAAATGATTGAATACTTTTACCGAAGTTCCCGATGATACTGCCAGAGGTAATTTGAGTTAACGCGCCCTCCTGAACCAATTCAAATAATAGTTTATGATTCGCTATCAATTCCTTATTTCTCTCCGGATGTACGATAATTGGTGTTATTCCTTTAAGCAGCAGCTCATATATCACTTCTAGTGTATATGTAGGAACCTTTCCCGACGGGAGCTCTAACAGTATATACGTACCGTTATCGTCCAGTGTTAGAATTTCTTCCTTTTCAAGTGATGTAAATATGTCTCGGTGTATTCTTACTTCTTGTCCGAGATGAATGGTAAGAGGAATATTTGCTTCTTGTAAACTTTCATTTAATCTCACTGCACGGTCAATGATGTTACTTTTAACATTTACATATTTCTCGTTTAAGTGATGGGGCGTGGCAAATAAATGGGTGATTCCTGCTTCTACCGCTTTTCTTGCCATATTCAAGCTTTCCTTCATGTCCGCAGATCCATCATCCATTCCTGGGAGAATGTGACAATGTATATCGATCAAATTTCATACACTTCCTTTATAAAACAAGTAGGATAAAAGTCCTAATCTTTAGAAATAGGAATTATTACCCTGTTTAATAGTAGCATATAAAACTGCTATCAAACAGGGTGTTAATTTGTCGAAAAATGTTTTATTTCATTAAGATTGATAGTAATAATAATTGCTGTTATCCGTTTCAACGCCATTCAATACGACTCCAAGCAGGGATGTATTAGCTTTCACTAAAAGCTCCTTTGCTTTTACTGCACTCTGTTTGTTTGTCTTGCCGCTAGATACTACCATGATTACGCCATCACATTTATTAGCTACAATCTGGGAATCCGGCACTACCAAAACAGGTGGTGTGTCAAAAATGATATAATCATACATTACTTTTAATTCTTCAATCGCTGTTTCTATCGCTTTGGAATTCAATAATTCCGAAGGGTTAGGTGGTATTGGTCCACTTGTCAGAATTTCCAGATTAGGCACATTCGTTTTCATGAGTGCTTTTTCTATACTCATTTTCTTCGTAAGCACACTTGTAAGTCCCTCTATATTACTAAGACTAAAAGCATAATGAACCGATGGTTTCCTTAAGTCTGCATCTACAAGCACAACTTTTTTTTCCTCCTGTGCCAGCACAATAGCGAGATTGGCAGCTGTTGTCGATTTCCCATCATTAGGCTCCGAAGAAGTTACCACGATGGTTTGTATGTCTTTATCCACTGAGGAAAATTGAATGTTAGTTCTTATTAATCGATATTGTTCAGTGATAGGTGATTTAGGGTTAGTTTGTGCAATCAAGTTCACCTGTTTTTTATCTTTACTTCTCAAAAATCCCGCTTCCTTTCATCCTGCTTCTTATCGGATTATCCTTTATTATTTACCTGTTTAATCTTTTGAATCGATCCAAGTATAGGTAATTCTAAGATTCTTTCAATATCATCCTCGTCCTTGATCGTATTGTCCATAAACTCCAATAGGAACGCCAAGCCTATACCAGCCATCAATCCAACTACGATTGCAATTGCTATATTCAATAGTGGATTAGGTTTTACAGCTATAGGATTCACCTTAATTTCAGCTTTGGCTAATACGCTGACATTGTCGACGTTCATTATATCCTTGATTTCTTTTTGGAAAGTTCCAGAAACCGTGTTTGCTATTTCTACAGCCTGTGACGGATTACTATCTTGAACCGTTAATGAAAAGACTTGTGAATTTTCTTGGCTGTTGATCGTGATTTTTTCACTTAATTGTTCTACGCTTTGATCTAGTTCTAGCTCATCAATGACTTTCTCCAAAATGGCAGGGCTTTTTATGATTACGCTGTATGTATTGATCATGTCGATATTAGATCGTATTTGATTCGAGTCCAATTGGTTCTCCGATTGCTTCTGATTAACCAAGATTTGTGTTGAAGATTGGTAAACGGGTGTTAAAAAGAAATAAGAAATCGTTCCACTAATCAAAGCGGCAATTAATGTCAGTAGCATGATTAGCTTCCAACGTTTCTTTAATGTTTTAAAAATATCTGCAATACTAATAGTTTCTTCCATTTCATCCTCCTGATATGTTAAAAATGACCTATTGCATTATACCATAATATTACCTATTTATATGTATTTTCAAGGAAATTTACATGAAACTTACAATGAAAGAATACTTTTCAAATGCAAAGTAATTTTACAAAAAAGAGAATGGCAATACAAAGGAAATAATTACAAAATTTGAAACATAGCATTGAACATATATATTTAACCCATTTTCCAGAATATTCGGGACTTAAATTTCAATAAACTTAATTATACACCAAATCCCAATCTTTCTTATAAGAATTATATTCTTTAAAATATTTTCTTTAAAATAACCTAACTAAATGCCTACCCACAAAGGAAAATTCGTTTATATATATAATTGTGTCAAGTATTTTAGTGCCTAGTTATCATTAAAAATGAAAGGAAAATGTGTAAACTGAAAGTGATAGTTTAAATCAGTATATAATTTTCATATTAAGGGTTAGGTGTGGTCAGAATGATAGGTTACCGTGTTAAGTCGCTTAGGGAAGAAAGGAAAATGTCAATTAGTGAACTCTCCGCAAGATCCGGCGTTGCCAAATCCTATATAAGCTCACTGGAAAGAAACCTTCAAACAAACCCTACTATATTAGTTTTGGAAAAGATCGCTAGAATCCTTTGTATTAAGGTCGATGCTCTGTTGAATGAACAAGCAGACAATAGCATTGATGAAGAGTGGATGGAAATCATGCAGGATGTTATGGGATCAGGAATATCGAAAGAGGAAATGCGCGAATTTATTCAAGATAGAAAGTGAGAATCGATGAAATCGCTTTATTTTAACTCATTTAGAAACGCCAAAAAGGGGAAAAAGTGGTTATAGCCTTTTTCCCCCTTTTACTACTTCTTCAACTTAAAATATTCCTGTAAAACCTCCAACCATATATAAAAACCTTCGTCGTTGGGATGAAGGTTATCATTATCCCCATCTCATATTCTTGTACTTAGCTTTTTCTCTATTTCTTCATTACTATTCATATAAGTCCAATTATTCGTTTTGATGATATTCTCTGAAGCTTGAATATAATCAAAATAATTCAAACAAAACATAAACTATTCTCCGTTTACAATTTGCGAATGGATTTGGTGAAAATGATTTGAATCTTTTTATTTGGCAATTTATTTTGTAACTAAGTCATGATTTTCCCCAAATTTTTATTCGTCTGTTCCAGACATAGTGATTGATAATAATTATTAATCAGTAAATATTCATAAGTAATAAGATAGGGATTATCTGAACTATCCTCCGAATAAGGGATACACATTAATTGTGTGTCAATTAAGTTTTTTATGTTTCAATAGATGTATGAGTATGGCCCAATGATTTCTATGAGCAAAGAATATATACTGAATTTCAGATTAAAAAACTTGAAAAAAGTCCAAATTTCTGTAGAATTTTATTCCATTAAAAGAACTATTACCAACTATAAAAGAGATGACTTTTTTCATGACCGCTATAGCAAGGTTTCTCCAATCGTCTATCAATTTGTTATTTGTTTCCAATCAGATACCGAAGAAGTCCCAACTGCAATATAGCCAACTCCACCTACAATAGCCAATTGACCTATATACGAAGGTGAAGATGAAACAAGATTTATTACTCCTTCATTAAAATTACGCCCAACCTCAACAATTTTTCCTAATTGTGTCACGTAGAATAATATTGTGTCAGAACGTCTTATGAGAACTGCGTCTCGTAAATTTTTCAAAACCAAGCCGTTAATCCCATCCGTTGAAGATTTTAAAGTAACAGGAAATCTAATCTGATAGTTGCTTAAAGTGAAATATTGACCTTTTTTCAAATTAGTAATATTCGTGATCGTTGTGGCTGCGGTTATTAATGAACCAAGCATAAGTTCACCATAACCATCGGCATTTAGAGTTGCGTTTGCAGTACCTATTCCAGTTATTCTTCCCCTAGTTGCTCCCTCTCCGGGATTATTATAATAACCATGAGAAGGAATAATTAACGCCCCGAATGGAGTTCCCCAACCTGCTTGATTTGGACGAAGATTAATCACATCTATAGGAGCTAAAATACTAGCAGGTATAAAGGTAAATCCTTCACAATTAACAAACTGATTATAGAATTGGGTAGCATTATTTGATTCAACATTAGCAGAGGTATTATCTTGTGATAATGAGAAGCATTCGGTAAATGTGTTATTACTTACACCAGCACCATCAAACATAACTTTGTCCAGTCTTGTCAAATCCGCACTTGGTGAAAATCTACATTTACTAAATTTGTTCCCGTCTGAACTACCAGTTAAATAAACTGCATACTGTTGATTTTCAAAGTAACAATTGTCAAAAATGTTATAATATGCCCCGCCTAAATAAACACCTATACTATCATTTGGAGCGTTTCCTCCTGTAATATAAGGGAAAGGAATGTTTGACTCGATTAAACAATCAGTGAATGTATTATGTGTAGGAAAAGGAGAATGACCAACGTTGAAATAAACTCCAGCTTTTCTATTCTCACGTATACCAATACCATCAAAGTTGTTTACATTTGTTGCACCCCCATCAAAATAAATTCCATATTGATTATGTCGAATGTAAGTGTTTCCTTCAAAATTATTTTTTATTGCGAGTTTAAGGTGAATTCCATATTGAAACCCTGAAACACGAACATCACGCAATGTGCAATAATATGCTGAATTCATGCGAATACCTGCTCCTGTACTTGGTGGTATATACCCATCTGATGGATAAGATGTGTTGGTTCCTTGAATACCAAGACCCTCAATAATATGGGACGAGTAATTCTCGTTTTGGGCATTTAGCACAATGCCGTCTCCGTTATGTTTTACCAAAATGGTAGCTCCATCGTTTGAAAATATCCTTATTCTATGCCCTGTTAATGGAAGAACCAAAGGAGAATACACGCTGTACGTTACCTTTCCAGGAAATTTTATGCTCCCTGTATTACCTATAGAAGTCAATGCTGCTTGAAATGCTGGATACCAATCATCACCAACTTTTTCACTTTCAAAATCAGTTATGCTTACCTCATTCTTATTAGCAATATAAGCTGACTGTACAGCTTTGGCTTCCAATTCGGATTGTGCTTGATCGTCAATTCCTGTTCCCTTATACCTTAAATCAGCAACAATACCATCAACGTCCGCAATAGATTTTGTATTGGATTGAAATTCATGAGTACATTCGAATGTCCCTTCATCGAGAATCCCTTTGTTAACCGTATATGAAAACCTACTTGTAACAGATACCTTATCTGCTGCATAATAAATCATTACTTCAGCATGATGAAGACCATAGTCGATATATGCTGGCGTATCCAAGATAATTTCGCATTTTCCGTTTGCTGCATCTATAATTGCACAATCTTGTAATACGGTCTTTTTATCCGGCTTTTTAACAGCCAAACGAACAGTAGATCCTGTTAAATAGACCGGTTCCCCTGATTGGGTGATAGTTATAGAAAATTTAACAGTCTGTAAATCATTGGTGTTGACAGTGATTGCACGATTTCTGATTACTTTTTTTGTATCCACCGCGATATCAAAGTTCTTAAACATTCCCGTACCAGTACCCCCTTTTTATTAAGCCAGTTTAGACTTTCAATTGTGTGACTTGCTAATTAATTCGTTCAATGTTGCAACATCAGTTAATTTACACATAATTCTTGTAGCTTTAACTGAAAATCTCAACATTTTATACATATTTATCACTAAACTTCCTGACCCCAATTGTTTCTCGGATTGAAAAAAAGTTAATTAAAGAACAGATTCATTAAAAATTACCAAAGAATTCAATGACAGCTGAGAGATATTCAGCATTAGAGCTTTCGATGTAATAACCCACATAAGGTGGCGGAAATTCTGAAATCAGACTAATAAAGACGTTTAACTTTCTGAAAATTCTCAGCCTCAAAATAACCATCTTCCAAATTGAAAGAAATCTTGGGTTTTTGCTGCCCAAATTACTTTCAATTATATTGCTTTCGCGGTTCTAGAACCCCATGTTATTTATGCGTAATGCGTTAGTTTAATTTTATAAATATAGTCACTCCTTCGAATTTCAACTCCTTCAAGTAAGATATCTCGTAATGTACCCACTGTTATTACACCAGTCATAACACCTGGAATTATTATCACCGTTAAGAATGTTTGCCCAGCACCCGTTTAAATTACTGATCATACAGAGTTAAAAAGTACAGGATGATTCCGGGAAGTTTAAGCATGCTGTAAAGCTATTAGAGTGCTTCGAATTAAGGTGCGCTTCCCTTCTAATTCATTTGCAATGATTTTGTAACGCTGTAAGTTCGCCTTTGGTGTTAAAGGTATTACTGTAATTAGATAAGGTAACCCCACAATCTAGTACATTCTTATTCTTGTCCAACAATTTAACAAACACTATCAGTGTATCGACCTGAACCAAACTGCAACTAAAATGATTGTATCTTCATCATCTGGATGATTCTTGTTATTACCGGATGCCAGACCTGATATTAATAGTTCAATCTGATTTTTAAAGTGCTATCAACCGCTTCTTTTACACTTCCTATTATATTCTCAGCAATAGTAAAACGTTCATCACGGATAACCTTTAAGCGAAGGGGAGGACAATCAAAATCGTAGATTTTATTATTGTTAGGAGTAAAAATTAGTGAAAACAATAGCTGAAACAAAAGAGACACAAAAATCTGTTAAAAAGCAAAAGGTCACCCCCTTTATTGAGGTGGTTTTTTAACCTACTCTATTGTCATATGCCTTTAGGTCTCATGCATGTTATAAAACCAGTCTCAATAACGAAAGCTAATGAATCATTTTCTGAAATCTGAAGATTTTTCCAAATTGACTGATAATATTTGCAGAGAACAATTTGAAGGAAATATGAAAAAGTTATGGTATAACGCTATTATGAAACCCTTTTTAAGGAATGTTTAAATGATAAATGTAATGTGAGTTTTAAAGAAAATTTTGCTTACCTTAAACTTAAACTGTTGTATTAAATTTTGCAGGCAGACAAATTTCTTTATAGTTTATTCAAAAGGAAAAACCAAAGTTGGAACAAAATGTACGGCAAAGAAAAATTAAATAGGTAAACAGCGTTCATAAAATGAATTTAAAGGAACTATGTATATATCAGTTTAATTTTTTTAACCCCCATGTAAACTATGTTATGCTTTATTTGTTTTAAGTAACGTTAATGGTATTCCCTGTTTCCTTCTCTCTTTTTCGTTGTATGATAGAAAAAAAAGGAGTTTTGGGAATGATTATTCTGCAGTATATTGGAAAAGTTTTTTCATTCATGCATAAGGATATAGGAAAACTCATGTTAAATGCGTGTTTGTGCAGGTACAGGTGCTTACGATATTTATACAGATTGTCTTACCTGTAATGCCAAGGGATTAATTAGTAAAGTTGAGTATAATAGGAGGCTTGAAGAGGGTGAGATTTAAAGAATTTCATGAGGTCGATATATGTAAACCAGAAGCAATATTGGCTATTGCTTCTTTTTTTTGTCCAAAACGGCGTCGTTTGGTCCCCACATTTAAATGGTATTTTATTATCAGGAGGGATACATATGACAGTAATTACTCATATTGGATTGGCAGTGTGATTTGGATGCTGCGATTAAATGGTCTAGAATGTGTTGGGTTTCACGTTATTGGCGGGTTCCTTTTCGTTTGATGCAAGTGCGGAGAATAAATATGACGAATGACCTTCTTGGTCGTTTGTACTGCCTCAAAATTTACTGTCGGTTTCATAAACGCTGTTTTATCTTCTACATCATTCAACTTTAATCGCACTAAATTTCATTAAGATTTTTTATTTCAAAAAAATCCAGCATTTCTGCTGGATTCTCAAAACTGCAATCACTTAACCAAATTCAATACTTCCAGAAGTCTGCCCTCTGAATTATAGTTAAAAGTGACCGTCTTATCATCATGAATGTGATAGCTTAAACCAAAAAACTCTCCGTCATCAGGGAATTTTCGTATAAATTCATCAAGTTGTTCGGAATTTAGTTTAACAACCATAGGTTTCTTCCTACTATGTAGAGAATCTTCTACCCTCTCCATTACAGTCTCTGTAAATCTACCCATAATTAACTCCTTTAATCTCTCATTTCCCAGATAATATACCTTATGAATGGTAAATTAAAGGTCCTTAATTAAAATTTCATAATAATGACACGATTTCTTAACAACTCTCCCAAATATCCGACAAGTTTACCATAATTACCTTTTTGATTAATTAATTTCTGTTGGAACTGCACGATTGTTTCACTCTAAGTTAATTCCACTCTACATAAGGGTTTTGTATAGGCAGGAACATGGTTTAATGGAAAATCCGCTATAAGACCCCTGTGTGTTGTGTTTCCTGTATATAAAGTGACCTCCATCCCGATTTTTTGTGTCTATTAAATTTTTTACGGGCTAACTAGTAGTCAATATTACTTAGATTTATAGTGATCACTTAATTTTTATAGATTGTTCTCTTTAATTTTAGTAAAATGAGAATGATAATTACTATCAATTAAGGAGAATTACTATTATGGGTGTACCTTTGTTAAAAGAAGAGCTTCCGGTTGTTAATAAAATATGGTCGCGTGATTTTATTATGATTTTCTTGGCTAACTTTTTTGTTTTTTTATCCTTTCAGATGACTTCCCCGACCCTTCCGCTTTTTGTAAAGGAGCTTGGCGGGAATGAACGGTATATTGGGTTAGTTGCTGGCATGTTTTTATTTTCTGCCCTGATTGTCCGCCCTTTTGCTGGACAGGCCTTGGAAACAAAAGGCAGACGTTTTGTTTTCCTGTTCGGTCTAGCCCTTTTGGCTGTTGCGATTGGTTCGTTTGGATATATGATGAGTATTTTCCTTCTTTGCACCATGAGGATTGTACAAGGGATTGGCTGGGGATATGCGACCACGGCTTCAGGTACGATTGCCTCTGATCTTATCCCAGCAAGGCGTCGGGGTGAGGGAATGGGATACTTCACTTTATCGGGGAATTTGGCGATGGCTTTTGGTCCTTCATTCGGGCTTTTCTTAGCGGATGTTTTAACCTTTCAACATTTGTTTTTATTTTGCGGTGTATTAAGCCTGGCAGCTTGGATCATGGCCTCAACAATTACGTATAAAAAAGTAGATCATGCTTCTGCCCCAGCTAACACTAATAGGTTTGACATTTATGAAAATAGCGCTGTTGCTCCGTCCCTTCTTGTTTTTTTCATTACGGTGACTTTTGGCGGGACTGCTACCTTCTTACCTCTTTATACAATCGAAAAAGGTCTGACAGGTATTCAAGGATACTTTTTTCTTTACGCTCTAGCTCTTATATTCACACGTATGTTTGCTGGAAAGATCTATGATCAAAAAGGACATCAAGCTGTCTTCATTCCGTCCACTCTTTTTATCGTAGTGGCGATGCTAATGCTTGCCTGGATGCCAAGTAACATGATTCTGTATATGGCAGCTATTTTTTATGGCATTGGATTCGGTGCTGTCCAACCGGCTCTTCAAGCGTGGTCTCTTGAACACGCTGCCCGAAACCGAAAAGGCATGGCCAATGCCACTTTCTATTCCTTTTTTGATCTTGGAATCGGTTTCGGTGCCATCCTCTTCGGACAAATTGGCTATCTTTTCGGATATATAAGCATTTACATAATGGCAGCAGTCTCAGTGGGGATTTCAATATTAGCTTATTTATGGATTTTAAGAAAAATGAAGTGATTACACATTAAGGGACATCTTTGTGGATGTTCTTTTTTTGAAAGGCTCTTTTCGTAAAGATTGTTGTTATTAAAACGAAACGATTTAAGGTTGATTGGAGCGGAAGTGCGAGACTCCTGCGGGAGCAGCGGGACAGGTGAGACCCAACAGGCGTTTACGCCGTGGAGGCTCACCGCCCGCCCCGCGGAAAGCGAGCATCTGGAGGGGAAATCAGCCACACCACATTACTTGGTAAATGACAACAAAGTATTCGAAAACAGCCTATTGTAAACAGAGGTGATTTTGCAGAACAGCTTATCGCATTTTCATCCGTGCATTTTTTAACCCTATGTAAACTATGTTATGGTTTTATTTGTTTTAAGTAATGTTATTGTATTCCCTGTTTCCTTCTCTCTTTTTCGTTGTATGATAGAAAAAAAAGGAGTTTTGGGAATGATTATTCTTCAGTATATTGGAAAAGTTTTTTCATTCATGCATAAGGATATACCGGAAACTCATGTTAAGTGCCATGTTTGTGCAGGTACAGGTGCTTACGATATTTATACAGATTGTCTTACCTGTAATGCAAAGGGATTAATTAGTAAAGTTGAGTATAATAGGAGGCTTGAAGAGGGTGAGATTTAAAGAATTTCATGAGGTCGATATGTGTAAACCAGAAGCAATATTGGCTATTGCTTCTTTTTTCTGTCCAAAACGTGCCGTTTGCCCACAACTTAAAAGGGTATTTTATTATCAGGGGGGATACATATGACAGCAATTACTCATATTGGATTGGCTGTACCTGATTTGGATGCTGCGATTAAGTGGTATGAGCAGGTGTTGGGTTTCAGGTTATTGGCGGGTCCCTATTCGTTTGATGCAAGTGCAGAGAACAAACATAATATGACGAATGATCTTCTTGGTGATGATGTTAAAAAGATGCGTAATGCACATTTGATGGCGGATAATGGAGTGGGGATTGAGCTTTTTGAGTTTGAGGAGCCGAGGATGACTAATGGTGAGAGTCGCGGGTATGAGGGCTTTTTTCATATTTGCTTAATAGCGGATGATATTGAAAGGCTGGCTGATGATATTGCTGCTTCTGGCGGAAGAAGGCGAAGCGATATATGGAATACTTGGGAGAATAAGCCCTATTATTTAATATATTGTGAAGATCCGTTCGGCAATATCATTGAACTTTACAGTCGAAGCACGGAATTGATGTATGGAAATAGAGATTGACAAGTGCAGCCCCCAATTTGAGTATTGGGGGCTGTTCTTGTTTTTCTATTACTTTTTAACCGTTACCTTCCTTGATTCGCTTACGTTTTTCGCTTTGTCCTTGGCATAGGTATATAGGTTCTGCCCGGCTTTTTGCTTGGGAATTTTAACCGAGAATGTGCCTTTGGACGTTGCTGTGGCAGAGCCGATCACTTTTCCTGATGCTTTGATGGATACCGTGGAGTTGGCTTCTGCTTTGCCTGTTACTTTTGTCGTTTTTGTGGTTACTGTGTTGACCGTCGGTTTACTAGGTGCTGTTTTGTCTGCGACGGTCACGGTTTTGATCGAGCTAACATTTCCTGCTTTATCGGTTGCTGTAACGGATAGGACTTTTCCGGCTTTTTGTTTTTTTGACATCGTTACGGTGAAATTCCCTGCGCTGTTGGAATTTGCTTTACCTAGAACCGTACTGCCGGTTTTGACAGTGACGGAAGAGCCCGCTTCCGCTTTGCCGGTTACTTTGACGGTATTGTCACCTACCGTATTTACGGAAGGTCTTGCAGGAGCCGTTTTATCTGCCACTTTAAATGAAACGGGTATACTTTTATTTCCCGATTGATCGATTAGCCTCGTAGAGATGGTCGTTCCGGCTGTTTGTTTGGCAATAGTCGCCGTAAAGGTTTTTTCGCCGTTGATTTTCACTGTGGCGAGTTGGCTTTTATCGGTATAAATGGATACGGTCCCCGTTTTAAAATCAGTCGGGATTTTCCCGTTGATCTTGGTGTCCTTATCGGATATCGCGGTTACGGCCGGTTTGGTCAGCGTCTTCATCTCGAGTGCTTTTTTGGCATTGACCCGCCCGTTTCCATAGTATATGTCTTTCCCTTTTGCACCTAGGTCAACGGCTGAATCATAGAGGCGGTACTCGACCTCCGTTTTGTTAAGTTTGGGCTCATTGGACCAAATCAGTGCCGCTACACCCGCCACCATCGGTGTGGCCATCGATGTTCCGCTCATCCAGCCGTATTTACCATAAGGTAAGGTTGAAAGGATATCACTTCCTGGTGCCGCGATATCGACTGTTGAATGGTAGTTGGAATAACTGGGACGCTTGTCCCTTGAGTCAGTGGCAGCAACGGAAATGACGTGGCTGAATGCGGCTGGGTACACACGCTGCACATTTTTCCCCATATCCCCTTCATTCCCGGCAGCCGCGACGATCAGTACGCCTTTTTTATAGGCTTCCTGGACGGCCTTATTAAAGGCCTCCGAATAACTGGTGTCTCCCAAACTCATATTGATGATGTTAGCCTTTTGCTGAACGGCATAATGTATCGCTTCAATGATATCGGCCGTATTGGCATACTCTCCATCAAAGACATTGATCGGCATTAGTTTAACATTCGGGGCAACACCAGTTCCACCTATGCCGTTGTTCGCAGAACCGGCTATGATGCCCGCGATATGCGTTCCATGCGCCCCTTTTGGTACGATATGCTTCCGATTTTTTATCGTATCATAGGCATTGACGATCTTCCCTTTTAAATCTTCGTGATTGCGATCGATGCCGTCGTCAATGATGGCCACGATCAATTCCTTCGACCCCATGGTTTTGGTCCACGCTGCACTCGTACCAAGCTTTTTATGATGCCATTGGTCTATGTATGCTGGATCGTTCGGACTTTCCATTTTCTTAAAAATGTAGTTTGGTTCTGCATACTCCACATTCTTCTGTTCTTCAAGTTCCTCGATCACGTTGTCTGTCGTTTCCCCTTTAGGAACCTCCACCTTTTCGATCAACTCGTTGATCGGCTCATCGTTCGTCCCTTTATATTTGACGATGACACCATCAGATTGCGGGATCTCTTCTGCAGAAGCAGAATCTGGCTGGTAGTTTGGCAGAATCATAAACAGTAATAATACCGGCAATAAAACCTGAATAAGTTTGTGCATACAATCACTCCAAAAATATGATTAAGAATAGCTATCGATGAGGTTTTATCATGAACCAATTCTACTATTTATTCCTAACTAGATTGTATACCGTCTGATTTGGATTTACTAACCTTTTTATCTAGTTAAAATAGCTTATTTAAAAAACAAAAAACCGCTATAAATTTGCACTTTGATTTCCGCTCCAGGCACTCGCTTTCCGCGGGCGGTCCGGGAGCCTCCTCGACGCTTCGCGTCTGTGGGGTCTCCCTTGGACTCGCTTTTCCCGCAGGAGTCTCGTACCTTCCGTTCCCATCAACTTATTCAGGTAAAAACACTTTTGTCTAAAAAAGGGGGCCGAAGCTTCTTTGTACATAAAAAATGAGCTTGGAAATGTGTCTCCAAACTCATTGTATTTTTTGATGTCCTTTTTTTACTAAAGCACCCGTTAGTTGAAGAAGAACTCATTTCTCAAATCTCACTAACGTTTTTTCAGGCATTTCTATCTGTTCAATGTCAAAGTTATTGATTCGAAGAGTTATCTCACCTTCTCGCTTATCGGCTTCTTCTCCGACCCAACAACTATACAGTTCAAAATAATCACCTTTATCAATGTAACTGTCCATAATTTTACACAGTTCAATTAGCTTCTCTTTTGATTCGGCACACGTTTTTTGGTTCATATATTCCGAAATCTCTATTCCCCAGTCACTTGATACTTCGAAAACAAAAGGAGTGGTAAATTGATGTTTTTTCACATCTCGACGGTTATATTTGTTCGAAAAACAACCTCCAATAACAATTAAATCGTCTGACTCTTCATTACTAAGAGGTATTTCTATATTGCATCCGATATAACTTGCTAAACTCATTTCACAATCTCCTTTTCTCGCTATTTTAACATTCAACTTCTTCAAGTAAACTGTTTCGTTAGTTTAAGTGTAAACCTTCACAAACTCATTCTTGTTTTAACATAAATATCCAGTTAAGTGTTGGAGTAATTTAATAAGAAGTTTTGTGGTTGTCACCATATCATTTTACGATAAATCAACCTTTCCCTATAACATAGCCTTTTAAAAGAAGACTTGTTTATCCTTCATGTTTTTTACTATTTATATGGATGAAACACTATATTGAAGAAATTTGCGACACTCCTGCCGAATTACTGGCTTGCCGAGACACCACAGCCGCTTGCTTTGATGAGGCTTGGCAGTCAGTCGGCGGAAAGGGGGCTGATTTCTGAAATCAACTGGAACCTTTTTTAAAAATGCTTTGTAAAAGAATGGTCTTGATTTTTGAACAAATAAAAAAGACCACCCAAAAGTGGCCTTCTAAAGTTCAACTAAATTACTTATCCTTATTGTGCAGTTCAAATGACTCTTCAGAATCATCCCATTTTACATTTACCTTTATAACTTCGCCTTCACCTATTATTGCTCCACCTTCTGAACCTCCACCCGTTCTAAATACTTTTTCGCTAGGTGGTTCAGGGAATTGTTCTTTTGTACTTGCGCTTTGACTGGTTGTTTCAAAACTGTATTCGAGGTTTTTCATGGAAGATAACTCTTCTAAAGATCCTTTGTATTTTAATACAAGTTCATAGCTATCTTTACTAGAATGACCTGTTTGTTTGCGTTCATTTTCCCTCCATATTTCGGTTGCTTCATAAGAATATTCAGCTTCCCAATGTTCGCTATTTCCTATAAATTGATAATTATGTTCGGTCCTCGTTTCTGATTGTGTTTCCTTACTGTTGGTAAATGAACAAGCTGTTAAAACCATCATTATAAATAATACAGTGAAAACTTTCTTCAACCTAACTCCTCCTCAATGGATAAATGAATTTCAATTTTACCACTTATAGGATTGTTTTTGGTGTAATTTGGAAAAGTTTATTTAAGTAACTTGCCCCTTTAGTTCGAAAATCAACAAGATCCTTTAACAGAGCGTTTTTTAAAAAAACTTGCAAGCAAACACGTTTTTCCTCGAATATATCTCCGGTCAGTCTAGGAGTTCCGATTGGTCCAATCCTAAACCATGATTTTAAAACAAGACTAAATTATCCTTCATGTTTTTTTTCTGTATTCCTTGTTGGATGGAAGAAATTTGCGACACCCCTTCCGACTTACCGGCTAGCCGAGACCCCGGAGGCGCTTGCGCAGGAGCCATGGCAGACAGTCGGGTGAAACGGAGATTTCTAGAAATAGCTGGAACATTTTCCGTAAAAATAGGTTCTATCTATTCTTAAACAAAGTTGATTGGAACGGAAGGCACGAGACTCCTGCGGGAAATGCGAGTCCAGGGGAGATCCCGCAGGCGCGAAGCGTCGAGGAGGCTCCCGGACCGCCCGCGGAAAGCGAGTGCCTGGAGTGGAAATCAACGGTCGCTTTCTCCAAACAAAAAACTGCAGGCAAACTCGCTTTTCCTCGAGTTTGTCTGCAGTCTGTAACCGCTATAAAGCGTTTTAATGGCCGCCTAAATAGGCATTCTTGATTTCTTCGCTTGCGGTCAGTTCCTCTGATTTGCCAGATAGGACGATTCGGCCGGTTTCGACAACGTAGGCTCTGTCCGCGATGGATAGTGCTAAGTTGGCATTTTGTTCGACCAGCAGGATCGTTGTACCTGTTTTGTTGATTTCTTCGATGATGTTAAAGATTTGCTTCACCAATAATGGCGCGAGTCCCATCGATGGCTCGTCCAATAACAGGAGCCGGGGCTTGGCCATGAGGGCCCTGCCCATTGCGAGCATTTGCTGTTCCCCGCCGGAAAGGGTTCCGGATTGCTGTTTCAGGCGCTCTAGCAAACGCGGGAATAATTCATAGACTTTCTCCATATCCTGCTTGATTCCTGCCTTATCTTTGCGTAAATAAGCACCAAGCTGAAGGTTTTCTTCAACCGACATGTTAGCGAAGACACGCCTGCCTTCAGGGACATGGGAGATGCCCATTTTCACGATGGATTGTGCTGCCTTTCCGCCGATGGATTGCCCTTCGTAAATGATTTTCCCTTGTTTTGGTTTTAATAGGCCGGAAATGCTTTTCAGCATCGTGCTTTTCCCGGCTCCGTTCGCCCCGATAAGAGTCACGATTTCACCTTCGTTAATAGAAAGCGAGACTCCTTTCAAGGCTTGAATGTTTCCGTAATAGACGTTGATGTCCTCGATTTTTAACATTATGAAACCTCCTCGCCCAGATAGGCCTCGATGACTTTTGGATTGTTGCGGATTTCCTCTGGCTTTCCTTGAGCGATCAGTTGTCCGTGATCGAGTACGTATATGCGTTCGCAAACACCCATGACGAGCGGCATATCATGTTCTATCAATAATACGGTCAAATCGAATTTCTCACGGATGAGGGCAATCAGGTTCATGAGCTCGTGCGTTTCCTGGGGATTCATCCCCGCAGCCGGTTCATCCAGTAAAAGCAGTTTCGGGTTGGCTGCGAGTGCGCGGGCGATTTCCAAACGTCTTTGTTTACCATATGGCAGGTTCTTCGCCTTTTCATCCTTATATTGATCAAGGTTGAAGATCTTCAGGAACTCAATCGCCTTTTCATCCATTTCCTTTTCGCCTTTAAAATGGATCGGCATGCGGAAAATCGAACTTAAAATGCCATGCTTCGAAAGCGAATGATAGGCCACTTTAACATTATCGATCACGGATAGTTCACTGAATAAGCGAATGTTCTGGAATGTCCGGCTGATCCCTTTTTGCGTGATTTTATATGGAGGCAGTTTTCTTAAGTTCTCACCTTCCAAAGAAATGGTGCCCTCTGTAGGGACGTAAACTCCTGTCAGCAAATTAAAGAAAGTTGTTTTTCCAGCGCCGTTCGGCCCGATCAAGCCAATTAATTCTCCTGGATATAACTCGACGTTAACATCAGAAACGGCTTTAAGCCCCCCGAACTGGATGCCGACTGAATCGACTTTAAGCAGCGGTGTTTTTATTTTTTTCATGGCTGCTTCCTCCTTTACGTTTGAACATGGATGTTATTTCTTTTGTCCCCATTAAACCTTGTGGACGATAGAGCATCATCACGATAAGCACAAGGCTGTAAATGATCATTCGCGTTTCCGGATAATCCTGCAGGAAAGTCGTGACTACCGTCAGTAATATCGCGGCCAATACGGCACCGGAAAGGCTTCCAAGACCGCCAAGTACCACTAGGATCAAAATATCGAATGATTTCAGGAATCCAAAGTTCGATGGCTGAATGATATAGAAGTTATGGGCGTAAAGCCCTCCAGCAATACCGGCAAAAAAAGCACCGATTGCAAACGCGACAACTTTGTAATACGTCGTGTTGATTCCCATCGAATCGGCAGCCGTCTCGTCCTCGCGGATCGATATGCAGGCCCTGCCGTGGGTCGAGCTAGTAAAGTTTCGGATGACGATGATCGTAATGATCACGGAAGCGAATACCCACGGCCAAGTGGTCAAATGGGAAACCTGCATGCCGCTCGCCCCGCCGACATAATCGATATTCAAAAGCATGATCCGGACGATTTCCCCAAAGCCGAGGGTCGCAATCGCCAGGTAGTCACCTTTTAAACGTAAGCTTGGAATTCCGATGATCAATCCGGCCAACGCTGACGCCAAACCTCCGACTATCAATGCCGCATAAAACGGCATTTCCAGCTTCATCGTCATAACGGCTGAAGCATAGGCACCGACTGCCAGGAATCCGGCATGTCCGATGGAGAACTGCCCGGTTATCCCGATGATCAAGTGCAGGCTAGTTGCCAGAATGATATTGATCCCGATGAACATGAGCGTATTTTGATAAAAAGGATTTAGCGATCCGCCGCCGATTAACACTTGAACTACGGCGAAAAAGATCAATGATAGTGAAATCGAGAGCCAAAAACCTTTTGCTCGCTTAATTGTAGTCATTGCTTTGTCTCCCCTATACTTTTTCTTTTTTGTTTTTACCGAATAAGCCTTGTGGCATGAAAATCAAGATAAGAATCAGTACGACGAAGGCTACAGCATCACGCCATAATGAGTAACCGGCGGCACTGACCAAAGCTTCGATGACACCTAGCAATAAGCCGCCGACCATCGCGCCGGGTATAATCCCGATCCCTCCAAGTACGGCTGCAACGAATGCCTTCAATCCCGGAAGCACACCCATGAGCGGCTCGATCTTAATATAGTAAATACCGAAAATGACGCCTGCTGCCCCCGCTAATGCGGAACCGATTGCAAAGGTGGCAGAAATCGTATTATTTACATTTATCCCCATCAGCTTAGCTGCATCCGCGTCGAAGGAAACGGCACGCATCGCTTTTCCAATTTTTGATTTATGAACGATGATTTGAAGGATGATCATTAGAACTACGGCCACTCCAAAAATCAAAACCGATTGACTATTGATGGAAACTCCAAAAATATCGAACTTTTCTGTCGGCAATACATCATTCGGATAAGCTTCCGGCTGTGCACCGCGGACGTAAATGAATCCGTATTCGATCAAAAGGGAAACACCGATGGCCGTGATAAGTGCCGCAATACGTGTTGCGTTACGCAATGGCTTGTACGCGATACGCTCGATCAAAACCCCAAACAGCGCACAGACCGTCATCGAGATCAATAGGGCGGGAATGAATGACAGATCCAGAACCGTTATCGAGTAGAACCCAACGAATGAGCCGACCATGAATACATCGCCATGTGCGAAGTTTATCAATTTAACAATCCCGTAAACCATCGTATATCCGAGAGCGATAAGGGCATAAATACTTCCTAGTGAAATCCCGTTTATTAGCTGTTGTATCAATTCCATGTTCGACTCTCCTTGAAAATCTAATTTTATGAATGATTAGTCCAAACTCTTTTCATTCCTTAATGGGGAAGTTAGTGACCTGGTATTCTTTGAAAATGAGAATTCGCCAGCACCTTCTTATTGACGAAGGGCCGGCGAAATGATGGAGTTTTTCTCCGAAATTAAGGATTGATTTTTGTGTTGAATACTTGTTTTCCCTCTTTAAATTCAAGGATGGTAGCAGATTTGATTGGATTATGTTTTTCATCCAATGTGAATGTACCTGTTACAAGCTCAAGGTCTGCCGTTTTTTCCAGCGCTTCTTTGATTTTTTCTGAATCCGCTGAACCAGCACGTTTAATCGCGTCTGCAAGGAAGTATCCTGTGTCATATCCTAGAGCGTTAAATGCATCCGGGGATTTATCTTTGTACTTCGCTTTGAACGCTGACACAAAATTCTGAATTTTCTCATCAGGGTCACCTGAAGAATAATGGTTCGTGATGAATGTGTTATTTAGAGCTTTTGCACCGGCGATTTCAACTAGCTTAGGAGAATCCCAGCCGTCGCCGCCCATGAATGGAACGTCAAGTCCAGTTTCGCGTGCCTGCTTCACGATCAGGCCAGCTTCCTCATAGTAACCAGGAAGGAAAATAAAGTCAGGTTTTGCCGATTTCAAACGAGTCAATGTAGAACGGAAATCAGTATCCTTCGCAATGTAAGCTTCCTCAGCCACGATTTTTCCGCCATTTTTTTCGAATTGTTCTTTAAAGGCTGCTGCTAACCCTTTTGAATAATCACTTGCGCTGTCAATATAGATGGCTGCACTCTTCGCTTTGATTTCTGTAGTGGCGAAATTCGCAGCTACCGTCCCTTGGAACGGATCGATGAAGCTTGTCCGGAAAATATAATCGTTCAATTTATCCTTGCTGAAAGTGATTTCAGGGCTTGTGCCAGATGGTGAGATGACCGGCACTTTATTATCTTGGGCAATCTGCACTTGGGCAATCGAGTTTGTGCTTGTCGCTGCACCGACGATCGCTGCAACCTTATCCTGTGATGTCAGCTTGATCGCTCCGCTTGTCGCTTCAGACGCTTCAGATTTATTATCGACTTTTATAAGTTTGATTTTTTTACCGTCAATGCCTTCTTTATTGATTTCTGCAGTCGCAAGCTCCAGGCCTTCTGCAATCGATTGTCCATATGAAGCTACGCCGCCTGATAATTCAAGGTTGACACCGATCTTGATCGTATCTCCATCCCCGCTTGTTTTTTCTGATGAACCAGAGCCGGAACAACCAGCCAGCACTCCTGCAGCAAGTGTAAGTGAAAGGAATGCACCTGCTAACTTTTTCTTTTTCATAAATAATCCCCCCATTTTGTAATCAAGCTCTGATGCATGAATATTTATTCAAGATGCCTCAGAAAAAATTGATTAGATGAAATGTTTCAAATTTAATTAATATTTCGAAAAATAGTTTACCGCATAATTTTCATTCCGTCTATACAATAATTGTGAGAAGATTTCGCTAAATAGGATATTTTTCACAGGTAGAACTATATCATTTTTATCTTTATATATTTTAAATATTGCGAAAATATGCAATATAATCAGAAAAAACTGATAATTTAATTATAGTGGTATTGTAAACTCTTTAATTATTGCTCAAAAAAATTTATTCATTTTCTGATATTCTCCATCCTAT